>NZ_CP166769.1:349697-699395 GCF_041345015.1 Bartonella sp. DGB1
CTATTCTCATTAATATCTTTAATAATGCAACTATCTTTTAGAGATAAAAACATACTTTTTGCTATATTTGCAAATGACTTATTTTTATTAGAAAATATTTTGATTCTTCGTATAATCCTTTTGCTCGTTAGATTAGGCATATTTCTTATAGTTTTAATATGTAGTGATAAATTTAAAATTGTATCTCCCTTTAAAATTTTTAGGAAATATATTTATCAATGTTATAGATAAGTATTATTAATTTTTAATTTTGTTCATGTTAACCTAAAGTAAGAAAATTAGTAAAGAGAAGACTCTCATGAAAAATATATTTAAAAAAATCCTCTGTTAAGCGTCAAGAGGTTATACCATACTTCATTTTGATGAGAAGGAGTGCTTAGATGGCTCTGTAAAAGAACTTACGGTTAACACGGCTACTGTAAATGTCAAATATGCTCAAAGTAATTGTAGGTGATGATATTGCCTTGCGGCATGTGCATTGTTGAACATGGATATATTAATCATTGATTTGTGTAATTTTGATAATATTAAAATTTTGGAGTTCCTATTATCTTGGATCTCTCATATTAAATATTAAACGGATATCTAATGATAGAAATATTTTAGAAAGAGTTTGTAAAGAATTATGGAGTAAATATCTAACTAAGCTAAATATCGCAAAGTTTATACTTAATAGAAAATGACTTAATAAAAGCATTTTCTTTTTATTTTAGTCATATAATAATTGCTATTTTTGTTAAAATATATATTTATTTCTTTATTATGTATCTTAGAGTAGCAATTTTACAGGTGCATTTTTTGCTAACTGTTATATTTGAAGAAGGTTAGCTTTAAATATAACAGAATATTCATGTATATGGTGGGTATTTTGATTAAGTTCTAGAATTTTTTAAATTGTGAGATTAAATTCATTTTAAGGCAAATTTAACTTATTTTCCCTTTTAAATTTTAAGGATATTTTACAATTTGATTATTGTCGCAATTTGTATGTGATAGTTTATATAAAGGACGTTCTAGTGGTTTTTTAATCTAAAATAATAGCGGGGTGCAAAGTAAGCACCGGAGTATTTTGTATAGCATAGAATAACTAATCTGATAATTTTAATTATATTACTAATATACGGCCGATAGGTTCTCTATCAATTTTTCTTTGATCTATTAATCCAAATATATTTGTAGTTAGTTTTTGTTCTATTTTTAGCTGTTGTTGATATTGTGGTTACTCTTAACCTGTTAAACTATTTTTTACATTTTGATAACTCATACCAGTCTTTGCTCTATTAGTTACATGTAAAAAATCGTAAACTTTAAATGTTACAAATGAAGATATTTCTTTACCTGCTTTCTTTGCATGCATTAATTGAGCAGTAGCAAAAATTAAAATACCGCGGTCAAACACGTTTACAAAACCAAGACTTGATGGAGTTATTTTGAATGTTTTCTCTTTGTTTAAAAAAATTCTTTTTGCTTTAGGAATTTTAGAATTAAGAAAAAAATTGGATGTTCCATTGTTACTATGTCAGATTTTGGTGTAGCATCAAAGATGTCACATATAAAAAAATCGCGCTGTGGATATCTCCAAGTAAAGGAGTTGTATTTTCCATAAAAACCTAGGAATATCAACGATTTACAGCTTATTTAGGATTATGATATTACCTTTTTACACACCCTTTTAAGCTCAATGTACTTGAAAGCATACGAAAGAATCTGTAAAACTTATCCCCTAGTAAATAATTTTTTTACCCATTCAAAGATGTTATCTATAGCTATTAAAAATCTTTGACCTTCTATAACAATGACAAATATTGTAATGATAATCCATTTTAACCAACGTGATAAAGTTTTAAATGTAGAGTAAGCAGTAGCTAATTCTCTTAGCATTTGTTTTTCTTGTGTCGTTAATGGTGTTCTTTTCTTTTTATCTATCATTTTATAACCTTATCACCACTTACAAACTTTAGCACCGGTTTCGTTATGTCTTAATAATTGTCTAGCTAACTGTGGGCTAATAACATCTAAATCTTTATATTCTAAATAAATAGGAGCAAATAAAATACAATTATCTGGTCTCGTCATTACCGCGCACCCACTTACGCAAAGAGTCACGGATATTATCATCAGATTTCTTATTAATGTCATTTTCTACCTTTTGACGTATACCAATAGATTTTAATGTTTCTTTATCTTGCTTATTTTGTTGGTCTCGCTGTCCTAATTTAAATGCTTTAGCTAAGGCAACAAAAAAAGCGGTTATCACCGCTCCAGCAATATATAAATATTTTTTCATGCTTTGCTCCAATGCGGTTTTATCACAATGAATCATAACCTAAGGATTTTAAAATTAACAGAGTCTGTAGACGCTAAAAAGCCCCACCTCATAAAAGCGGGGCTCTAGTATTTATATCTTTTGGTCAGTTATCAAGGATTTCTTGATAACTGGTTTATTTTGGTTTATCAATATCAATATCACAAAGAGTCATGAGTTCCACTTCTTTTTTTCCACCTATTAATGCTATTTGGTAGTCGTTAGGTGTGCTCTTTGCAGTAATAATAGAGTTTTTATTTTCTTCTTTATCTTCTAAAAATTTAATTTTAATTAATAAGTCTAGTAGCAATTTTAAATCTTTAGCTATTTGTTTATCTTCTGTTCTGTTTGCTAGCCCTGCTAATTGTTCCAATGCTATCCTAATACAATTTAAACTCATTGAAACAGTCCTTTCTTGGTTGTTAATTCTGTTATTTATTCCTATCTTTAGCTTAACTCAAGTTTTAGCCCTTTATAAATTGGTATGTTTTCAATCTTGCTATTCTTATAACTTGCGTCTAGAAAGGTCTTGTTATTTTCTTTTCTAACCTGAAAATCCAATTTACTTTTTCCGTTATCCCAAAGGATAGTTGGAAAATCATAAGAACCTGTTAATTTGTCCTCAAAAAAAAGTTCCTCACTCCAATGATTACAATAGGCTATGTCTATTGTAAATACGCCGTTTACCTCTCTTACAGTAAGAATTATTGATTCATTTTTAGTTGCTGTGTTTGTCATTTATAAATCTCCTATTATTAAACTCTCTTAAAAAGTCTATAACGCGCTCAGCCTTAACCGCTATTAATCTAAATGTTATTAACTCTTCATCTTGAAAAATTACATAATCACGGTAACAAAGCATATCCGCCTTTATCCCTTTTTCTGTTATTCTTGTAAGGTTATATTTATCATCTGGTACAATTTCCACCCACTCTTTAGAATGAATAACAAAAAGCATTAACTCATCAACACATCCTTTAAATCCTAGTAGGTCGTATAAAATTGTTAAAGGTATACTATCCTCTTGGTTTCGTATTTCTTTTATGTGTTGTATTTGCATATTATTTATTCCTTTTTCTATAATAAAAATTCTCTAAATCCTCTAATAAAGTTTCTGCTGTCTCAAGCATTCCAAACTTGTAATCCGCGCTTTCCATTTGTTTTCTCCCGTCAGTTAATGCATCTAATCTGCTGTATAATCTTCGCGCTTCGATTACCATATAATGAACATCCAAGAGTTCGTTTTCTGCTTTTATTTTTTCTTCTTCTAATATTTTGTTAAATTCTATTTTTAAATCTTTTAATTTTTTGAATTCATTAAAAGACTCAGAGCCTAAAGTGTATAGTTTACCGCTTGTGAGCTGTAAGTCATCTATTAACTTATCTATTTTTTCTACCTTAGTCATTTATTCGCCCTTCAATACATAATAATACACTTCTTTATGCCTACCGCCGTTAGGGTTTCTATTCACTCCTTTAAAGCGGGTTACACTGCCTCTGTTTACAAGAAAACTCATAAAACTATTAATGCCTCTTCTGTTCATTCCTACAAGGCTAGTAATTTCTGTAACAGTTAAACCATCCTTATATTTTTCTTGTTTTAGTAGCTCTAATATTTCTTTTCTGTTTTCTTGAGTTAAGCTAGCAGGCATATCGCGCGCTTCTTTCTTATCCAGCAATTTATCTATTTTTCTTATAATAGAATGCATTAATGTGGGTATTTGGATATGCTTATCAATCATTTTTGTTGTCCTTACTATCTTGATAAAACATATCACTTAGAGTTATCTTTGGGTTAGATTTATCTTTATTGTCTATAATTATATATCCAGCCTCTGCTAAAGCCTCTATATCCGTATCAGAGAAATAGGTTAACTTAACCATTTTATACTCAGAGCTTTTTACAAATTTTAAAGTATTAAGCAAAGAGTCAGAACCGCCTAAACTAGCTAAATGTTCTAAAACAAGCCCACTTCCAGCCTCTTTCATAAAATCACGCTCAATTTTTAAGTACACCTCGTGAAAGCCGTCCGCTTTAGTATCGAATTCTTCCACACATTGTTTTACTAAACCTTTGTTAATTTTTTTCATTTCTGTTTCTCCTTTGTAAATCATCGTTAAATCCTTTTACTTGGCTTACTTATTATGCTACCTGTGTTGCTTGTAATTTTTCAGATAATATTGCTAAACCTTTAGTGGTGATTTTTGCTTGAGCTATGATTTTTTCACTACCATCAGGACGATGTATTGTTGTGGTAGGACAATCCATTAAGCCAGATTTTAACTTATCTTGATAAGGGATAAAATTACTTGTGCCTACGCGTTTATAAATCCAATTGTGTTTTTGTAAATATTGGAATAAATCCTTAGGGCGCATGTTTAAAACTTTAGCAGCATCAGTAATACAAAGTAATCCATCAGCACGTGTTAAATGTTCTAAAGCCTTAACTTTTGGTTCTTGTTCTTTAACCAGTTCTTGTAATTTTATAACCTTATTAACGTTATCTAATAATAATGCTTTTAAATGGTCTGGATTGCTTAATACCTCCGTGATATTAGCGGTATTAGGTTGTTTTAACTTCTTTTCACATTTAATAAAATATTGACGGGCTTCTTTACCTTTTTCATTGCGTTCTACCATTGATAGCTCTTTAGCCATGTCTAAGGTAAGGTGGTATTCTTTGCTTGGTCTACCTCCATGGAGGTTTTCGCCAGAATTGGCGAAAACTATATAATCTTGATTTTCCTTAAAATCATATTTATTTATTCTGTCTTTTATCCAGTTACTAAAATCTTTACCTACTTGTAAAAATTCATGTAATTCACGAGCGTTAACAGTTTGTATTGTATCGTTAGCTATTTGTGTTTGTTTGATTTCCATTAATTGATTGTCCATAATAAGACTCCTCTTTTTGGTATAATTACAATTACTGATTTCTTACTCCGCGAGGTTGGCTATCTATATATTCCTCTATATCTGATAGCTTCCACCGCGTTGAATTTAATATTTGTACTGGTTGAGGAAAATTGCCTTTTTTCATATGAGCATAAAGTGTAGTCACACATACATTAAGCATTGAGGCGACTTCTCTTGCATTGAGTAATTTATCAGTTTCTTTTACGTTGGTTAATTTCTCAGTCATTCTGAATATCCTTTTTACGCAATAACACTAATCTACCTGAGTATTTATCTAAGATGATTTCTGCAGTAGTGTGCTTGTGACCTTCTTTATCTTTCCAGTTTCTGGTATGAAGTCGACCTTCAATCATCACACCATCGCCTTTTTCTAAAAGGTTATTTGCTAAATTTATAAGAGCATCATTAAAAACAGCGATAGTGTGCCATTCTAACTGTTCGTTAACTTCTCCGTCTTTATCTTTCCATCTCTCAGAAGTAACTAAACGAAATTTTAGCAGTTTTATTCCAGACTTAAGTTCAAAAAAGGTTAAATCTGTTGCAACATGTCCTATCAAGGTAACTCTATTTAATCCATACATGTCATTGACCTAATTAATAGTTTTAGATGGGTTATTGATATAATTAGCTTTGTTAGTGTCAGTTGTAGATTTGTCTAAAGAAAGAATAATATTATCAATAAGCTTTATTGAGTCTTGACCTGCTACAATATCTTTTCTTAATTCAAGCAATGTTTCTTTAACTGCTTGAGCGATTATCTTTACTGATTTTTCTTCTATATCCATTATTGCGTCTCCTTTAATTGTGTTTCCATATCTTTTATTTCTTGTAAAAATTTACTAACTTTTACTGTTATTTCGGCGATGAAATTATCATCACGTAATATGCGCTTTTCTTTAATTCTTAAACCTGCTGATTTACCTTCAAAGCGTGGGTCAAAACTAACAAAGTCACACCAAGCTCTATCTGTGCAAGCCATTTGCCACTGCATTTGTGCTATATATTCGGGTTTGATTTTATCATTAAGTAAAAAATCTAAATGTGTGGTAGATTGAGGGCATTTAACTTCAATAAGTCCATCTGCATTAATTAATCCATCAGGACTTGCGCCACTCATAGCTATAGTAGGGTGGTTTATAAAACCGCATTCAGTTATTACAACATCATTTAAAAATTTATATTCTTCTTTAGCTTGTGCTTCATATTCTACACCCCAGTCCATATATTTATTAGTTGGTTGTGAGAATATTTGCCCTGTTAGCCTTTCACTTAACAATTGCATTTTATAATCAGAATATTTCTTCAGAGGCTCTCCATTTTTCTGGCTAGCAATAATATCGTAAATACGTGATGCTGTTACTTTACCAAGCCTTGCTTGAAACCATTCTGCGCTATTCTGTTGCATCTTTATACTCTAAGTAACTATTGTTATCCTTGGTTAACTTCTTTTGGCTTTTTTGTAATTTCTTTAAAGCTATTTCCGCTTGGGTTTCTGTTAATTCTTCTAAGCTAGCTATGTTAAAATGTTCTAAGATAGTATTTTCATCTATAGCTGTAGCTTTTAGTAAGTTTTTAATTTGTTGTATTTTTTCTATATCAATTGTTGTAACTTCTAACACTGGCTGATTTATACGGTGGGCTTCATCTTCATCAAAAATACCACTATAACCAAAAGCATATCTTGCACATTGAATTAAGGCTTTATGACGTAACATGCGAGAAGGGTACTTTTTCCAAGTGTCACTATTTTGCATACATTCACTTAGATATTCAGTTACCTCTATTGGCATGGTTACATTTGCTAATTTTATACAGCAGGTTATAGAGATTAACTTACCATTTTCGTCTAGATTATCTCTAAATTGTAACCCGTCAAACTTGTTATTAGAATGAATTATTTTGACCCAGCTATCAACAGATACGATTGGCATAATACCACCGCCCCGTTTAGGGAAGGCATAAATTTCTTTAGTTAGGGGATTTAAACCATATTCATTTGCTACTGAAATAAAAGCGTGAAATTCTTCTGGTTTAGGGTCTCCTGACATACATGTTTTTACTACTGTTTCTTTGAATTTCTCAGGTGAAAAATTATATTTTTGTGCCATAAGGGCTAAAGGTGAATGTGTCATATTAATATCCTATAAGTATCTTGTGTTTAACATCTCACTAAATTCCAGTTCTGCATTTTGTTCTGCTTCATCTACTAACATTTGATAATAGTCAGATTCTTTTACGAAAATTGGCAAACAATCATTCTCAAAGTTTAATCTGCTAGCATGTAGCTTACACCAGCTTCTAGACATGGCTTCGTTAGTATTGCCCATAGTATTATTTTTATGATTTACCCAATCTATTCTCTCTGCATCATTTTTAAAGTAAGCTATGTCATAAAAGATATCGTCTAATAACTGCTCTAAATCATTTATAAAGACATCTATATCTGTGTTAGTAGTTAGTTCAAATTGCATTGGATTATCTTTAAATAAATCCTTACAATGACCACCTAAGATAAGTTTAACTTTTATAACACTCATTTTATTATCCTATTTTAGACAAAGCACATCCGTGGCGAGAAATCGCATTAATCTTTAAATTGTTTGATAATCTTTAGTTATTACCCCTGTAAAGGGCAGGTTGGTTTACTGATTTGAATTAGGTGAAATAGCCAAAATAAATAACAGTGCTATTAATACACATAATAAAATTAAGCCAATATTCATTTTATACTCCTAAGTAACGTCTTATTTTGGTGGCTAATCGCCGAAATCAATTAACCACTACAGTGCCTGAAAACTTTAACTTACTGCCTGTTCTAAAGCGGGGACAATCTTTCTGCTTATTGTGCCGTTAGGTAATTGTTTAATAATCATTACTTTATTAAAACCTACTGGTATTTTTTTAATCATCTCGTACCTCATAATTTATCTTTAGCCTTATCAGCTAGGGTGCATAGTAAGCCGTATAATTGTAATTTAAGCCTATTATCACCTGTGCTTATTATCTGTTTAGCTAATTTCTTTATCTCTTCTAATTCGCTCATTTCACGACTTCTTATCTGCTTCCTGTGACCAGTTCTGCCGTTGCTTCTTCGTGGTCTATGTATACATATACACATATGTAATATATTTGACAAGAAAAAAATACACATACGTATATGTTTTTAACAAAAATGTTAATATTTCTGGTTGGATTTGTATGTGGTTAATAGGATTCGAAGCTCTATAGACTTAGTCGAAATAAAAGTTCTTAGTATACATACCGTGTTTTAATACGGCAAATATTTCACCTAGCCATTCTACTTTTACATTCTCTATAGGGGGGGCGTTCCATGAAAGTAAATCTATACCTTTTAATCCTTTTGATATTGTTTTTATATATCTTTTATTATCTGAAGTTAACACAACAGCTTCCTTGCCGTAAAAGAATTCAATAGTCTTTGTCTGTCTCTTTTTTACAATAATTAAATCGCCTTCTTTATATACGGGGAACATTGATTCCCCTTGAATTTCAAAAGCAACCATGTCTTCTTTTAGCAGAAAAGGTAGGTCAATTTGATATAAACCGCTGTCAGGAACTTGCTCAAATGACGGGTCTATTTCTGTTCCAGCTCCAATATAACCCATTAGCGGTACAATACTGCCTGTTTCCATCCCCTTTAATTCATTGTATAGCTTTTGAATTGCTAAGTGCATAGAACCACGCGGGTCAACACCTTTCGTCATCCATCTAGAGACTGTAGCCTGAGATACATTTAATTTTTCAGCTATTTCACCTTGACTAAGTCCACAATCAAAGTGAATTGCATTGAGTAGATTCAAAACATTACTATTCATATAAGCACCTTAATACATAAAAACAAAAAAAATCTATTGATTTATTTACTCAAATAATATACCTATGTGTATAGGTATATTGAATAAGAGTAACAAAATATGGAAAAAGAAGATAATGTAAAATCCTTAAGGTTGTTGTTAGGGGTAACTCAAGCGGAGTTTGCTAGAATGCTAAAAATAACTCAAGCCACTGTTTCTAGGTGGGAAAAAGGGCAATCAATGTCTTTAGCTAATTATCTTAAATTACAATCCCTAACGTCCCCGCAAGATAATAGTTGCGTTGGCGAAATACAACCTAAGGTTGAATAGATTAACACAAACAGCCCATAGTAGGAAAAGGAAACTAAGATGGAAAACATACAATTACAGAGAAATACAATTAATCTAGCTCCAGAATGGCGGGAGATGTTCAGTAATAACGCAATTACTCAAATTACAGTTGTAACAGAGGATAACTGTAAGTTTCATTGTGCAAATACCTATCTGTTTAAAGATAGTCCTAATTCTGGTGTCTGTCTCTTAGATAACGGGGACATAATGATGTACGCTACACATGTGTCAGATATTGATGGTGCCTGGATGGAAGTGACAGGAGTTAAGAACGAAGACTGGGGAGATGAGGCAATCTATTTCCCGCGGAATAGGATAAAATATATAAAAAATAGAAGTAAAAAAACCACTTAACAAAGGAAACTAACATGACTGCAATCTTAATATTAATAGCTACTTTACCATCTTTGGTTTTTTATTACGCTTTTAGAAAATTACAAAAGCAAACTAAAGAAGCCAGACGACTGGATGGGTTAGTGTTACATAACAAATTAGAAGAAGAGAAGAAACGGCTAGAGACTGAACTTAAAGAACGTTATGGTACAGATGGACATGTAAGAACCTATCCTAATAATATTATCTCAAGGTTAATTTTAAACAAAAACTTAGAATTACAATTTTCAAAGAATAATAATTTTAAGTTTGAGGCATCCAGAGACCGTTACGGCAGGGATATATTAAAAATTTTCCATGGTGAAGAAGAAATTATCTTATATGCAGGAGCAGTTTCTGGTGGCTTTCTTTGTTGTCTAGAGTCTGAAATTAGAGAGCATAATAAGCAAGTAGATTATAACAATAGCCAGAAAAAGGACGCGCCTACTGAAATAACAGATGCGAGCCAAATACCAGAAGCAGTTAATTAGGTGAATATGTCAATTATAGGAGCGTGCAATGATTAATATAGAAGAGATAAAGCAATTTCTAGCTAGTAAGGGGTTATATCTACACGACATTAAAATACATGCGGGTGGAGATAACACTGTGACAGCGAGCATTAGAATAGCAAATCATAATAGTATAGAAGCTGGGTATATTTGGTTAGATGAACGTTTACCAATGCGTGCTAGCGTAGAGAACTACATTGTTGATGATAAGAGTCCAACTACAAGATATTTTAAAATATGTGATGATGATTAAAGTTATCAGTCTGATGGCTGGTAATAGTTGCAGGTTCTTTAGTTATGAGTTTATTCCTCTCTAAATTGTAGTTTGTTTTTTGTCTCTCTAACTTTACAATTTTCTAAATGAACCTGCAACTTTTAATAGAATACTACTAAGACTAAGCAATAAGGAAAGTAAATAATGAAACATCTTATAACCAGCCCTGAAGACATCGGCGGCTTTACTCTTGATAAAGTACGTAAGCAACAAGGGTTATCCTTAGAAGATTTAGAAGGCTTGTCTGGCTGTTCTTATTCTTCATTATATCAATGGCGTGTAGGTAATAAGGAACCTAAGCTAAAAACAATTTTAAAAATGACAACAGCCTTAAAGGTAAAAGTAATTTTTGAAGTAGGGAATACTGAACAGAAGTAAGTGTTGCTATTTTTTAAATTGTTAAAGAGATTCAAAGGAGATTAACAATGAGTGCAAATAATAAAACACCGTGGGTTAGATGGTTTGCTTCTGATTGGCGTGCTGGTGTGGCTAGTATGACCGCGGTTGAGAAGGGGGTTTATATTAGTTTAATATCATTAATGTATGATAAACAATCACCGATAACTAAAGATTTTAAAAGATTAGCATATGATGCAGGTTGTACAGTTAAAACATTTATTAAAGCTCTAGACTTTTTATTAGAGGATGGCAAAATAATAGTTACTTCTGATGATAAATTGTGGTCCACAAGAGTTGGAGAAGAGCTTAGTGTCTCTATAGAAAAGAAAGCCGAAATCAGCGAGAAACGTTCACTTGCTGGTAAATTTGGAGCTGAGGTTAAGAAGCAAAACCAAGCAAAAAATAATTTTGCTAACGATTTGCTACAAGCAAACGACAAGCAAAATCAAGCTAACCAGAACCAGAACCAGAATAATAAAAAACCAAATACTAAAGTATTTGTCAAAAAAGCAAAAATCCCTCCAGATGATTTTAATATTTTTTGGGAAGAATATCCGCATAAGGTCGGTAAGTCAGTAGCTATCAAAGCTTATAGCTTGGCTAGGGAGACGGTAACTTGTGATGTTATTTTGGATGGTTTGCGACGATACAAGCAATCCAAACCTGAGAGTTATCAATGGCTTAACCCTTCAACATTTTTAAACCAAAAGCGTTGGGAAGATGAACCAGCAAAGGTTATTAACTTACCCGTTACTAGCTGGAACAATGACCATAAGCGACAGGCTGAAACAGTGAAAGATATGGATTTTAGTAAGGTTTTTACTGATTTTGGACAAAAGGAGCAAGTAAATGCAACAGGCTAAACTTAACGAAATTGAAAGGAAATCTGAACAAATAAAGCGGTTGTTCACGGTTTTACGTTCACCAAAGCTAACCCTAATTGAAAATATCAGCATGTTTATGACTGAATATGCTAAGGCGGTTGCACCTCTAACAGCTAATGAAACTAAGAAATTAATTGATGATTTGTTTATG
Source organism: Bartonella sp. DGB1 (assembly GCF_041345015.1). NCBI lineage: Bacteria > Pseudomonadati > Pseudomonadota > Alphaproteobacteria > Hyphomicrobiales > Bartonellaceae > Bartonella > Bartonella sp. DGB1. The sequence goes on from NZ_CP166769.1 coordinate 361,678, forward strand.
GGTCATCATGGCGAATTAAAAGGTTATGTTCCTTCAATTGACCATTTTTATAGGCTAGTTAGAGCTATCTTGTCTCGTCGTGAATCTGAGAATAACTTAACCAAATCGCGAGAAGAACAGCTTGAGCTAGCGATAAAGCAATATGGTAAAATTGTGTTAGAGGATGTTTGTCCTTTTGAATATAACAAGCTAGTTGCAGATGGTTTATTAACTAGGGAAGATTATTATCACTATGGTTTAAAAACTATTCACTCACATTCTGCAGACCTTGATGCGATTAACGCTTATGTATTGGATAATTTCTCTTGGCGTCAGCTTGAGGGAAGGAAGTTAACTCCTGATGAAGTAATATCAAAGTTGCGAGAAGTTAACCGTAATTGTAAGAGCTTGTTTAGGGGAAGGCATAAAATACAAAAAACCATTTGACAAAGGCTAAAAAATATTATAGCCTAATCTTACAGTGCCTAGAAAACACTAAATACTCAGCGGTCAAATAACCGAAATTTATTTACCGTTTCCTAATAATTCGATTTATTACTATGCTATTTAAGCATGCGTTTTATGTCGGGTGTGGTTTATGCTATACAATACCTGCAAGGGGAAGGCATAACGACGGACTGAGTACCGTGTTTTCTAGCACCCGGCACCATTATATGGTGTTTCATAGAAAACTTTAACATACTCAGGAGAAAAACCATGGACGGTTTAATCAATTATATAAATAACGCCCAAAAAGCTAAAAAGAACTCTCAATTAAAACAAGCTCAAGAACAAGATGTAGTAACATCCGCATTAACTATGTCTAGTCGTGAGATTGCTAAGTTGTGTGGGAAACAACATCAACATGTAAAACGTGATATTGATGCGATGCTTTTAGAGCTTAAAATAGATGCGTCCAAATTTGGACACATCTATAAAGATAAGCAAAACCGCGAACAAACTGAATACCAGTTGCCCAAACGCGAGTGTTTAATTCTAGTATCTGGTTATAGCACAACTCTAAGAGCAAAGATTGTTGACCGTTGGTTGGAACTAGAACAACAACACGTTCCTACAGCAAAACTAGCCATAGAAAATCAAGAAGAAATTATATATCAATTACCATCTGATGAAAGAGAGCTACCAATAAGAATAAAAGACTGCATTAGAAAACATGCAGAACAATTATCTAATGTTTATCGTATGGAAGCTGAAAAATATTTAACCAAACGTACATATGGTAACGCTGTAGGTAGTAAGAGAGAAGTGACACATAGTAAAATCGATAAATGTTTAAAAAAGGTTTTATATCTTGATGTTGTAGATACAGCTTTAGCACAAAATCGTATTAGTTATCATATCTTATTTACTGCTTTACGGTCATCACTTACTAAAGATATTAAAGCTATAGAGGAAATCCACCTTAGTGCAGACAAGCAACGAGGAAAAGCTATGTAGCAAATAATAAGCCCTGCAGTAAAATGCGGGGCTTTTAACATGATTATTAAAGTTTCCTTTTGTTTCAAAGGTAAAAGTTTATATCTATTAAGTTATTTACTTTGTGGATTTAAAGCAGTGATACTGAGTTTTAACACTAGTATTTGTTCCCCCAAATAGAGACAATAAAAAACCCTATAAAAAATTATAGGGTTTTCACAGAGTTTATATAAATTATATTAGAAATGGTACCCTAAGCCCAAACGCACTTCATGGCTACTGAGACTTTCTAAGCCATAAGTTATTATATTAGCTTTTTTTGTTTTTTCGGTTTGTTGAGTGAAACTTATTTTTTTGTTTTGATTAGAAGTAATATTATTATAACGATATTCTGCTCGTATAATCAGACCCTGTTCTGTTTTGTGCTCAATTCCTGTACCTAAGTTCCATCCAAGATATAATTTATCATCGCCGTTAATTTTTATTTGTATCTCTTTTCTGTCCACAGTATTTTTAATAGAATCCTGAGCATATTCCATCATGTTTTTATTAGGTAAATCATATATTACACTAAGCCCACCAGCAATATAAGGTAAGAAATTTCCTAAATTTACGCCAAGACGAGCGCGCAAATTACCGTCTAAATAACCATTCAAAGGCAATTCTATAGGTTTATAGTAATTAAACTGATTACCTTTAGGGTATTTTGGATAATGAAGTTCATCAGATTTTAATTTAAAGGAGAAATCTATTTCGGCACCAAAAATTAAAGTGTCGTTAACTGTGTGATTATAACCTAAGAATAACCCTGCTAAATGAGAAGCATTATTAATTGAAGCAAATTTATCCTTGGGAAACTGTTCTTCTCCGTTTTTTGTAATCGATAGCATTTGTTTCCAAGGATTTTTATAATGATTTATCGCGAGAGAGTATTGCAAGCCTGCATAAGCACCAGACCAATGATTCTCATGCTTTTTATTATCTAAAACTTTACTAGTAGGTGCACGATTTAACTTTGTTAAATCAGCTGACGTAGCTTGACTCATTGAGAAAATAAAACAAAGTAAAAGATAGGGTAAGTATTTAAGTTTCATGATAAACCTCATATAGTGAATAAACAACTAACCAAGAATAAATTTGTATCAAAGTAACGTGCTATCTATTTATATAGCACGAATAAACTTAAATATATAGTTATAAACATTATTATTTATCAATTTTATTTAAAATTACGTTCTACAGACTCTGTTACTTTGTTTATAGCAATAGTAAATTGACTGTATGAAGATATCATTTAATAAATCATCTATAGGCAGTAGTGTTAGTTCCATTGGTTTTATACCAAGGGTTAAGGATAGTTTTTATAGTTCTATGGAGTGGTTATCATTACGTAAGCAGGCTTTAAAGCGTGCATGCTATAAGTGTAGCTGGTGTAACTCCACCAAACGTTTATATGTTGACCATATTAAAGAGATAAAAGACGGTGGAAGCCGTACAGATTTAGGTAATCTGCAGGTTTTATGTGCTTCTTGCCATAATAAGAAAACCTCCCTAGCTAAGAAAATGCGACAAAATAATTAAAGGGGGGGGTAATAGTTAGCTTTTTAGGAGGCTCTCTTTTGTTCGGGAGGGGGCTCAACTCTGGAGATTTTTTTTTAAAAAAACTTTGATTTTGGGATGATTTTTGCAATTATGAAACATGCTAAGCAAGGAAAAAATAACAAAAACGTAAGTTTTCCACAGAAAGTTACTAATATTTCCACGGTAATGACCCAAGGAATAATGCGTAACGGTGTTTATACGCCTTCTACAGAAGAATTAGAGAAGGTTAAAAAATTATTGGGTTTAAATTGGTCAGATGAAAAAATAGCAATTTTGCTAAAGCTAGAGCTATCTGTATTTCAGGTGTCATTTGCTGGTTTATTATCGATGCGTGAATATTTTATTTTGCAAAAAGAAGAACAGCTAACAGATTTCTTATTAGAAAATGCCAAACAAGGAAAAGAAACCGCAGTAAGAAGTCTTTTAAAAATGATTAAAGGCGACGAAAGGTCTAGCTATGTTAGTAAAAAGGAACAAGCTAGCGAATTGGCAGATAATTTTAATCCTCGAGGTTGGGTAAATGCAAAATAATAAATATTGGGATTTATCATTTCCTAATTGGTGGGAATCTTTACAGGCTGGTAAAAGCTTAGTTCCTGATTTACCACTTAATAAGGAAAGAGCAGATTTTGCAGTTGCTTGTTTTAATCGTCTTTGTTTACCAGATGTTGCTGGCACTCCTTTAATGAAAGATTCAGCGGGTGAATGGTTTAGGGATATCTTCGTGCGATATTTGGTTTCATGGGATAGTAAAAATAAGGTAAGAATGATTAATCATATTTTTTGCCTTGTACCTAAGAAGAATAGTAAGACTACTGGCGGTGCGGCGATAATGTTAGTTAATCTGATTTTAAATGAGCGCCCTAATGCAGAAATGCTAATAGTAGCTCCTACATTGGATATAGCCAAGATATCATTTGAACAATTATGCGGAATGATTGAAATAGATACGTATTTAAGTAATTTATTTCATATTACTTACCATAAGAGAGAAATTAAAAATTTACAAACCGGAGCAGTTTTAAGAGTTAAAAGCTTTGATGTTAAAACCCTTACCGGAGTAAAACCAGTTGCTGTATTAATTGATGAATTGCATGTTATTGCTTCTTTGCCACAGGCTGAACGAGTTATTACTCAGTTACGTGGTGGTATGGCTAGTGTTGCAGAAGGTTTTATTTTAACTATTACTACGCAAAGTGACCAAGCTCCTAAAGGAGTATTTAAAGAACAGTTACAAGTTGCTAGGAAAATACGTGATGGTGAAATAAGAGACACTAGAACCCTGCCAATATTATATGAATTTCCGCAAGAGGTTCAATCAGGTGATGATGAGCAATGGCGCGATGTTAATCTTTGGAAATATGTAACACCTAATTTAGGTTTATCCGTTAATTTAGATTTTTTAAAAGAGGCTTTTAATGAAGCCGATAGAGCAGGTGAGGCTAGTTTAAATCGTTTTTTATCACAACATTTAAACGTGCAAATTGCTACTGATTTAACCGGTGAAGTTTGGGGAGTTGCTCCTTATTGGAAGGATTGTATAGATTATTCGTTAGCCTCAGTTGAGAATCTTTTAGCCAAAAGCGATAAGGTAACTATTGGTATTGATGGTGGTGGTTTAGATGACTTACTAGGTTTATGTGTGCTTGGTTTAAATTCCTCTACAGGTAAATATTATAGTTATTTCCATGCTTTAGCCGATAGGATAATTTTAGAACGTCGTAAAGATATAGCAGTACAATTAACTGATTTTGAGCGGGAAGGTAGCTTAAGCTTTTATAATAAAAGCGGTGAAGAAACTAGCTTTATTGTTAATTTAGTAAAGCAAGTTAATGCTAGTGGTAAATTACCTGCTATTGCTGGTATTGGTGTAGATAGTGCCGGTATTTCTAGTGTTTTATTAGAATTACAAAATGCAGGTTTTACTATTACTCAAAATGGTGTAGCTGGAGCTGTTACTGCAGTTCCTCAAGGTTATAAATTAAGCGGTACTATTCAAGAGATTGAAAAACTTATTAAAGATAAAAATCTGTTTCATAGCGGTAGCTTACTGATGGAATGGGTTATTGGTAATGCCAAATTAGAACAACGTGGCAGTGCTGTTTATATCACTAAGAAAATCAGCGGTAGAGCAAAGATTGACCCGTTAATAGGTTTATTTAATGCACATCATATATTGATGAGTCAATTAATGGATGTGCGGTCTAATTCTATGAACCTTTTTAGATGTCTTTAGTGGGGGTTAAGATGGCTATATTGGATTTTTTTAGAAAGAAAAAAACAGAAGATAAATTTATACCTGTAATAGATTTATTCAATGCACATAATATTTGTAATAATAGTCCATTGAAAATATCTGCGGGCTGGGCATGTATTAACCTTATTGCAGATACTATAGCTACTTTACCAATTGAGATTTTAACAAGGGATAAGCAAGGCATTGAGATTGATAATAAAGATAGTGTTTTATATGACTTGTTAAAATTTTCGCCTAATGAACATCAAACTAAAGAAGATTTTTTTTTTTGCTTGTATAGTTGTTTCGTTAGAATTATTTGGTACTGCTTATATTAAAAAGACTATAGCTGGAAATAAATTAATCTCTTTAATACCGTTAAAGTTTGATGATGTTAGCCGTGTTACTGAGAATGAGCAAATTTATTATTATCATAAAACCGAAAAATTAACCTCTGCTGATATTATCGAGATTAAAGGTCGTGGGGCGGTATCGTTAAAGCTTGGCAACCATTGTTTTTTGGCAAGGGTATTTTTGAACATGCCAGTGCAAGCGAAGAAGTAGCAAGGAAGTTTTTTATCAATGGCTTAATGTCTCAATATGCTTTGGAGTTTACTCAAGATTTAACTAAAGAGCAATACCAAGAAGTAAAACAATATTTAGCTGAATTAGCTCCTTTAGGTGAAAACGGTGGTAAACCGCCTGTTTTACCACCTTATACAAAGCTTACTTCTTTGCAAGCTAATTTTTCAGAAAGCCAAATGTTAGAGAGCCGTATTTTTGCGGTTGAAGAAATTTGTCGATTTTTTGGTATTCCTCCACATATGGTAGGTGCTCCTTTTAAGGGTAGTTCATTAGGTGGCGGAATTGAAGCCACTAACGCTATGTTTTTACAATATTGTTTACGTGGACGTATTAAGCGAATTGAGTCAGCTTTTGAAAAATCCTTATTTAATTTATCTGAACGTAAGCAAGGTTATCGGATTAAGTTTAACTTTGAAGGTTTATTAAGAGCCGATAGTAAAACCCGCGCAGAAAATTATCAGAAGATGTTAGCTAGTGGAGTTATGACTATTAATGAAGCTAGAGCTTTAGAAGGTTTATCTCCAGTTACAGGAGGCGATATTCCTAGAATGCAAATGCAATATGTTCCAATTACTCAAAATCCAATGGAGGCAACTGATGGAAACAAAGGCAATTAAATTAGAGGTTAAAGAATTAGCAGAAACAGGTGAATTTAGTGGTTATGCCTCTGTTTTTGGTGTTGTTGACCATTCTAATGATGTTGTTGTTAAGGGAGCTTTTAAGAAAAGCTTAGATAAACATAAAAGTAAAGGCACAAATGTTGCGATGCTTTGGCAACATAAACGAGATAGTCCTATAGGTGTTTGGCAAGAAGTAAAAGAGGATGATAAGGGCTTATTTGTAAAGGGTAAGCTTGTTACTGGTACCACTCAAGGAAGGGAGACTTACGAGTTATTAAAAGCAGGTGCTTTATCTGGTTTGTCGATTGGTTACTTCGTTAGAGATTATGAATATATCGGCGGAGCCAAACATTTAAAAGAAATAGAATTACAAGAAATATCGCCGGTTACATTACCTTGTAATGAGCTGGCACGAGTAGAACATGTTAAATCACAAAAGGAAATCATAGCCATGGAAACATTAGAAGTAAAACAATTGGTAGAACAATCTACTAAGAATTTAGAAGAAAAAACTCAGAAGTTAGAAGAGACTTTTAAAAAGTCTTTAGAACAAGAAACTAAGACTTTAAATAGTAAGTTAGAAAAATCTGAAGCAGAAAATAGGCAGTTAAAAGAAGAAGGTCAGCAATTAAAAAAATCCGTTGATGAACTTAAGGATAATTTTTTAGAGTTAGCTCTCAGAAACAATTAAATAGATTAGATTTATCGGATGAAAGTACTAAAAGTATAGGACAGCAGTTTATTGAGAGTGAGCAGTTTAAGTGTCGCCCTAGTTCAAAAGAGAGTACAATTTCTCTAGAGGTTAAAAATGTTATTAGTACGTTATCTTCTAGTGTAGGTGGGCTTGTAAAGCCACATATTGAAAGTGGTTTTATAGCTTTACCTCGTAGAGAGTTAAAGATTAGGGATTTATTACCAATTAGAAAAACTTCTAGTGACTCTATACAATATAGTGTAGAAAAGGATTTTTCTAATAAAGCTTCTATAGTTAAGCAAGGCGAATTAAAACCTTATTCTAATTTTACTATTGAAACTAAGACGGCTCCTGTAGAGACCATTGCTCATTTATTTAAAGTTACCGAGCAGGCTCTGGATGATATTCCTACCTTACAAGGATATATTAATGATAGGCTTGTTTATGGTTTAGATTTGTTTGAAGAAGACCAACTTTTAAATGGGACAGGAACTAACAATCAGTTAACAGGTCTGTTGAAGGTTGCTAGTAAATTTAAAGATGTTACTAAATTTCAAACACAAGATAATTTACGCACTCCATTAGAAAATTTAAGATTAGCTAGAGCACAAGTAGCACTTTCTGGTTTTTTTGCTGATGGTATTGTCGTTAATCCTATTGACTGGGAAAATATCATGGGTCTTAAGGATACGACAGGTCGTTATTTGCATGGTGACCCTTTTAAACAAAGAGAAAAAACTATTTGGGGTATTCCTGTAGTTACTACAGAGGCGATTGAGCAAGGTAAATTTTTAGTTGGTGCTTTTAAGATGGGCGCAGCTATTTATGACCGCTGGTTTACTAGAGTTTCTTTAGCTCGTACAGGAGACGATTTTGATAGAAACCTTATTAGCTTAAGAGGTGAGCGTCGTATCGCGTTAACTGTATTTAGACCATCTGCATTTATTCATGGTGCTATTAACGAAGGTGTTCCAGAAGGGATATATACTAATGTTAATATTATTGAAGGTAGTAAATCAGGTAAGAGTGCTTAATAGCAACTGACAATTGTTGCCTATCTTTATGTTTAAGGTAGACAACAGCTACTAATTTTTGTGAGGCTGGAATGAATAATCTTTATATGCAAAGGCAAGGTAATTTTACTTTTAGCTTTTCTGAAGAAGTTGATACTGCAGAATATGATGATTTTGTCAAACATTGTTGTCTTGATGGGATTACTGCGCAAGAAGGTTACCAGCTAAAAAATTATATTTTATCAGCAAAAGAGCATTTAGAGCAGGTAATTAATTATCCTATAAGAGAAGTGAATGTAACTTATGACGGAGAATTCACTAGAGAGCCTATTGAGTTGCCAGTTGCTAAATTATCTAGTGAGATAGATAAGATATTATTTTATATGGGTGATGAAGTTATTAGTGCATCTGCTAAGATAGAATATATTGATGATAAAATTTTTGTAACTATTAATCCTCCTGAACTTAAGCAATATAATTATAGTGACATTACTCGGCTTTCTTTTTCTTTTAGGGGTAGTTTTTTAGCTTATCCATTACCGCATGCTTTACGCCAAGCGTTAAGATTACATGTTGCTAGTATGTGGGAGTTTAGAGGCGAAAAAGGCACGATAAAAGCTTACGAATTAGAAGAATATGAGCGTTTAATCTTTCCTTATAAAAAGATAAGGATTTAAGACAATGAGAGCTTTACATGCATCAGTTATATTTTACTGTCAGCAATTAGTAGAAAATGCGCATGGTCTTATAATTGGTGAAGAATTTAAAGAATTTTATCAAACTAAGGGCAGTTTTTTTGTTAAATCAGCGGTTCAAATTTACCAAGCAGGAGCCTTGCAAGAAAGCAAGAAATTATCATTAAGAATAAGAAATATTTGTAAGGCTAAAAGCTTAAAAGCTGGAGATATATGTAAGCGTGTAAATTCTGATGATGCAAGCTGTTTAGCATTTATTTGTAAATATAATATTTTATCGATTTTTCCAGATAATAGAGACGCAAAATATTTAATCTTAGAGTTAGAGGAGATTAAAGGTGATAACAGCTAGTTTAGACAAGGTCAGTAATTTTACTAAGCGACTTAAATTATTGCGCGAGCGTAAAGTAGAAATGTTAGAAGCTACGTTTGAGGTTATGGAGCAAGAAGCTAATAAAACTGTACGTCAAATGCGTGAAAGAGTACCAGTAGATAGTGAAGCTTTAAAAAATTCTATTAGTTGGACTTGGGCTTCAGGTGCGCGCCCTAATAATATTTTAGCTGGTTCTTTCAATAAAAATAATTGCGAATATCGAGTTTATATTAGTGCTGGTACTAGAGATAAATATTTAGGTGATAGAGATGCTTATTATTTTCATTTTGTTGAATTTGGCACGATAAATCAATCAGCACAGCCTTTCTTTTTTCCAGTTTGGAATGGAGGAAAGAAGCAAATAAAAGCGAAGATAAGAAAAGAGTTAAATTGCAAAGTTAAACAATTGAAACAAACAGGTCTGAATTAATGTCAGTAGCTTTAGATGTACAAAATGCTTTAACAGCAAAGATAAAAAGCTTAAAGGGCTGGGAAGATATAAATATATCAGATTTTCCAGTTAATAATCCAAAGTTACCTTATGTAACCTTTGGTAGTTTTTGGACTGATAAAACTAACGAATTTGACAGAATTATTTTTGATATGCGTGTTCAAATTGATATTTGGAGTAAGGCTTCTGATGAGAGTAAAAATATCAAGCTACTTACCTCAGATTTAGAGCATTATTTATTAGGTAAATTAGCAATAGCCGATGTTCTAATAGCAGAAGTATTAGAGATTAAATCCATGTCGTTATTGGATAGAGATGGCGAAACTAGCCATGGGATTTTAACATTAACCATAGAGGTAATAAAATGGCAGAAAAAGTAACAACAGAAGATAACACCCGCATTAGAGGTGAGAAAATCATCGTTTATTTAGGTGAAATAATCCAGATGGACGGTGAGAAGAAAGTAAGATTTAAAAGTTTTTGTGTTGGTAATTCTAGAGCTTTACAAATTAATAAAAGTTTTGCTGAAGAAGAGCAAATTACTTGTAATGATAATGGTAATTTACCATGGACTTCGGTAATGCCAACAACTTTAGCTTGGTCGATGAATAGTGAATTTGCAATTGATAAGGATTTTTTACTTACATGGCAAGAGGCATTTTTATCCTCCACGCCTAAGATAATAAAGATGGTAGTACAATTTCCAAAGCAAGCTATAATTTATAAAGGTTGGGCACATATAGAAAATTTTGAGATTGGTGCTGAAAGAACTAGCTGGGTTAAGGCTACTATTAATTTTAAAGGTACAGGGAAATTAACTATAGAAACTTTAGATAAATTAGACCCTAAGCCAAATGAAGATTTACAAGATGTGAATATATTCCCAGAGGTAAGTGCAGATGCTGTAGCTGATGATGAAAAGCCAAAAGCAGTATTATTATCTAAGGTTGATAAAAAGCAGGAGATAAAATAATGCAATTAATTTTAGATAAAGAAAAATATCCGCTTAAGTTAAAGATAGGACAATTGTTACAGTTAGAGAAAATGTTATCTGATAATTTAGGCAATATTTCTCAACGTTTAGCTTTGGGTAACTGGAGTGTTGCAGATGTGCAAGCGATAATTTACTTAGCCCTTTGTGGCGGTGGTTTAAATGAGGTTAAAGCACAAGAAATATCAGATAGTTTTTTTGATAAAGAACCAATTTTAACCGCGGTTAATGCTTGTGGTAGCATTATAGCAACAGCTTTAACTGGGGCTGTATCAGATGAAGTTAAAGAAGATACCAGCAAAAAAAAAGCCAAGCGTTAAGTGAGGTAGATTTTTATGGGTGGGGAGCGGTTGTAGGACTTTCTCCTACCCAGATTGATTGTTTATCGTTAGAACAATTTTTTCATATGATTAAAGGATATATTAAAATTAAATATCCTCAGGTTGAAAAGCCCTCTTTTGATGATGACGATATAGAGTCATTTTTAACAGCAGTTAAACAAGGAAAGTTCAATGAGTGATGCAGTAATAGTAAAGCTTGGTGTTAATGATAAAGAATTCCAGCGTGGTATGGCTAGGGTTGAAGGTATCAGTAATAAAAGCTTTAATAATATTGACCGTCAAGCTAAGGCATTTTCTAAAAAGATGCAAGCGACTAGTCAAGGTTTAGTTAATGCGATGAAAGCTCCCTTGTTAGCAATAGGTGCCGGTTTTGGTGGTAAAGAAATTTTAAAATTGGCTGAAGAATGGGAGATTTTAGCTGGTCGTATTAAATTGGTAACGGGTGACTTGGGTACAGCCAATGGTATTTTATCGCAATTAGGAGAAACAGCTTTAAAAACGCGTTTTTCTTTTAAACAAACAGCAGAGGATTTTATTCAATTAGCCGATGTCATGAATGAATTAGGCAAATCTAATCAAGAACAAGTTAAATTTTTAGAAGCTTCTAACATGGCATTATTGCTTTCTGGTACTAGTGGTCAAGCTGCAATACCAGTTATGCAGGCTCTAAAAGGGGCTATTATTAAAGGTAACTTAAGTATGGGTCAATTTAGAACCTTAGCTAATCAGGCAAGTAGGGTTACCGGTGCTTGGGCTAAGAGTTTAGGTAAGACTACTCATCAGTTAGGTAGAATGGCAAGCGAAGGTAAACTAACAGCTGAAGTAATGATAAAAGGTTTAATAGATGCTATTCCTGAGATGCAAAAAGAAATGGAAGCTCTACCAATTACTTTAGCTCAGTCATTCACTAATTTAGGTTCAGCTTTGGCTATTTTTGTTGGTAAAAGTAATAATGTAAATATAGCGAATAGAGCCTTAGCTGACAGTATAAATTTTTTAGCTAATAATTTTAATACGTTAGCCAATATAGCTATTTCAGTTGGTTTTATTTTTGGTTCTGGTGTGTTAGTTCGTGCTTTAGGTGGGATAACAATAACAACTATTGAAGCAACAAATTCAGCAGTAAAATATGTTAAATCATTAAAAGATATACGACGCGCTAGTTCAGCGTTAGAGGGGTTAAAATTTTTAGCACCAATGTTAAATGGTGCGGTTTAGCCTTAGGTGCAGTTGGTTTAGCTTGGTACACATATAATCAATATGCTAATCAGGCTTCTAACACTACAAAAGAAATTACCGAAGAGATGAAAGCTTTAGGTGTGGTAGCCTTGAAGGTTAAAAGCCAAGTATCTAACGTTGAGATTAATTTCAGTGCCAAAGATATAAAAGAGGCTAGGGAAGAAATTAAAAAAATAGATAAACACAGCGGGGCTTTACCTCACACAATAGCGAAGCTTAAGACTTCTTTTGAAGGAGCAAATAAAGAAATAAAAGACTTAGGAGAAAGTTTTTTATTTCTTATTGAAAAAGTTAGAAAAGGTCAACCTGTATGGGACGAAGTAAACAAAACAGCACAAGCTATTGCAGATAAGAAGCCTCCAGAAAAAATATTAAATCTTTTAAATAATAGTTTAAGTGTAACAGCAAAATTGATTATGAATTATGAGAAGCTTAATAAATCTGGAGGGGAATTAATTCCTCGTCACCAGTTATAGCGGAATTTTATAAGAATTTACCATATGACGCAAAAAAGCATATTGTAGGGTTATATAAATCACTGCAGGAAGAAGCTATCACTTATGAACAGTTTTTGAAAGAGTTTTTAGCTAAACTTGCGGAAATTAAAGGCGGTATTCTTGAACAAGACGCGAGACAAGCGGAAAACCTAGCAAAACAATTAGGGGAAGATTTAAACAAGATAAATTTAACAAAATTGAATGAGCAGATATCAGATATTATAAATTCCAATAAAACGAACCCTTCTAAAGAAGCATTTGATGAGTTTATAGAAGCACAAGAAAAATCTTTAGATTTGAAGAAAGAAGAAACCAAACAACAGACTATTTATAATAAATTAGTGTCAGATGCAACTAAACAACTTATAACTTTGGACGACACGAGAAAAGAGAAATTAGCTGAGTTAGCAAAAAAAATTGTTAGAAATGAAGCTCTTGAGGGTTTTGATAAAATACAGCAAAAACTTAAAGAAAAAAATTGCGTTAGTTGAACAAGAAAATGATTTACTAAAGCAAGGTAAATTAACTCAAGAACAAATAACTTTAGAATTAGAAAAACAAAAAAGACTGCGCCAAGAATATGATTTGATAGAAGCATTAGGTTTAGATAAGAAAGACAAAGAAAAAAAGAAACAAGAAGCTAAAGAAAATATAGATGAAATATATGCGGGTAAAGCAGAAAATGCACAGCTTAAGGGAGGAAAGAACGATAGATTTAAAGAACTTAAAAATATTTTAAGTGATGTTAATAGTCAAACTAAAGAATTAATCAGAAATATTTTTGATGGTAAGAAGGCTTTTGAGGCTTTTGGTCATGCTACGGCTAATGTTTTAGGTAATTTAGCTTCTAGATTAATGGATAAGAGTTTAGATTTATTTTTTAATGCTCTAGGTAATAGTAGTGCAGGTAGTGGTTGGGGTGGAGCAATAATTGGTGCTTTAAAAAGCTTAGCTGGCTATAGTGATGGTGGTTATACAGGTGATGGACATAAATATCAAGTTAAAGGTTTAGTTCATGCTGGTGAATATGTATTTCCACAACATGCCGTTAAAGCTATTGGTTTATCAAATTTAGAAGCTTTAGCTAAAGGTGGTTTACCGCAATTACCTAAGGTACAGCATTTTAATCAATCGCAAAAATCTTCTAATATCTTCAATTTTAGCATTAATGTAGAAAAAGATGATACTGGCTTAGTTGAGCAAATAAAAAATGTTGTTATGGAGAGTGTTGAAGATATCGTAGATAATCGGCGATTTAAGGAGGGTGTAAATAACTTTATGAACCTACAACAACGCAATAAATATTATAAAGTTTAGAGGGTGGATGTTATGAAAATAATAGATATTCTGAATATTCCAGAAGCTAAACCGATAGCGGGTATAGATGATTATATACAAAGTTATTTTTATGTCTCTGCTTTAACGCTTAACTTAGTGAAAGATGTTATAAGTGATAAATCTGGCAAGACAGTTCAATATAATAATATTACTCCTAAATGGAATGTTTCTATTAACTCCAGAATATTAACTTTAGCAGAATTTGAACATGCAAAATCTTTAATAAATTTACTTATTAGCCAAGGCTTTTATTTTAAAGCTTATGCTCCTGATTTATCTAATAACTTACCTGAGAGTTTGCCTATTAAACAGGTTGTTAATCTAAAAAATATTACTTTAGATGCTAAAGATTTACTATTACCTTTTTATTTTAATGTGATTTGGCAAGATAAAGTAACATTACATCAAGCTTTAGAAATAGAAGATAATAAAATTTTCTTTGAGCCGGCTTTATCTTTTGGCGTTGGTAAAAGTGATGTATCTAAGATTTTTTTACATAATCCTTATGTTTTGATGAAAATTGACCCTAAAAGCGTAAAAATTAATAAGACGAGCCATAAGATAGGTAAGCTAACTTTTTCAGGGGTTGAAATATGATGCTAGATATGGAGGAATTAAAATCATTATTATCAGCAAATATAATAATGATGGCTAATTTTGTAGTTATTGAAGGTAAGGAAGCGAGATGTTTTTGGTCTGGTACAGACAACATTGAAATTAAGATATATGGCAAAAGTTATAAGTGTCAAGGGGTGGGTGATATTTTTTTTAATGAAGATGTGCCTAGCGATAATTTATTAGGTTTTAAAAATTATAATTTAAATATTAAAACCCAAGATATTAATTTACGGCGTTTGTTTACCTCGCAAGCAATTAAGAATGAAAAGCTAACAGCTTATATTGGTTTTTTGAATCCTGCTACCGGCTTATTGTATAAAGATTTTACCTTATCTTTGACGGGTATAATTATTGCTAGCCAAGAAGAGATAAGCTCAGATAATAAAAGTTCAATTTCTATTAGTTTAAATAGTCAAGCTTACCAGCTTTCGTTAGCTGGCATTAAGAAAAGAAGTAAAGCAGACCAACTTAAAAGACAACAGAATGATTATAGTTTTTCTCATACAAAAACCATTGGCGAGAAAAAACTTTCTTGGGGTGGGGCAGGAGACAAAGCTCTTCGTTACAGATGGGACATTTTTTGGAATGGTGAACATTGGATATAGGAGCATTCTAATATGTTAATTTCATTTCTAACTAGTCTGGCTATCAGTGTTACAGCAGAGGCAATAAGGTGGGGAGTTTCGCGTCGTAGCACTCCATCGGTTAGTTCTACTCTTGGCGGTACTGGTGAAGTTCCACGTACCCTTGTAGTTGGTCGCACTATGGTAACAGGTTCAGTTATTTATGCCACTACTACAGGTGACCATGATGAATATTTAGTTCAAGTAATAGCTTTAGCTGACCATCCTATCAAGGGAATAAACGCTTTTTGGGCAGATGATGTTAAATTTACTCTTAATAGTTTTACTAATTCTGACCCTTATAATAGTCATAAAGGAAGAGTATTTTATATTAAAGGTACAGATGATACTAGCGAGAGCAGTGGAACTAATAGTCAGCGTCATTGGGTAAAATTTTTTAATGGTACGCAAACAGCAAGCGATAAATATTTACAATCAGTTGCAGGTAAGGACTGGAAAGATACAAATATAGTTAAAGATGTTGCTTATGTTATTATGACTTCGCAAATATCATCAAAGAGCAATAATTTTCCTATCTTCAGATTTGAAATTGAAGGCGCTAAACTTTATGACCCTTCTAAAGATAGTAGTGTCGGCGGTAATGGTTCGCAACGTTGGGCTGACCCTAAGAGTTGGGGTGGTGATGGTGATAATTTACCAGCAGTGCAAATATATAATATTTTACGAGGGTTTAAGGTTGGCGATGAGATATTATTTGGTGTGAATGACCCACAAGCAACAGAGTTAATTACGAAAGATTGGATTAAATATATAGAAAAATGTCGACAGCCAATTGTATTAGAAGATGGTACTATAGAACCACAATATAGTTCTGGTTTAGAAATTAACACTTGTGAACCAGTAGGAGATGCAATAACAGAATTATTACTTGCTTGTGCTGCTGGTAGCTTTTCAGAAAGTTTCGGTAAATTTAAAATATTTGTTGGTGCTCCAGATGAGCCTATTTTACATATTACAGATGGTGACTTATTAGCTGATGGTAAATTAATATTTAGTCCTTTTAATGATACTACGCAAAATATACGAGAAGTTGTCGCTAGTTATTCAGAGCCTAAAGAAAATTGGTCTAAGAAAGAATTAACTATCACAATAGATAAAGAAGAGGGTGAAAGCGAACTATCTTATAAACGTAAAGGTGGTGCTAATATCACTTATAAAGCTGTTCATAGTGGTTACCAAATTAAAAGATTGTTACGTTCTTTTATCGATGAAAGTAAAAAATCCTCAGCTCATGAAATTTCGTTACCAAGTAGATATTGGCATTTAGAGCCTAATGATGTGATAAGCTGGACTTCTGAATATTTTAACTATCAAAAGAAATTATTTCGTATTATTTATGTTTTACATAAAGCTGATTTAACGGTTGAACTTCGTATGATTGAGGTTGACCCTAATCATTATCTTCCGCATGCAGATGATTTAAAGCCGTTAGATTATACACCAGATATTGAACATGTAATAATAAAACAATCTATCAGTGATTTTATGGTATTTGCGGAGGTTTTAAAAGATACCCGAGGTGTTGATGTTCGCAATGGTATTCGTATTAAATGGGATAAAGATGTTTTAGATGTTGATTTTGTTGAATTTGAAATAAGAGAATCTGCCAGTAAAAAAACTATTCATTCTGGTAGGTCAGATAGACCAAGCCAAGGAGAGATATTTACTAGCCCTAACGCTTTACAGCCTTTAACTAAATATGAGGTTAGAGCTAAATATGGTAAATATAAAAAAACCAAAGTATTTATTTGGTCACACTGGGAAGAAATTACTACTCAACAAATTAGACCCATATCAAAAGATTTATTACAAAAAGACATTAAAGATTTTATCACGGCTGACCTGGCTAAAAAGCAAAAAGAAGATATTCAAGAAGTTAATAATTTAATTGAACAAGGTGCAAAGCATTTTACCCAAAAGTTAACAGACCAAGGTGCAAAATATGAGCAAAAGATAGTAGTAGTTACTAATGCTACTAAATCTTTAAGTGCTAAGGTTGATAATAATAAAGCTGAGCTAGATGGCACAATCAGCCAAGTGCAAGATAGTTTAATTAATAAGTTAGAACAGACTAACGATGGTTTAACTGCATTAGCTAGAAGGATTAATTCTATTGATTTAAGTCTTGGTAATGTTGATGCTAAAGGTTACTTTCGTGCTGAAGCAACTTATATTAAAGATAAAGCAGAAGTGCGTGTTGGTTTAGGTGCTACCTTAAATAGTAATAAATGTAATAAAGATATCAATTTACACCATTCAATAGAGTTAGTTGTCTCTGAACAACGTGGTAATTATGCTGTAATCAATACTGATAAAACAGTATTTACAAATGGTGTTGGTACAGCTTGCTTTAATTTATCTCCTAAAACAGATAATAAAGCAAATGCTTTTGAATTAAAGACTATTGTAGACAATACAGAAAATAATTTAACTTTTACTAAAAAAAAAGAATTAACTTTTAATGATGAAGTTATATCTACTCCTATAGGTATGATAAGTGCCTTTGCTCATACAAAAGACATTGGCGGTTGGATGTATTGTAATGGTAAATCATTACCGAAAAAAGATTATCCAGAATTATATAAACTTATAGGTGATGATTGGTGGGATAAACAATCTGAGTTAAATAGGTTAAATGAAAATATATGCCAAGAGTTTTTAACCAATCCAGCTAATGATGAGTTAGATGAAGAGCTAAAAAAATATTTATCGTTATTATTAGCAAACATAGAGTTATTTAAACAAAAAGATGAAAGAAATAGTGATAGTACAATAAATAATAATGTCAGCTCAATGAGTGGCTTATCACAAAAATTAATAAATAATAATAAAGATAAAAATATCATTGAGACAGATTTGCTAGAAGTATTTACTAGATTAGTATCTAATTATATCTATTGGGAAGAAGAATATAGAAAGGTAAGAGGCTCTGTAAGATATTGGAAAGATAATGATGGTAAAGAACCGAAACTCTCGCAGATAAGAGAAGTTTTTAGTAAATTCCAAATTCGGGCTATTCCTTGGATAAGAGATGTAGATTATTTTAAATTACCTGATTTACGCGGTAGCTTTTTACGAGGTTTAGATGCTGGTAGAGGTTTAGACGTTGATGGTAAGGATAGAAAGATAGGAAGTTATCAAACAGATGAATTAAAAAGTCATAGACATGATAACAATTATTCGACAGGCTTTTATACTAAATTTTCGATTGGTAGTATTTTTGGCGCTGGTGGTTATGCTTTACATAGTAATGGGTCTGAAAGAACAACCCATTCAGAATATACTGGCGGTAGTGAAACCAGACCTAAAAACTATGCTGTAGCTTACCATATAAAAGTTAGGTAATTAGGGCAGTTATTGGTGGTTGTGTTTATTATGGTTTGAATGAATGTTGGAATAAATAAAAGGCAAAACAGAAGGCTTTTCTTTCTTTTGTGCTAAGGATAAGTCGTAATTACTTTGCATTCCAACCCATACATAAGCGGCACTTAATCCTGCTAATTCTAAACGAATTGCTAAATCAGAACTTATTCCAGCCTTACAGTTTAAAACACGTGATAAAGCTACTCTTGATATTCCTAATTGTTTAGCCGCATCAGTTACTGATATTCCTAGTTCTGTAAGAGAGTCTTTTAATAATTCGCCTGGATGGCAAGGATTGTACATCATAGTATAATTTCCTTATATTTAATGATAATCTTGATAATCAACTAGTTCAACATCTGTTCCAATAAAACGAAAAGTAATGCGCCAGTTTGCGTTTACACGTACAGAGTAATAGCCTTTTAAATTTCCTTCTAAAGGGTGTAAGTGATACATAGGTAAATTAAAAGCTTGTGTATCTCTTGCAAGGTCTAATATAGATAAAATTTGTCTTAATTTTTTAGCATGTGAGGCTTGTATACCCCTAGTTGACCCTGTTTCATAAAATATTTTCAAGCCCTTATGTTTAAAACTAATAATCACTTTAGCTTTCCTTTTGCTTTATATACTGTAACGATACACGATATAACAATTATAGTCAAGCAGTTTTTATATGTAATAAATATAGTCTACAGACTCTGTTAAGCTTATTTACTCCATGCTATTTTTTTATTTTATGGAGTAAACATGCGAAAAATAAGTAAATATGGTCTTTCTTGTATTAAACAATGGGAAGGTCTACGTTTAGAGGCTTATCGTGATGTTGCTGGTGTGTTAACTATAGGTTACGGTCATACAGGAAAAGATGTAAAGATAGGACAACAGATTAGCCGTAATCAAGCAGAAAATCTTTTATTAAAGGATTTAGCTAGATTTGAAGAGGCTGTTTCAAAATATGTAAAAGTTGATTTAACAGATAATCAATTTGCTTGCTTAGTTTCTTTTGCTTTTAATATTGGTGTTACTGCTTTTAAAGGTTCTAAGTTATTAAAGAAGCTTAATAAGGGTAACTATGATGCTGTCCCGCAAGAGCTAATGCGTTGGACTTATAGCGGTGGTAAAATATCACAAGGATTAGTTAATCGTAGGTCAGCGGAGGTCGGTTTATGGGCTAAAGGTTCAAGAGTATCCTCTCAATGTGTAGATTGTGATAGAGACGAACAAGAGCAGATAAGCAAAACAAAAGAAGGTAAAGCCGTTGCAGTTACCTCTATAGGTGCTTTAGGTGCAACTTTTACCGAGATAGCTAGAGAAATACAGCCACAATCAGAAAATTTTACCATCTTACGTTATCTCTTTGCCATCCTAACCTTGCTTGGTATTGGATTAACTTTGTTCGCGGTAATTAAGCGGATGAGGGGGTAAGAGGTAATACTGAAATATATAGCAAATCTAAAAATAATCATTAGATAATAGATATCTAAGGTTATTTCCAAAATTGGAAAAAACTTAAAACTTAGGATTATATAGTTTTCGCCAATTCTGGCGAGAACCTCCGTAACTGATTATGTTTGCTTCCCAATTCTGGGAAGCAAAGGTAGAACAGCTAAAGAATCATCAACAGTAAATTACAAAAAACCATTTGACAAAGGCTAAAAAATATTATAGCCTGATTTTACAGTGCCTCAAAACACTAAATATCTAGCGGATAAATAACCGAAATTTGTTTACCGTTTCCAAATAATTCGACCTATTACTATGCTGTTCAAGCATGCGTTTTATGTCGGGTGTAGTTATGTCATAAAATACCCGCAAGGGGAAAGCATAACGACGGACTAGATACCGTGTTTTGAGCACCCGACACCATTATACGGTGTTTAATCAAAACTTGAATATATCTAGGAGAAAAACCATGGACGGTTTAATCAATTATATAAATAACGCCCAAAAAGCTAAAAAGAACTCTCAATTAAAACAAGCGCAGAATAAAGATGTAGCAACACCAGTGTTAACTATGTCTAGTCGTGAGATTGCTAAATTGTGCGGGAAACAACACAAGCATGTTATGCGCGATATTAAGCAAATGTTAGAGGGTTTGTATACTATAAGTAACGAGCCCAAAATTGGGCTGGTTAAAAAAGACGACGCCCCCAAATTTGGGGCGGTTAAAAAAGAAGACGACCTCAAATCTGAGGCGGTTAAATTTGAAGGTACATATCTTGATAAAAAAGGCGAATCCCGCCCTTGCTATCACCTACCCAAACGCGAGTGTTTAATTCTAGTATCTGGTTATAGCACAACTCTAAGAGCAAAGATTGTTGACCGCTGGTTAGAATTAGAGCAACAACACGTTCCTCCAGCTAAACTAGCAATAGAAAATCAAGAAGAAATTATATATCAATTACCAGCTGATGAAAGAGAGCTACCAATAAGAATAAAAGACTGTATCAGAAAACATGCAGAACAATTATCTAATGTTTATCGTGTGGAAGCTGAAAAATATTTAACCAAACGTACATATGGTAACGCTGTAGGTAGTAAGAGAGAAGTGACACATAGTAAAATCGATAAATGTTTAAAAAAGGTTTTATATCTTGATGTTGTAGATACAGCTTTAGCACAAAACCGTTGGAGTCATCATAGTTTATTCTGTGCGTTAAGGTCTATGCTGGATAAAGATATTAAAGCTATAGAGAAAATACACCTTAGTGCAGACAAGCAACGAGGAAAAGCTATGTAGCAAACAATGAGCCCTGCAGTAACATGTGGGGCTTCATCTGTTGCCAAGCTAGTTAATAAGTTTTAGTTAAACTTAGATATGCAAAGTTTCTTGTGGACTGATTCAGCAAAATAAGATTCAGATAAATTAAAAAATTGTTTTAATATTTCTATTGATAATGGGAGCTCATTTATTAATTCATCAAAAGTAAATTTTCCACTTTTTATAAGTTTTTTGACAACATAATTTAGCAAGAGTGGCTCTTCAAAAGCTAACGCTCCCGGTCCTGAGTCTAGAGGTTCATTTGTTCTCCACTTTTTATAAGAGATTTGTTTTTGTAAATTTAAGATTTGATACTCGTCAAAAATACCTAGTTGTTTACACCTCTGAACCATAGATTGAATTGATACTTTCCATCTAGATTTTAAGTGTATAAAAGACTCTACTTTAGTTGAGTAAATTTCATTTAGAAATGATCGTCTAGGTAATAAAAAAGCTCCAGCAAAATGATCAGCCTCTTTTTCAATTTGCTTAAGTCGTTTAGGGTCATCTAGTTCTTCTTCAGTAACCCAGGTATGTAAGCAAAGATGCGCTAATTCATGGGTTGCGTCAAATCTTCTGCGAACGGCACTTTTTTTATCCGAAGCCAAAAAAATAAAAGGACGATCTCCACTCCAATAAGAAAAAGCATCAATGTTTTCTTTTTCAAGAGCTAAATGACAGATAAAAATACCCATTTGCTCCAATAAACCCATAACATTTGAAATTGGTCCAAGTCCTAGACCAAGTTCTTCTCTCAATTTTTCAGCATATTGCTCAATTTCTTCCTTTGTGTAATTATTGGCAACTTTATTTATTGGTTCAAAACTCGGTAATTTAACTTCCGGCAAATTTAGAAAAGGTTCTAATAATTTTACACTTGCAGTAAACCAAGAAGCATAAATTGCACATGCTCTATTTTTCCATTTGTTATCTACACCTTTTTTTCGAAAAAAGTTAGCTCCTTGTTGCCCAAAGACAGGATAGCTAGTATTAGTGAAAAATTTTATTGGTTGTTTTAGTTCTTGTAATATTTTATGAAATGTTTCTGGGTCAGGAACTCTATTTCCTTTTTCATAATTGGATATTGCCTGTCGGCTGACGTTTATGCGAGCAGCTAACTGTGTTTGTGTCAAACGTGCAATTATCCTAGCTTCAGTTAAGCGATTAGGAACCAAGGCTATCGGTTTTTTTCTAGAGTTAATTTCAATAACTTTAGTATTATTTCTCATGGTTTATTACAGAACTCTTTAATGTTTCTTTTAGTAAGTTCATATCCTCAGGGTTATAACTTGTATTTTCAATTTCAGCTGATGTTCCTGTTACTAGGTGCGGTTCATGAAGCCAGTTATTAGAGACCCACTCCCATTGAGATCGCTTATAGTTTGCGGGAAGACCAATTCTTAAGTCATTTAGAGAATATCCAGATGATGAAAAGGTTAGTATAAAATGAGGATAAGGTTCGTAAATGATATCAGCAAAACAGTTTTCTTGATAGTTAAATAAAGTTTTATTACCTACAAGTTTCTGTTCACGGAATATGGCTTTCTTGGGCGGTTTATTACAATTAGCAACTGAATTTATCGAAAATGTAAAACCATGCCCTATTATTTCTAAATATTTTCCTGTTGGTTTAGCAAAATTTTTCCATCCACACGTAAATGGCAAAATTCCGCTTTCTATGTTACGTTGTATAACAAAATGAACCCCAATAGATAAGAAGTAACATTTCATGTTATTTACCATTGGTAGTCCTAGCGCAAGATCATCCTTTCTCATATTTCTTATAACTTTATGACCTTCATTAACGCACTGCATTAATATTATCTTATCTTTTATGGGTATTCGGGTCTTTATAAAATCTTCTGGATGTATCATAGTTCTTATTATCTTATTTACTTAAAAGAATAACAGTATCAATATGGAGATAACTGTGTCATTGATACTATAGCAACACTATACGAAAATTACCTTTTTTTGTCAACAACAAAATCTGACCATTTTTGCATTATTTCTCGGCGTTGTTCTAAAAAATCAGTTCTTAAATAAGCCCGTTGTACCTTTTGACCTACTACATGTGATAAAATAGTTTCTGCTATTTCATAAGGGGCTTTTAGTTCTTCTGCTAACCAATTTCTAAGACTAGACCTAAAACCATGAGGACGAGCATCTAAGCCCATAGCCGTCATAACTTTATACATGGTAACTTCACCTATTGGTCTACCTGCTGAACTAGAAAATACTAAATCGTTAACCTGATGTGTTTTTGCTATGTCTAATAGCTCTAAAGCTTGCTTTGATAAAGGTACACGAAAATCAGTTACCTTACCTAATTGACCTTTTAAATATTCTGCTGGTATCGTCCAGATATCTCCTTTAATTTGTGACCAACGCATATTACGTATAGAGCCACTTCTTGCACCAGTTAAAATAAGTAACTTTAGCGCTAAATTACTTATTTTTTTATTATTTAAACATTCAAAAAATAATGGTATTTCTTGCCAAGGCATAGAAGGTATATGATTATTTGATTCTACACTTTTACCTAATAATATCTTAACGTTAGGTACAGCTAATAAATCTACTTTAATGCCTTTTGCTACAGCATATTTCATAGCTAGATTAACCCTAGATAATATTTTAGTAGCGGTTTCATTTTTATCTATCCAAAGAGGTTTTAAGCAATCATATAAAATATCCTGATTAATTTTTTCTATTGGGATATTACCAATTTTAGGAAATATGTGTACTCTTAGAGGGCTAAGCCATTTTTCATGGTTGCTATTTTTTATACTAGCTTTCTTACTTTCGAATAAAGCATAAATAATTTTTTCTAAACTATTTTCTTTTTCTGCTGATTTAGATTTAGGTAAAATTCCATCATGAATATTTTTACGTAATATTACAGCTTTTTCTCTTGCCTCTTTTAGGCTAACAAATCTTATAGAGCCTAAGCTTATAGTTTTACGTTTACCATTTACTGAATAACGTAAAAACCAAACACCAGCTTTTAGGTTGCTTTTTTCTAACCATAATCCACCCCCATCACAATATCTACCTCTAGGTGCATTTTTAATAGTAGCATTATTTAACTGACAGTATTTCAAATTCTCACCCTTCTACTCACCATTGAACCGTTAATGCAGATGAAATTATATATAAAACATCTTATGAATTTGAAATTTAAAACTATCATTGAATCCTTAGAAAAGCAAGGCTTTTACTATGAATTTAAAAGGGTATGAATCACCTTAAAAAAGGATGGGAATTGCCAAGTAAAAGAACTTTATTTCTTATGAATTCAGGTATCAATTTTTTTATATTTCTAAATATTTCTATAACTTTAAATCACCCACCCTTTAAAAAAGGCTAACGTTAAATCACCCACCAGAACCTAAAAAACGTGTATAAATTAAGGAGTTACAGCGAAAATTTTTAACGTAACACTTATTTAACACTAGGGAGGGTATTTTTTATGGAGGGGTATTTTTTCGCAAATTTTGTGTATAACTACTTAAAATTTATGATTTTTTTGAATTTTACAGATTTTTTTTAAGAAAAAAAATTACTCTTAGTAGGTTTAAAAATAGCCTTATTTGTTTGCGATTTAAACGTTCACTGAGTGTAATTTAAATTTTTTTTAATAAAGTTATATAACCCACAAAATAAGAAAATTGAAGCGTTAGAGGTGTAAAAAATTCCTTTTTTAAGAAATTAAAATATTAAAATTTAGCTATGACATTTCTGGAGTAAATTACACCCTAAATTTTTACTTTTTCTTTTGGTGTAGCTGTTAATTTTTTGCAATTATAATTAATTTATGGTGATGGCAGGATAGCAGTTTGTACGTACAAACTTCTAAAAACAACATTCGCAATGCTCAAGTTAAGGGT
The DNA here is from genome assembly GCF_041345015.1 of Bartonella sp. DGB1. Classification (NCBI taxonomy): domain Bacteria; kingdom Pseudomonadati; phylum Pseudomonadota; class Alphaproteobacteria; order Hyphomicrobiales; family Bartonellaceae; genus Bartonella; species Bartonella sp. DGB1. The sequence goes on from NZ_CP166769.1 coordinate 387,045, forward strand.
TAATAAATGAGGTTTTGAAATGTTAATTTAAAATAATTTATTTTAGCCTTTACAAACAACAAAAAAAGGTTGACTATGAATATAGGTCCTTAGAGTTAACAAGGAGACTAAATTATGAAAAAAATTCTTTTATATATAACATTATTAGCAACATCCTTTTCTCGTTTAAATATTAATGCTCAAGCTACAACTCCAGCTTTAGTAATTTAACTATTAGGATTGCAGAAAGTTATTGACGATACCAATGAAGGAAGTATTTCAGGTGCTGTTACAGGTGGTGCAGCCGGAGCTGTTACAGGAGCAGTAGTTGGAGCAGTAGCTGGGTTTGGTGTATCTGCAGCTGTAGTGTCGTTTAGAAAGGACGTTTGTAAGAGTAAATTTAAAAATATAGGTAATAGCTAATGGAATCTAAATTATTAAAATTTATTATACTTATATTAATAGTTATTGTTGCAAGTGCAATATCTGTATATTTTTCTGTTTATTATTTTAATGAACAATACAAAGATGTACCTTTATTATTATCAAGTGCAATTTGTGGAGCTGCAGCTGCATTATTATTTGTACCTAGAAAAAAGAAATAACTTTAAAGTTGAGTTTTAAAGTTAAACTCTTTCTATTTTTTTACAAAATCCTATAAAGGTTGTAGCTATATTTTTAGCGTTCATAGGTATGTTTTTAGATAAACAAAAAGCTTCTCCAGCCAATAATTAGAAAAATTTTGAAATAATCAACTCCAGAAATGTCATAGTTGAGTTTTCGTGTTTCTATTTTTCTTTTTTTCAACTTTGTTTTTACAAAATCCAAGGAAAGCTTTATCTGGATTTTTATGTGCTTTTGCTTTATGGTATATTTCAGGGTTTAATTTTACTCGTGCAGCTCGTGATGATTTAAACTTTCTATTTTTTTCATAATTACGATTTAAAAATAAGATAGTCATCTTTAAGTGCTAAATCATATTCAGGTATATAGAAATATTCTTTATTTGTTTCTGCAATATTTTTAATTGTACGGTTAAATTCTTTTTGAGAAGATACTGAACCAACTTTATCTTTTAAAAGATTTAAGGATATTTTAAAGTTTAATTTATTACCGTAGTGATTGCGTGCTATTTCATATAAACGGCGTTCTAGTGGTTTTTTAATCTAAAATAATCGCGGTGCAAAGTAAGCACCGGAGTATTTTGTATAGCATAGAATAACTAATCTGATAATTTTAATTATATTACTAACATACAGCCGTTAGGTTCTCTATTAATTTTTCTTTGATCTATTAATCCAAATATATTTGTAGTTAGTTTTTGTTCTATTTTTAGCTGTTGTTGATATTGTGGTTACTCTTAACCTAATTAAACCGTCTTTTAGGTTTTGATAACTCACACTAGTCTTTGCTCTATTAGTTGCATGTAAAAAATCATAAACTTTAAATATTACAAATGGCGATATTTCTTTACCTGCTTTCTTTGCTTGCATTAATTGACTAGTAGCAAAAATTTATTTTATATAAGGTAATTTATAAGGTAATTTTTAATAAGGGAGCAATGGACTATCTTGTTAATTAGCGATTAATTAAGCGATAGAGTAAAACTATATATATAAATTTATTTAATTAAAAACATAATATCTAGTTAGTTAATTATATGTTTTAAAATATCTTATTTAACTGTAACAAGGAAGAGTATTAATTTTCCTTGTTACATTATGCTATTTTAAACTATTATAGATAATAAATTATTCATCATCTTTTTTAGTTTGTTTTTCAGCTTCTATTTCTTGTCCATTGGTTTGGTCAATATTTTTCATTGATAAACGTATTTTACCGCGTTCGTCAAAACTTACAAATTTTACCCAAACTTTTTGACCTTCTGATACAATATCAGTTGTCTTATTAACTCTATCATTACTTAGTTGAGAAATATGAACTAAGCCATCTCTACTACCGAAAAAATTAACAAAAGCACCAAAGTCAGTTGTTTTTACTACTGTTCCTTCGTAAATTACCCCTATTTCAGGTTCCGCAACTATGGAATGAATCCAGTTTCTTGCGGCTTCTATAGTTTTAACGCTAGCTGAAGAGATAGTAACATTACCATTATCTTCAATATTAATTTTAGCGCCGGTTTTTTCAACAATTTCGCGGATAATTTTTCCACCGGTTCCAATAACTTCACGGATCTTCTCTACAGGGATTTGCATAACTTCTACTCTAGGAGCAAAGTCACCTAATTCACTACGAGCATTAGATAGTGCTTTGGACATTTGTTCTAGGATATGCATACGTCCTTTTTTTGCTTGATTAAGTGCAATATCCATAATTTCATGAGTGATACCATTTATTTTGATATCCATTTGTAAAGCAGTAATACCTTCTTGGGTACCGGCTACTTTGAAATCCATATCGCCTAAATGATCTTCATCACCTAATATATCTGATAATACAGCAAATTTTTCATCTTCTTTGATTAAGCCCATAGCTATACCTGCTACGGGTCTTACTAAAGGTACACCTGCATCCATTAATGCTAAAGAAGTGCCGCAGACAGTAGCCATAGAAGATGAGCCGTTAGATTCAGTTATTTCAGATACTACACGTAAAGTGTAAGGAAATTTTTCTTTACTTGGTAACATAGGACGAATAGCACGCCAAGCTAACTTACCGTGACCTATTTCACGTCTACCTGGTGAACCGAAACGACCTGTTTCACCTACAGAATAAGGTGGAAAATTATAATGTAATAAGAAAGTTTCTTTATGCAGACCGGTTAAATTATCAACATATTGTTCATCATCTCCGGTACCTAGAGTAGCAACAACTAAAGCTTGAGTTTCTCCTCGTGTGAATAGGGCGGAGCCGTGCGTTCTAGGTAGTAAACCTACTTCACTACAAATAGGACGCACAGTTTCTAGATCACGTCCATCAATACGATTTAATCCATCTAAAATATTCCAGCGTACTATACGACTTTGTAGTTTTTTAAAGGTATTTAATATTTTATTTTCATTATAGAGATTGTCATCAGTATCCTGGTTAAGAAAATGTTGTTTAACTTTTTCTTTTATATTATTAATGGTTTCATAACGAGCTGTTTTATCGGTTATCTGATAAGCAGTACGTAGATCTTGTTCAAACAAGCTAAATATTTTTTCATCTAAAGTTGAAGTATCTTCAGTAGAAAAATTTCTTGGAGGTTTTGCTGCTACTTCAGCTAATTCTATAATTGCATCAATAACCGGCTTAAATTGTTTATGTCCAAAAGCTACCGCATTTAACATTATTTCTTCAGATAATTCTTGTGCTTCAGATTCTACCATTAATACTGCATCAGTAGTACCAGCTACAACTAAATCTAGTGCTGATTCAGGCATTTCATCAATATTAGGGTTTAGAATAAATTCGCCATTAATATATCCTACTCTTGCTCCAGCAATAGGCCCCATGAAGGGAACACCTGAAAGTGTTAAAGCTGCAGATGCAGCGATGATAGAAACAATATCAGGATTATTTTCTAGGTCATGCTGTAAAACAGTAATAATGATTTGCGTTTCATTTTTATATCCATCAACGAATAAAGGACGTATCGGACGGTCGATTAAACGAGAAACTAATGTTTCATTTTCGCTAGGGCGACCTTCACGTTTCAAATATCCGCCAGGGATTTTACCAACGGCATAGTTTTTTTCTTGGTAGACTACTGTTAAGGGGAAAAAATCTTGATCTTCTTTTGATTCTTTTTCTGATACAACTGTAGCTAATACTATTGTTTCACCATATGTTACCATTACAGCAGCATCAGCTTGCCTGGCTATATGTCCTGTTTCAATTTTTAAGGGGCGTCCGGCCCATTCTAGTTCTATTTTTTTTATGTCAAACATTATAAATTCCTAAACACATGCAAGACAATAAGCATTTTATAGAATAAAAGGCTAATAATCCTGCCATGTGTAATTGTTAAAATTAGTAAAGAGCAGATATCTGCTCTTTAAAGTTAGCGACGTAAGCCTAAACGAGCTATTAATGATTGATAGCGATTCTTATCTGTTTTAATTAGATAATCTAACAGACGACGACGTAAAGAGACCATTTTAAGCAAACCACGACGAGAATGGTTATCTTTTTTGTGGTTTTTAAAATGCTCTGTTAAGTTAGCAATACGTTCTGTTAATATCGCTACTTGTACTTCAGCTGAACCAGTATCAGTTGCATTTGTAGCATATTCTTTAATAAGTTCTTGTTTACGTTCATTGGTTATCGACATCGTTATTCCTTTCAAAAATTCCTATAGCCGAGATGTCGCTCAGCCACGGTCAGCGTTATTTTAGTATAAAAATAACAAAATTACTATATATTTTTATTCGATATATGCATTAAATACTTTTTTTGGATAAAAAACACCATGCGTTACACATCCTAACGCAATAATATCATCATTATATTTTACACAAAAAGCATCAAAATCAGTTATATTATTTCTTAATAATATAGGTCTACCATGACTAATATCAATAACCTCTTGTTTACAAATGTTAGATTGAGGTAAATTAGTTAACGCCATCAAAGGGCTGATTAAAAGGTTATCAAGAGTTTCTAAGTCATCAGTTGCAGTTTCACTGCTTAAGGCATCTAATTGTTCTTTACTAATCATTGTAGACTCAGTAAAAGGTAAAACTGATAAACGTCGTAAATAACTTATATGACCAAAACAGTTTAATTCTCTTCCTAAATCACGTGCTAATGATCTTATGTAGGTACCTTTACCACATTTAACCATGAAGCTAGTCATATTTTCTGTATGTTCTATTATTTCAAATGAAGATATTTCTACTGTTCGTGGTTGAAGAGCAGGGGTATTACCATTTCTGATTAGATCATAGGCGCGGACGCCGTTAATTTTTAGAGCTGAATAAAGAGGAGGGTGTTGTAATAATTTACCAGTATATTTAGGTAATAATTCTTCTATAGACTCACGAGTTGGACGATTGGTAGAGCTTTCTGTGATTTCGCCTTCAAGGTCGTCAGTAGATCTTTCTTGACCCCAAGTAACTTTAAATATATAGCTTTTTTCACCATCCATAACATAGCTAACGGTTTTAGTAGCACTGCCTAATGCTATTGGTAACATACCTGAAGCTAAAGGATCTAAAGTTCCTGCATGACCAACTTTTTGTGCCTTGAATAGCTTTTTTATATAGCTAACTGCTTCTGTAGAGCCCATAGCGTGAGGTTTATCAAAAATTAACCAACCAGAAATGTCACGACCCCGTGCTTTAAAGTTTTTTTTCACTTTAATTAACCTTCATAGTAATAGATTTGTAAAATGTGATAGATTATAAATAATTTTATTTATGTAGCTTTTATGATTCATCATTATTATTGATATCTCTGTTTGAGATATCATTTTGAAGTAAAGAATTTATTTTAGCAAAATTCTCAAACGATTTATCAATTAAAAAACGAAATTTAGGCATATATTTCATTTGTTTTAAGGCAGGGGTAACCCTGCCTCGGATGAATTTTGCTCTGTTATTTAAAAAAGTTTCTAATGCTTCTAAATTATTACTACCAATAGCAGAAAAAAAACAAGTAGCTAGCTTAAGATCAGGTGTCATTCTAACTTCAGTAATAGAAATTATAACATTATCTAAGATAGAATCTTGTAATTCTTTTCTATTAAAAAATTCTGATAGTGCATGTCTTACATGTTCTGATACTTTTAATTGTCTTTGAGATGCTTCTATTGGTGAACGCATGATAAAAATTCCTATAAGCTACGAGAAAAATGTTCTACGCGGAATGCTTCTATAATGTCCCCTACATGCATATCTTCATAATTTTCGAAAGCCATACCACATTCTTGCCCAGAAAATGCTTCTGAAACTTCATTTTTAAATCTTTTTAGAACTTTTAGTTTACCTTCATGGATGACAACATTATCACGAATTAGACGTACGCCAGCACCGCGTTCAATCTTACCTTCTGTAATTCGACATCCAGCAATTTTGCCAACTTTAGTGATATTAAATATTTCTAACACTTCAGCATTACCAAGGAAAGTTTCACGTCTTTCAGGAGTTAATAATCCTGACATAATAGATTTAATATCATCAACTAGATCATAAATTATATTATAATAATTTAGGGTAATATTTTGCGAATTAGCAGCATCTTTGGCTTGTTTAGTAGCTCTAACATTAAAACCTATTATCATAGCATTTGATGCTTCAGCTAAAGATATATCTGTTTCAGTTATACCGCCAACACCAGCATAAATAATATGAGCACGTACTTCGTTAGTGTTAAGTTTTTCCAATGAATTTACAATAGCTTCCACTGATCCTTGTACGTCAGCTTTGATTACTAATGGGAATTCTTTAAGATCTGATGTCTGTAATTGGTTCATCATTTGTTCTAACGAACCACGTGCACTAGTTTGTTTAGCAATCGCTTTTTCGCGTTGTTGTCTTGCACGATATTCGGCTATTTCTCTAGCTTGCGATTCATGTTTAACAACTGCTAAACGATCTCCGGCTTGTGGGGCGCCTTGTAAGCCTAAGATTTCAACGGGCATAGAAAGTGATGCGTTAGGGATATGTTTCCCGTGATCATTGATCAAAGCTCTTACTCTACCCCATTTACTACCTGCTATTACAATATCACCAAGCGATAATGTACCTTTTTGTATCAATACAGTGGTGACAGTACCTCTACCTTTATCTAATTTAGCTTCTATAACGGTACCTTCAGCATTTCTTTTTGGATCTGCTTTTAAGTCTAACATTTCTGCTTGTAGTAAAATAGTATCTAGTAATTTATTTAGATTAGTACCTTCTTTCGCAGAAACTTCAACCTCTAGAACATCTCCACCCATAGTTTCAACAAATACTTCATGTTGTAGTAATTCACTTTTTACTCGTTGCGGATCAGCATCAGGTTTGTCTATTTTATTTATAGCTACAATTATTGGTACATTAGCTGCTTTAGCATGTTTAATAGATTCTATAGTTTGTGGCATAACTCCATCATCAGCAGCTACAACTAAAATAGCTATATCAGTAATTTGCGCACCTCTAGCACGCATAGCTGTAAAAGCTGCGTGTCCTGGAGTATCAATAAAGGTTACTTTTTTGTTATTATGTTCAACTTGATATGCACCAATATGTTGAGTAATGCCGCCTGCTTCAGATGAGACAGTATTAGATTTACGAAATGCGTCTAATAAAGAAGTTTTTCCATGATCAACATGACCCATAACGGTTACAACTGGAGGACGTGAAACAAAATTATCGGGATTGTCGCTTACATTAACGAAGGCTTCTTCTACATCTGATTCTGCAACTCTACGAACTATATGACCAAAATCTTCGGCTATAAGTTGTGCCATATCCGCTTCTATAACATCGCCTGGTTTTAGCATTTGACCTTGTTTCATTAAATATTTTATAACATCAACAGATCTTTCGGCCATACGTTGTGCTAATTCCTGCAAGGTTATTGTTTCAGGTATAATAACTTCTCGCGAAATTTTTTCTTTTACTTCAACTTGCATAGATTTTTTAATTTTTTCTTGTCTACGACGCATTGAAGCAATAGAACGACCGCGGATTTGTTCTTCATCATCAAAAACCGTAGAAATAGTTATTTTATTACGGCGTTTAGTATCTGTTGTACGATTAGTACGTGGAGCTTTACTAGCATCAGCTTTGGTTACATTGCTACGACGAGGAGTATTACTCTCAGTTTCAGGTCGTTTAGGTGCAGTAGTTTTTACATTAAATTTATCTTCTTTTTTCTCAATAGTATTAGGAAGGCTTTTAATGTTCTTACTATCATTAGTTACATCTGTGGGTTTTTTAGGGGTAACATCTTTGGTTAATTTATTTGGTGATTCAATTGGTGGAATAACAGTAGGTGAAACAGATTCTGGCTCACTAGCTCTTAATTTTGCTGCTTCTAATTCAGCAGCGATACGCTCTTTTTCACGCTGCGCTTCTTCTTGTTCTAAAATAATTTTTCGTTGTTGTGCTGCTTGTAAGGCTTGTTTACGTGCTTCTTGTTCAGCCACAGATAAATTTTGTGAAAAATTATTATTGAGATTGGAGTTGATAGCTGTGGTTTTTCTTCTACTATTATTAGCTACACGAGGTTGAGCAAAAGTCTGAGTAACAGAATTGTTAGTATTATCTGAATTAGCTTGATTATCATGTAATTTAAATTTACGACGTTTATTCTCAACTACAATTTGCTTTTTAGGAGCCGATAGAGAACGTCCGCTAGATGATAGTTTATTATTAGGGCTAACAGGAGTAGTTTTCAACGTAAGAGTCTTACGGGTATTATCTGAGGATATGTTAGTTTTTTTGTCAGTCATTATGTTTCCCTTGTATCCCTTATATCATCTTTTAGAATTTTTTGTGAATCATCTCGATAATTAGATAAATATTGAATACGTTTTATTATATCAGCTGTACGAAGATCTTTAAGAACAGCAAGATGCATAATAATAGCACGTCCAAATATTAAAATCATCTCATCATTTGAAAAAAGTGATAAAATAATAGGTGATTTTTGATTAGCATGTTTATAACTATAAACTGCCTGATTTATTTTGCGTTTTCCATCTGCGGCTGCTTCACGACTATGTAATATAAGTGATAATCTCCCTTGTTTAGCAAGAGAGATAATTTGAGTAGAGCCTAAGATAACTAACCCAGCTTTTTTTAACAGAGAAAGTGTTTTTAAGCAAGATATAGTTAATAATTTATCAATCATGTCCAATAAAGCGTCTGGTATAATTACCTTATTTTTAAAGGCGCGACTGAATAAGTTTTTTTCGATTGCCTGGGAAACAAAATTTTTATTAGCAGTTACCCAACAACCACGACCAGGTAGATTGCATTTTATGTCTGGAGTTAAAACTCCAGTAGGAGAAAGAACGAATCTAATTAATTCGCTGCTATCTTTACATATTTTTGTTACTATGCATCTTCTGTCGCTCATAAATATTTCTCTATTTATCGTTTAACCAACCACAAAGCTTGCGTGCTTCGAGGATCATTGTTTCTGCTTCCTTACGAGAGATGTCAAAAGAAGATAAAACGCCGGTATGAGTTTTAGTTTCATGTCCATTTTTCTCTTGCCATCCAACTAAATCATCGACTGCGTAACCAGCAAAATCCTCAATAGTTTTTACGCCTTCTTCACCTAGAGCAATCAACATAGCAGTGGTAAGACCTGGAATTTTATATAATTCTTCAGAAACTCCTAGATCCATACGTTTACTATTTTGAATTTTTTCTTCCTCATTTAAGTGAGCTTTAGCACGAGATTGTAATTCATCTATAGTATCTTCATCGAATTCACTAATAGAAATTAATTCATTAGGATCAACATATGCTATTTCTTCTATTGATGTAAATCCTTCTGAAGCAAGAATTTTAGCAATCATTTCATCCACATTTAATACAGACATAAATAATTGGGTGCGATCGTTAAATTCTTTTTGTCGACGAGTAGTCTCTTCTTGTTCGGTTAAAATATCAATATCCCAACCAGTTAACTGTGATGCTAAACGTACATTCTGACCGCGGCGACCAATAGCTAAGCTTAATTGTTCGTTAGGAACTACAACATCTATTCTATTCTGATCTTCATCTAATACAACCTTCGATACTTCTGCTGGTTGTAAAGAATTAACAATAAAAGTTGCTGGATCAGGCGACCAATGAATAATATCAACTTTTTCACCTTGTAATTCTGTAACAACTGCTTGAACCCTAGCTCCACGTAAACCAACACAAGCGCCTACAGGATCTATAGAAGCATCTCTAGAAACTACGGCAATTTTTGCTCTAGAACCAGGATCACGAGAGACAGATTTTAATTCAACTATACCATCATAAATTTCAGGAACTTCCATTGCAAATAATTTGGCCATAAATTGCGGATGTGTTCGTGAAAGAAATATTTGCGGACCTTTTTGTTCTCTTCTAACTTCATAAAGATAAGCGCGAATACGGTCACCATAGCGGTAATTTTCCCGAGGAATTAGTTCATCACGGCGTATAAGAGCTTCACCTTTACCTAGGTCAACAATAATGTTGCCATATTCAACACGCTTCACAATACCATTTATTATTTCACCAACACGCGGCGTATATTCTTCTATTTGACGATCTCTTTCAGCGTCACGAACTTTTTGTTTAATAACTTGTTTTGAAGATTGAGCAGCAATTCTACCTAAATTCAAGGCGGGTAGTTCTTCAGCTATGAAATCACCTATCTTGGCTGTAGGATCTTTTTGTTGAGCTTGTTCTAAAGAAATCTCGCGGGAAAAAAACTCAGGGAATTCAACGACTTGTAAGAATCTTTGGATGCGAATATCGCCTGTTTTAGAATTAATATCAACTCTAATATCTGTTTCTTGACCATAACGGGCTTTAGCGGCTTTTTGAATAGCATCTGCCATAGCAGATAAAACTATTTCTCTATCAATAGATTTTTCACGAGCAACGGCTTCAGCAATTTGTAATAGCTCTAATTTACTTGCGCTTATAGTCATGCGTGTCTCCTTAGTCTTAGGTCAGACTGTTATGATAAATTTTCATCAGTATTATTATTTTTTGCTAGTTGTTTTTCTTTTTTTAAGGTTTCTTTGATTAATTCATCGGTTAAAATTAAGCGTCCTGATTCATAATTGTCATATGCAATGAAAATACTCTCAATATTATCATAAGATAATTGATCAGAATAAATATTAAAACCTAGATCGGTTGGATTTTGTATTATCCCTCGAAAGCGTTTGCGTTCATGAATTAGGTTAATCGTCTCTACTTTAGCTAAATGACCTTCCCATTTTTCAAAATCAGTTTTTCTAACCAACGGTCTATCAATACCAGGAGAAGAAATTTCAAGGTGATATTTTTGTGGAATGATATCAGCTACATCTAATAAAGGAGATAATGTGCGGCTAATAAATTCACAATCATTAATAGTTAGCGTTCCATCAGGTCGTTCAATCATAACTTGTAATGTGTTACCATTAAGACCAGAAAAATAAATACGAACAGCTCTAAAGCCTAAAGAATGCAGAGTAGGTAAAATTATATTTGCTACTTTAGCTTCTAATCCACTTTCTTTAATTAAGCGGTCATCATTATATATATTATTTTCTGAGTTAGTCATTAACGCTCCTATAGGTTTAAATCTTATAGTAATAAAAAAGAGCAGGCACTGCCTACTCTTGCAAACAAGATTTACTATAGTATAACAGTTTATTTATTTATTTTCAAGGATTTAACCTTAACTTTTTCTAAAAGTTAAGTAATGTGGTGTTCTACCTTCTCGTAAGGCTTTTTGTTCGTATCTTGTACTGATCCACCCGGGGTAAGCTGTATAGTAATCTAGTGGATGTTCCAGTTGCCAATGAAGAAATTTATTCTGATTGATATGCGCTAATGTCCAAGTTACATAGCTTTCAATATCGCTAGCGAATCTAAAAATACCATCTTTTTTTAGTAATCTTGCAAAATGATCTAGGTTACTTTTATTAAGAAAACGTCTTTTCCAATGTCTTTTTTTAGGCCAAGGATCCGGATAAAGTAAATCAATTACTGATAATTGTTCTGAAGGTAAATAATTTAACAAATTGACAGCATCATCATTATACAACCGTAATCTTTTACATAAATTAGGGTCTAATTCTAATTTAGATAATAATTTACCTATACCATTTATAAAAGGTTCAACGCCAATGAAGCCAGTGGTAGGATTTTGTTGCATTCTATGTAGTAAATGTTCACCGCCACCGAAGCCAATCTCTAATTGAAAATTCGTTAAAGTTATTGGAAATAATTCTTGTAAATTACTGATTTTATCTTCATTTATAGAAATTAAAAGATCAGGTAATAATGACTCAGATAAATTCTTTTGAGATAAACCTAAAGGTCGACCTTTTCTGCGTCCAAAAAAACCACGAGTTAGAAGATTATCATCAGTCATTATATTCTAAATCCACTGAAATTATAAAGGGAATCTTGCTTGTAATTTATCGATAAGATCTAATTTTTCCCAAGAAAAACTACCATCTTCTCCAGCATCCCTACCAAAATGACCATAAGTTGAGGTAACAGCATAAATAGGGCGATTTAAACATAAATGTTTTCTTATGCCAGAAGGTGATAAATCTACTAAGTCTCGTAAAGCATTAGCCATATCTCTTTCATCTATAGAGCTCGTATTATGAAAATTTACATAAATAGACAAAGGATGCGACACACCAATTGCATAAGCTAATTGAATAGTGCAACGTTCTGCTAAGTTAGCCGCCACAATATTTTTAGCTAAATAACGTGCTGCATAAGCTGCTGAACGATCTACTTTAGTTGTATCTTTACCAGAAAAAGCGCCGCCACCATGAGGAGCAGCTCCACCATAAGTATCAACAACAATTTTTCTACCAGTTAAACCAGCGTCTCCATCTGGACCTCCAATAACAAATTTACCGGTAGGATTAATATACCAGCAACAATCTTCTGCTATCTTTATGTCAGCAAGAGCTAATCTTATATAAGGCTCTACAACAGATCTAACTTTGTTCGAGTCCCAATCTTCTATTAAATGTTGTGTCGAAAGCACAATTTGTGTCACTAATTTTGGTTTACCATTCTCATATTTAATAGTAATTTGACTTTTAGAATCAGGACCTAAAAATGCAGCTTCTCCTTCTTTATTTCTACGAGCTTTAGAAAGTAGTTCTAAAATACGATGAGAATAATAAATAGGGGCGGGCATTAGCGCAGGCGTTTCGCGGCAAGCATAACCAAACATAATCCCTTGATCGCCAGCACCTTCATTAGTATGAGAAGAATTGACATGATCAACTCCGCGCGCGATATCAATTGATTGGCTATGTAGTAATACATCTATTTGTACTTTTTCCCAGTGAAAACCAGGCTGCTCATAACCAATAGAACGAATAATTTCCCGTGCTAATGTTTGGAAAGGGAGAGGATCAATAATAGGATTACCGTAAGAATCTTTCATTAAATGACCTGATGAATCTTTTTTTAATAAAGTTTCAGGAACTCTTACCTCGCCAGCAATTATTAGTTTATTTGTGGTAGCTAAAGTCTCAGCGGCTACTCTTACACACCAGGGATCCATACCTGTCTTTATTGCTTCTTTATAAATCATATCTACTATTTCGTCAGATATGCGATCACAGATTTTATCAGGATGTCCTTCAGAGACTGATTCACTGGTAAAATAATAACTATTAGATAACATAAGGGTCTCACATATATACTATCAACAAGGTAAGTTAAAGATAGTTTATTTAAAATTCTTCATAGTTGGCTGATTATAAAGATTTTTTCAATAAAATAAAGTTATTTTTCAGATTTTAATAATGTTTCCGTTAATCGTATAATTTCTTTTCTAAATTTTTCTGATTCAATTTTTTCAAATAATTTTATTAATTTTATTGTATCTTTCATTTTTCGTGCATCCGCGTCTTCTGATTCTCTTAAAATAAATTTTTGCGCTTCTTTTACTGGAAATTCAGCTTTATCCTGTTCACCCTCTTTTTGAAAAAAAAAACTAAGCGGAACTTCTAGTAAACGTGCAATTTCTAGTAAGCTACTAGCACTAATTCTATTAATACCTTTTTCATATTTTTGTATTTGTTGGAAAGTAACGCCCAGCAATTTCCCTAATTGTTTTTGGGTTATTCCTAAGGCGCGTCTTTGTTTATTAATACGATTGCCAACTTGGATATCAATATGATTATATTTCTTATTCTTTTTTTGTAAAAATTTCATAATTCCTCAGAAATGCTAATTATTTCGTTTATGATGTATTTTATCCATAAAATTATTTAATATTATATGATTGAATCTGTATATAGTAAACAAATAGCTTGTTATGTACAACAACAACCAAAAAAAGAATAGTTTTTCATCATCAAATTTTTTAATTATCGAATCTGCAGTTGCTGGAATATATGAATCTATTACTCCTATTTCATTGTATCCTAACGAAGATATGACCCGACCATAGCTATCAACTACCGCTGATATCCCGTTATTAGCTGCTCGTATTAAAGGTATACCTAAAGAAACAGCGCGTAATTGAGCTTGATGGAAATGTTGATGTGGACCTGCCGTATTTCCATACCAGCCGTCATTACTAACGTTTAATATAGCTTGTAATGGGGGATCAATCAATGAAATAGTAGGACTAAAAATAACTTCGTAACATATTAAAGCTAAAAAAGATAATTTAGAATTTATTGTAAAGTTAGTATTTTTCTCTCCAGCGGTAAAACCAGCAGGAATAGTAGTAAATTCTCTAATTGGTAATTTTTTTAAATAATTAGAAAAAGGTATATATTCACCAAAAGGAACAAGATGACTTTTATCTTTATAAGCAATTATATTAGCTTGGTTATTAATTGCTATTATTGAATTAAATATTTTATCTTTTTCGCCTCTTAAGGCTCCGCTAATTAGTATTTGCTCTGGTAATAATATTTTAGCTAGACGTTTTATAATTAAATCATTTTTTTTAACTATGTAGGGAATAGCTGTTTCTGACCATAAAATAATATCAGGAGCTTTATTAGGGGATAATTTACTTTTTTGTAAGGATAAATTAATTAATTTATCTAAAATATATTCGCTGTAGTTGGCTTGCCACCGCAATGAGGCTGTAATAGAAGGCTGTACAATACGTATAGTAACATTGCTAGGTTGATCCGCTATGTTAGGAGCATTAGATAATCTATAGACACCCCATCCAAACCATATAAGTAATAAGAATATAAAGAATAATATAGATGTGGTTCTTGTTTTTTTATAAAAAAATAATAACGGTAAGCTAAATATTAAGATACTAAAAAACATTAAGCCGGATATACCTATTAAAGATATTAGTTGCATAGTAACAGGGAAAGGTGCAGCCATATATGCTATAAGATTCCAGGGAAAACCAGTAAATAAGACACTACGTAACCATTCAAAAAAACTTATATTAATTACAAAGGCTATTAAAAAACTAAATTTACTTTTACCCATAACGGCCGTTAAAGCAAAAGCTAAGCCATAATAAATACTTAAGATGCTAGGTAAAATTAAATAGCAGAGGGGGAAAAATAATAAGGGAATCTGCGCTTCGTTAATTATGGTGGAGCCTAACCAAAAAAGGCTGGAAAAAAAATATCCACAGCCAAAAAAATATCCTAAAAAAAATTTTTTTCTGATCTTTGTTTTATTATCTATACTAGCATCTGTAGTAGATATTATTAAATATAATAATATTGGAAATATAAAAAAAGGAAGAAAAAATATTTTATAAGGAGGTAAAGCAAGATTAGCTAAAATTCCCAATATAACAGATAGTAAATATAACTTTTTCGACGGTAAATGTGTTATTAGTCGAATTATTAAGTTAATGTTATTCATGGGAATTAATTTTACGTACTCTTACACGAATTATTCTTCTAGAATCTGCTTTTATAATTTGAAATTTAAAGTGTGGAGAAAAATCTATAGTTTCTCCTGTAGTAGGAATACGGTCAATAAGAGACACAATCAGACCGCCGAGAGTATCGACTTCTTCTGCTGATTCTGGATCTACTATGAAGTCATCACCTAGAGCTAGTTTGAGATCAGCTAATTCAATGCGCGCATCAGATATCCAAGAATTATTAGTTTCTTGTGTAATTAATTTTTCTATATTATCATGTTCATCTTCTATATCACCAACAATTAATTCTACTACATCCTCTAGCGATACTAAACCATCTGTACCACCATGTTCATCGATCACTAGCGCCATTTGGATACGGGCAGTTTGCATGCGATTCATTAATTGGGCGGCGGGCATAGAGTTTGGAACAAATAAGACTGGGCGAATAAGGTCAAGTTCACTTAAAGGTTTGTTTAGATCTATGTTAGATAAATTTAAGCAATTTTCATTTTTAGATTTACTATTATTAGTTATATAATTTAATACATCTTTTATATGAACCATACCTTTAGGGTCATCAAGAGTTTCATCGTAAACGGGCATACGAGAATGACTAGAATTACTAAATATAACTAATATATCACCTAATTTTTCTTGAATATCAAAAGCTTTTATATCAGCTCGCGGTATCATAATATCATCAATACGTTGATCACGAAGAGATAAAATATTAGTTAATATGTTGCGTTCTTGCGTAGAAAAAACAGAATCATCTATAAATCCATTAGCAAGGGATTCCCGCAGATTTTCTCTAATAGAAATTTTATTATCGCGTAATTTTTTTGAGAATATTCTGGAAAAAAACGAACTTCGTTCTTCTGCTTCGGTTTCTAAGTTGTTTTTTTCAGGTGTCGACTGACCAGGGTTTTCTTGATTCATTTATCTTGCAATTAATAATAAAAGTTGATCTAAGCTTAGCATATCTCATATGGGTTAGTAATTTCAAGTCTTTT
Organism: Bartonella sp. DGB1; assembly: GCF_041345015.1. Taxonomy (NCBI): domain Bacteria; kingdom Pseudomonadati; phylum Pseudomonadota; class Alphaproteobacteria; order Hyphomicrobiales; family Bartonellaceae; genus Bartonella; species Bartonella sp. DGB1. Next base: position 403,520 of record NZ_CP166769.1, read on the forward strand.
TAATATATTTATTTCTAGATTTTCCATGTTTTGGGCATTTTTAGGATTATCATGGTCGTATCCTAATAGATGTAGTAATCCATGAATTATTAAATAACTAGCATGATGCCAAAAATCCTTATTAAAGTCTTTTGCTTGAGCTGCAATAGTTTCATATGATAAAATAATATCACCTAATAAAGCTGGTAAGTTATCATCTGGGGTTAGTATAACTGTTGGAAAAGATAATACATTGGTAGCACTATCTTTATTGCGCCATTTTTTATTGAGTTTTTTTATTTCCTCCTCATTACTAAAAACTAGGCTTATTTCACTGTTTTGAGTAGATAATTGCAGATATTCCACTGCAGTATTTATTATTATCTCACATTGAGATTTTAGATCTTCTTCGCTTTGCCAGTTGTTATCAATACGACTAATTTCAACATATATCATTTATCAATCTTTGTTATTATTTGTAAAAAAATTATTGTAAGCTTTGATTATTTGCCCAACTAGAGAATGTCTTATAACATCTTCGTCGGTAAAATGGATTATCTTAATATTAGAAATTTTATCTAATACTTTTAATGCTTCTAATAGACCTGATTGTAATGTGTTAGGTAAATCAATTTGGCTCGGATCACCGGTAACTATCATCCTAGACCCTTCACCTAAGCGGGTTAAAAACATTTTCATTTGAGTGGAGGAGGTATTTTGAGCTTCATCTAATATAATAGCAGCATGACGCAAAGTGCGTCCTCGCATAAAGGCTAAAGGAGCTATTTCTATGATGCCTGCTTCTAAATATTTTTCTATTTTTTCATGTGGAAGCATATCATATAAGGAATCATACAAAGGACGTAAATAGGGGTCTATCTTTTCTTTCATATCTCCAGGTAAAAAACCTAGTTTTTCACCTGCTTCTACAGCTGGACGGGATAAGATAATTCTTTCTATTTTACCTTGTTCTAATAACATAGCGGCATGAGCAACGGCTAAGTAAGTTTTACCCGTACCAGCGGGTCCTACACCGAATACTAGATCATGATTTTTTAAGGCGTTTATATATTGTGACTGTCTTTCACTACGTGCAATTAAACGTTTTTTTTGTGTTTCAATTATTGATAAATTTAAATTAGATTTATTTTTTTTAATTTGGGTGTTTTCCACAGCGATTAAGCCTTTTATATCATTTAAAGATGGTAATGAACCGCTACTAATTAAAAAATAAAGCTGTTTTAAAACTGATAGCGCTTTATAAATATTTTTTGTATCACCGAAAATATAAATATGGTTTCCGGTATGTTCTATTTCTATATTAAATGTTTCTTCTAAATATTTAAAATTTTCACTATATTGACCTATCATTAATTGAGCATAATTATTGCTAGCAATAGTTATCATTAGTTTGTTAGAATTAATGATGTTAACTAAAAAATCTGTAGAATTATAGCAACTTATTTCATTATCCATAAATTAAATTTTCCTTATTTATGTTTGAAAGAGCTGATACTAATAAACTGTTAGAGCGTATTTCATCAACATGAACATCTATTAAGGAACCTATTTCATAATTACCTTCTATGACCATTGGTAATAACCAAGGAGATCTACCTACCATTTGTTCTGGGTGTTTTCCTAATTTTTCTATTAAAATCTGTGTTTTCATATTAATCTTTGATTTTTGAAAACTATGTTGCTGCTCTAATAATAAATTTTGTAAAATTTGTAGCCTTTCATTTTTAACAGATTCTTCTATCTGTTGTTCCATTAAAGCGCCCGTTGTACCTGTACGAGGAGAATATTTAAACGAATAGGAAGAAGCATAAAATATATCTTTTACTAGGGTTAGAGTATCTTCAAAGTCTTTATCAGTTTCTCCAGGGAAACCAACAATAAAATCACCTGATAAAGCTATTTCAGGACAATATTCTCTAATAGTATATATTAATTCGCGGTATTGATCAGCAGTGTGACGGCGATTCATGGCCTTTAAGATTTTATCTGAACCTGATTGAATCGGTAAATGTAAATAGGGCATTAATTTAGGGATATCTCTATGTGCTTCTATTAATTTTAGATCCATATCTAAGGGGTGGCTGGTTGTATATCGTAGTCTATAAAGATCTTTGAATTCAGCTAGATGATAAAGTAAATCACCTAGGCTCCATAAATTTCCATTATCATCTTTACCTTGCCAAGCATTAACATTTTGACCTAACAAGGTTATTTCTCTTACACCAGCATCGAGTAATTTATTAACTTCTGTTACAATTTGATGAACTGGACGCGATACTTCCATACCTCTGGTATAAGGTACTACACAAAAAGTACAGAATTTATCACAACCTTCTTGGATAGTAACAAAGGCACTGACACCTCTTTTTTTAATAGTTGTGTTAGATACTTTGATGTCTTGAGCAAATTTATCTTCTACTGCAAATTCAGTATCAATTATATTTTTACCATTTTTAACTTCAGTTAAAAATTCAGGTAAGCGGTGATAACTCTGTGGACCTAATACTAGGTCAACTATAGGTGCACGCCTTCTTATTTCTTTTCCCTCAGCTTGAGCAACGCAACCAGTGACACCTATTGTGATATTTTTACCAGTAGCTAGTTGTTTCTTTTTCAATAATTTTAAGCGACCTAGATCAGAATATAATTTCTCTGCAGCTTTTTCCCGTATATGACAGGTGTTTAATAAGATTAAATCAGCTTCATTAATGTCTTCTGTACGGTTATAACCTTCACTAGTCAGACTATCTTCCATTCTTTGGCTGTCGTAAACATTCATTTGGCAACCATAAGTTTTGATAAATACTTTCTGATTCATTTTGCTTGATGGATTTTTTATATTCATATTTCTATCACTTATATAGATATTCTAATATTAATGCATCACTGCGACTATTAGAATGTTGATAATAATCTTTACGGCATCCTTTTTCTAGAAAACCACATTTAGTATATAGATTTATAGCAGCTGTATTATTTACATCAACCTCTAAAAAGATTTTGCGACATTTTTTTTTACCTAAATAATCTATATTATGTTGTAATAATTTATATCCTAGTCCTTGCTTGTGGTAGTTATGGTCTATACCAAATGAGAGGATTTCTGCTTCATCGGTAATAAATTGTGTTAAAACAAAGCCTATTATTTTGCTAGGTTCTGTTAAATGATAAGATGAAAAAGCAATTAAATTAGGATTTTGTAAAAAGTTTGAAAAAGCTATCTCATCCCAAGCTTCTTGAAATAATTGTGTGTGTATCTGTGACATTTGCTTAGCTTCATGTACAGATGAGTGGCAGATGATAAAAGGGCTTTTTTTGAAAAATTTTTGTAAAAATCGCACGAATTTATCCTAGGTTAGAATATTATTTATATTTAGCATCAGGTTCACGCATATATAATGGTAAGGCTGATTGCCTATACTCAATAGGAGTAATATATGCTAAATTTGCTTGATGTAAAATAAAATTATTTGTAGTTGGAGTAAAATAATTAGCTTTTATTTGAGTAAAAATATTATCGTCTTTATTAAGAACCATTATATTATTAGAATTTGTTATTAATAATTTAATTTCTTCTATATCTGCTAATAATAGAGGTTTATTTTTTAATTGTAAAATTTTATATTTTTGATCAAAAATATAATTAGCTACATAAAAATCTGCTTTATTGGAGGGTAACACCACTAATAAATCTGTTACGCTAGCATCTTGTAAGGTCATATCATAAGCTAATAAGTCAAATAAACTAATACCCATGACTGAACATTTTAACCCTAAACTTAAGGCTCTAGCAACTGAGACACCCACTCTGATACCCGTGAATGAGCCGGGGCCTATATTGACAGAAATTAAATTAATATCTGTTAAAGAGATTTTACTAGCATTGATCAATTGTTCAATTAAAGGTAGTAGGAATTCTGCGTGACCTTTGTTTAAAGGTATTATTTTGTAGCTTAAAATATGACTATTTTTACTTAGGCATACTTTACAATGAGAATCGATAGTATCAATAGATAATATTATCATTTAAAACCTATAATAATGTGCGTGCTTGTAGCGCCATAGTTAATGTATTTGAATCCAAATAATCTAGTTCTCCACCAACGGGAACGCCGTGAGCTAATTTACTAAGCTTGACAGGAAGTTTTTCTAATTTTTCTGTTAAATAATGAATTGTGGTTTGTCCTTCAATAGTCGCATTAAGGGCTAATATTACTTCTTCCATATTTTCTTGTTCAAGACGCGTGAAAAGTTGCTCAATACGCAAATCCTGAGGTCTTATTCCATCTAATGGTGATAAGGCGCCTCCTAAGACATGATATAAAGCAGAGATATTAGAACTACGTTCTATTGCCCATAAATCTGCAACATTTTCTACTACTATTAATAGTTTTTTATTTCTTTTAGGGTCTTGGCAGATACTACAGATATTACTAGTATCTATGTTACCACATTTTTCGCAATCTTTAACATTATTATAAGTAAATTCTAACGTTTTTAATAAAGGAAAAAGTAAAAGATCTTTCTGCTTAAGTAAATATAAAGCTGCTCTTCTTGCTGATCTTGGACCTAAGCCAGGTAATTTAGCTAAATGTTTTATTAGCTGCTCTACGTCGTTATTAGTAGTATCAGGCTTCATTGTAGCTCCATTAAAGTAAGACCTAATATATTAACTGTCATTAATATAGCTAAGCTTGAACTTAATAAAGGAAATTTAGATAAATATTCTATTATCTGTTCTATATAGTTACAGGTAATATTAAGTTTCATTATAGTTTAATTAAAGTAAAGATCCAAGTCCAGGAGGTATTGGCAATCCTTCAGTAATAGACTGACTTTTTTCTGCTATAATTTCTTCTAGTTTTTTCTTAGCTTCAGTATGGGCGGCTACAATTAGATCTTCTAGTACATCTTTTTCATTTTCTTTTAATAAGGAAGGATCTATATTAATTTCTTTTAATGTGCCTTTACCTATTAGGGTAATAGTTACTAAACCACCACCTGATTGAGCTGTAGCTTCGATTGATTCCAGTTCTTCCTGAAGTATTTTTAGTTTCTTTTGAACTTCTTTAGCTTGTTTTAATATGCCGAACATAAGTTATTCCTTGTATATTTAGTTAGTTATGCGATTGATGTAATTTTACTATTTGGGAATAGTTGAAAAATTTTATTTACATCATTATCTTCTAGGACATTCTTCTCTAGTAGTTTCTTGTTTTCAGCTTCTTGGTCATCTAAGGTTGGTTGAGCTGTTGGATCTTCATTTGCTATTATAATAGACCAGTGCTTTCCAGTCCATGCTTTTAATTGTTTTTCTAATTTTTTTATAAAATCTTTATTAGTATTATTTTTTAATGCGATAGTTAATTTATTCTCTTTTAGAGCAATAAATTTTAAATTATCTTTTACATCACTTAATAATATTCTTTCATTACCCTGTTCTAATAAATGGATAATATCAGTAAGAGTTTCAATTTTTATCGTTTTATTGGTTTCTAGCTCTTCTGTTGATGCAGCAATAGAATTGTTAGATGATTTTATGTCGTTATTTATTGTTGTAGTCTTATTTTCAATATTATCTGATACGGTATCTATATTAGGTTGAACGTAAGTTAAATTTTGTTGATTTTCAATATTTGGTTCAATCTTTATTATAGTTTCATTACCGTGTAATTTTGATAAAATTTGATCTAAATGCGGTAAATCTGCTGCGTGAGCAATCCTTATCAGAAGCATCTCAGCTGCCTGTTGAGGTTTAGGGGCGCTTTTTACTTCCTCCAGACCTTTTAGTAGCATTTGCCAGATTCTAGATAAGCTGCGAATAGATAATTTTTTTGATAATGAAACTTTTTGATTATAAATATCTGAAGTATCCAGAAACATAGATTGAGAGTCAGGAACGAATTTTAGCTTGGTTAATTCGTGCGTAAAAATCGACATATCGCTTATAATAGAAAAAGGGTCTGCCCCGAGACAATAAAATTCATTAAATTTGTCTAATAATTGGGGTATTTGACCGTTAATTAAATATTCAAATAAGCATATTATTTGAGATTGATCTGCTAAACCTAGCATTTTATAAATAGTATTTTCTGAAATATTATTGTTACTATATGAAATGGCTTGATCTAAAATAGATAAGGCATCTCTTACAGATCCATCACTAGCTTTGGCTATGATAGCTAATGAATTTTTATCTATGGTAACATTTTCTAACTCACAAATTTTAGCTAAGTGTGCGGTTAATATATTAGGTTCAACTCGACGAAGGTCAAATCTTTGACAGCGAGATAAGATAGTAACAGGTACTTTGTGAATTTCTGTTGTGGCAAAAATAAATTTTACATGATCAGGAGGCTCTTCTAATGTCTTTAATAATCCATTAAAAGCTTGTGTAGATAGCATATGAATTTCGTCTATTATATAAATTTTATACCTAGTACTAACTGGTTTATAACGAATTTGATCTATTATTTCTCTAATACTATCAATGCCTGTATGAGAGGCTGCATCCATCTCAATTACATCAATATGATTGCCGTCCATAATAGATTGACAGTGATAACCAGCTTCATCCATATGTATTGTAGCTATGTTAATATGTTCTGTCTGATAATTAAGAGCTCTGGCTAGAATACGAGCTGTGGTTGTTTTACCAACACCACGCACCCCCGTAAGCATCCATGCTTGTGCAATCTTCTGAATTTTGAAAGAATTGTTGAGAGTTTGCACCATAGCTTCTTGACCAATAAGATCGTTGAATTTTTGAGGTCTATACTTACGCGCTAATACACGATAGTTTTTAGTAATGGTGGGTCTCAAAGTTTCTAGGGGCTGGTTATCCAATGAATAAGCCTTTAAACTAATATATTGATTGTAGGTGGTTAGATATTGACCCGTATTAGATACGCTAGGGCTGCTTTCTTCCGAACCTGACCCAGTTTGCGAATAATTCGTCCAAACTAACCACCCGCTTTATTAGTGTCAAATTTTATTAAAAATTGCAAGGAAAACTTTTAAATATAACCATTTATTTATTTTCATGTGGAAATTAAATTGTTGCAAGTTAGGATAAAATAAGTTACTCTCAACTGAACATATAGAATATTTTTCGGGTGTCACATTTGTCTATATTAACCTTTTTAAAGACTTGTGTTTTTACTATAGTTTGTTTAAATTTCCCTATAGCAGTAATGGCTAATAATGATTTGCAAAAATTAATGGATAAGGCTAATTTCGATAGAGGTCGCCAATTATTTCAACAGTGTTCTAATTGTCATTCTATAATCAAAAACGGAGCTAATAGACTAGGTCCTACTTTATGGCAGATAGTTAATGCTCCTATAGGAGCTCATCCTAGTTATCGATATTCTGAGGCTATGAAAAAAGCTAATTTAGCAGGGCGATTGTGGACAGAGCAAGATTTATTTGAATTTATTAAATCACCAAGGAAGTTTATGCCGGGTACGCGTATGGCGTATAGAGGTATGTCTAGTGATCAAGATATTGCAAATTTAATATTTTATTTAAAAAGTCTTAATTAGTAAGTTGTGTGGTTATTGATTAATTTTATTTAGTATTAAGGAATGATAATGAAAATTGCTTTACAGATGGATCATATTTCCACAATTGATAAAACAACTGATACTACTTTTGCGCTGGGTTTGGAGGCGTATAATAGGGGTTATAATCTATTTCATTATACTCCGGCTGATTTATTTATGAAAAATACGCAAGTTTTTGCCAGGGTGCAATCTTTGGAGTTAGATGATGATAGCAAAATCTATTATAAATTAGGTGATAAACAAATTGTTCCATTAAGTGATATGCAGGTAATATTGCTTAGACAAGATCCGCCTTTTAATATGCGTTATATAACTACTACTCATTTATTAGAAAAACTACCTGCAACTACTTTAGTAATAAATAATCCTTTCTGGGTGCGTAATTGCCCTGAGAAAATATTTGTAACTGAATTTCCTGATTTAATACCTCCAACGTTGATTTCTGAAGATATAGAAGAAATAAAGAAATTCAGAAATGAATATGGTGAGATAATATTAAAGCCTTTATATGGTAATGGTGGAGCAGGGGTCTTTTATTTAAAGGCAGATGATAAAAATTTAATGTCTTTAACAGAGATTTTTGCGCTTTTATATAATGAACCAGTGATAGTGCAGAAATATATTCCTGAAGTCATAGAAGGTGACAAGAGAATCTTGCTTGTAGATGGAGAAGTTGTTGGGGCTATTAATAGAGTGGCCTCTGAAGAGGAAGTAAGATCTAATTTGCATGTTGGAGGAAAAGCATTATCATACCAATTAACTGAAAGAGATAGAGAAATTTGTGAGCGAATAAAGCCATTTTTAAAAGAAAAAGGATTCTTTTTTGTGGGAATAGATGTAATAGGTAAATATATAACAGAGATTAATGTGACATCCCCGACCGGGATAAGAAGTTTTAAAACATTAGGAGGACAAGATATCGCTAAAATACTTTGGGATAAATTGGAAGAAAAATTAACTAATATAGTTATGTAAAATAGGTAGCCGGATTGAAATAGAATTAATTGTTTTTATCAATAAAATAACTTATAAGTATTAATAGAATCGCCATTTAAAGATAAGGATTTCACATGTTAAAAAAATATAAGTTTAATATGGTAGTTGTAGCTTGTGTTGTTAATTTTTTTACCATTAGCGGTTTTGCTTCTAATAGTTTTGCTTCTGATCCTATTAGAATATCTGGATCATCTACGGTGGCTCCGTATAGTCAGGTAATAGCTGAATTTTTTAGTGAGATATATTCTAATTATCGTACACCAATAATTGAATCTATTGGTACTGGTGGAGGTATGAAAGAATTTTGTAAGGCTGAAGGGGCTAATACTTTAGATGTCGTTAATGCTTCTCGACCTATGACAGAAAAAGAATTTAAAGATTGTCAGAAAAATGGCGTAACAAAAATAAAAGAAGTTATGTTTGGTTATGATGGTATAGTTCTTGCAACCAATAGAAAAGATGTAGCTTGGCACTTTACTCCTAGTGATATCTATAAAGCATTAGCTGCAAAAGTTTTGATAAATGGTAAATTAGTGGCGAATCCATATAAGACATGGAATGAAGTTAATCCAAAATTCCCTAATTGGCAAATAACTGTGTATATTCCTGGTGAAAAACACGGAACTAGAGAAGTGTTTGAACAGAAATTATTAGAGGTTGGGTGTAAGGAATTAGGTGTCGCTGAATATTTAAAGAAAAACAGACAAGATAACTTAATTAAATCTACTTGTACAGCAGTTCGTAAAGATGGAAGATCTATAGATATTGATGGTGATTATTCTGAGACCTTAGCGCGTTTGAATGCTAATAAACACGGGGTTGGTGTATTTGGTTTATTTTATTATGAAAATAATGCCGATCGTTTGCGGGTAGCATCTGTGAATGGTATAATTCCTACAGTTGAAAATATAGCTAAAGGAATTTATCCAGTTTCTCGCCCATTATATTTTTATGTTAAAGCTAATCACTTAGATTCTGTGGTAGGATTAAAAGAGTATGTTAATCTTTTTTTACTTGACCAGTCAATCGGTGATGAAGGTTCGCTTGTATTGGACTATGGTCTAGTTCCAGCTCCTCGTAGTGAAAGAGAAAAACAACGAAAAGATTTTAATTCTGATAGTTTTTTTAGAATTAAAGAGTAAAATCATACATCACTTAATTCAGTCTAGAGAGTATTTATTTTATTATGACTAGTTCAACCTATTTTTTTGGTTCTATTATAGTGGTTGTATTAATTGCTATTTTAAGCTTTTTTCTAGCTTACTATAAAATGTCAGCAGTACAACTTAAAGGTGAAAAATTACACTCTAGACCCCATTATTATGGTGTTTGGGTATTTTTGTTAGTTATTTTATCTTGTTTTGCCTTTTTGTTTGTTTATTATGGAGTAGTTAATTATTTTATTACACATAAAAACATTGAAGATTTACATAATGTTCTTAATCGATCTTTATCAGTAAAAGAATTAAATTTTTTAGATGATCTTAATAGAGTTTTTACTAAAATACCTTCAGGGGAACTTGATGTAATAGTAAAAAATTCTAGTAATTTAGTAAATTATATGGCGCAACATGCTATAAATTTAACTGATACAGAGTTTGCTCTTATCTTTTCAATTGTGAAAGATAATTTTTTAACAAAAGTTAGTTTATATAAATTAGGTTTTTATTTAAGCTGTTGTTTTGCTCTGGTTATGTCTACCTGGGGGATATTAACTTTAAAAGCACAGCAAAGAAGCCGTAATGCAGTAGAATCTATTGTTGTTAGATCGCTGATGTTGGCATCTTTAACCTCTGTTTTAGTAACTATTGGTATTATTTTATCAATGTTATTTCAATCTATTAATTTTTTTAAATTTGTTTCTATTTCAGATTTTCTATTTGGTACAACTTGGGATCCTCGTTTTGCTGCTAGTGGTAGTGGTGAAGTAGGGCAATTTGGTTTGTTGCCGTTGTTAGCTGGTACTTTATATATAGCTTTGGTTGCTATGTTAATAGCTGTTCCTTTGGGGTTATTTGCAGCTATCTATATGGCGGAATATGCTCCAAAGCGTGTTAGAGCTGTTATTAAGCCTCTGTTAGAAATATTAGCAGGTATTCCAACTATTGTTTATGGTTTTTTTGCCCTTTCTATAGTTGGTCCTTTTTTAAGAGATATATCTATTTTTCTAGCTGGTGGACAAGGTTTTATCATGGCTCAAAGTGTGCTAACAGCAGGTTTAGTCATGGGTATTATGCTTATACCTTATGTTTCTTCTTTATCTGATGATGTCTTAAATGCCGTTCCTCGTTCTTTAAGGGAGGGGTCGCTAGGGTTAGGTGCAACATTGTCGGAGACCATCAGGAAAGTGTTATTTCCTGCTGCGCTTCCTGGAATAATAAGTGCATTGTTATTGACGGCTTCTAGAGCAATAGGGGAAACAATGATAGTGACTTTAGCCGCTGGTGTAGCGCCAAACTTAAGTTGGAATCCTTTTGAGGCTATGACAACTATTACTATAAAAATTGTTAGTCAGTTAACTGGTGATACAGAATTTATGTCTCCTCAAACCTTGGTTGCTTTTGCTTTGGGTTTAACTTTATTTATTTTAACATTAATAATGAATATTATAGCTTTATATATAAGTCGTAGATATCAGGAAAAGTATGAATGAACCAATCTTCTACACAAGTGTCTGTGAAAAGAGATATAGGCTTAAAAAAACGCTACGCTGCTGAAAGGCGTTTTCGTTTATATGGTCTTTTTTCTATTTTTATTGGAATATTATTTTTATTTATTTTGCTATGTTCTATAGTTTCTAAAGGATATAGCGCATTCACACAAACTACAATCAATGTACCTGTGTATTTTGATAAAAATATTATTGATCCTAAAAATGAATTAGCTAATAACCCGCAAGTATTACAATTAGCTGATTATAATTTATTGGCTAGAATAGCTTTAGCTAAGCAACTTGATGTTGATCTAAAAGATCGTCGTGCTATGTTAGAAATTGGTCGTATGATTTCTACTGATGCTAGATCCAAGTTACAATCGATGTTAATGGATAATCCTGATCTTATTGGTAAACAGGTAAATGTTAAATTTTTGGCTTCCTCTAATATTGATGCTGCTTACAAAGGTCATATTGATACTACTATTGATGAGAAAAACAGAGTGGTGACAGATCGTCAGTTAGCCTGGCTTAACTTGTTAGCAGATAAAAAAATAATATTTAAAAGGTTTAATTTTAATTTATTTATTAATGGTGCGTCTAGTCGTCCAGAATTAGCTGGACTAGGGGTAGCTTTATTGGGCTCATTTTATATGATAATGATAGTTTTATTGATTTCTTTGCCTATTGGAGTTGCTACGTCTATTTATTTAGAGGAATATGCTAGAAAAAATAAATTTATCGATTTAATAGAAGTTAATATTAATAATTTATCTGCAGTACCTTCGATAGTGTTCGGTTTATTAGGTTTGGCTGTATTTATTAATTTTTTTGGTCTGCCGCGTTCTTCTTCATTAGTAGGTGGATTGGTGTTAAGTTTAATGACTTTACCAACTATTATTATAGCTACAAGATCCGCATTGCGTATGGTTCCTAATTCTATTAGATCTGCAGCTTTGGGTATAGGTGCTTCTAAAAATCAGATGGTATTCCACCATGTTTTGCCTTTAGCTTTGCCCGGTATTTTAACTGGTACTATCATTGGTTTAGCTAGAGCTCTTGGTGAAACGGCTCCTTTACTATTGATAGGTATGGTAGCCTTTGTAAAAGACTATCCTTTGAGTCCTATGGATCCTACTACTTCTCTCTCGGTTCAGATATATATGTGGGCTGGTAATGCAGAACGTGCGTTTATTGAACGTACTTCAGCCGCTATAATGGTTTTGTTATTTTTATTGATTATAATGAATCTCTTAGCAATTTTTTTAAGACGTCGTTTTGAACGTCGTTGGTAGGTTAAATTAAAGGTATTTGTAACGATGAACCAAGAAAATCAAGAAAATAAGTTAATAAAATTTCAAAGTAATGATGTATCTATTTATTATGGTGAAAAACAAGTTATTTCTAATGTAACTTTATCGATATGTGAAAAAAAAGTTACTGCTTTAATAGGGCCTTCTGGCAGTGGTAAATCTACCTTTTTACGTGCTTTAAATCGTATGAATGATATTATTGAAGGTAGTAGATTAACAGGTAAAATAACTTTAGATGGTGAGAATATTTATGATCCATCAATTGATGTTGTGGAGTTACGTTCGCGTGTAGGTATGGTTTTCCAACGTCCTAACCCATTTCCTAAATCTATATATGAAAATGTTGCTTATGGTCCTAGAATTCATGGTTTAGTAAAAAATAAATCAGAATTAAATGACGTCGTAGAAGAAAGTTTAATAAAGGCAGGTTTATTTGAGGAAGTGAAAGATAGATTATATGATTCTGGTACTGGATTATCTGGAGGTCAACAACAACGTTTATGTATTGCGCGTGCTATAGCAGTTAGCCCTGAAGTTATTTTAATGGATGAACCTTGTTCAGCTTTAGATCCTATTGCGACAGCTAAAATTGAAGAATTAATTGATGACTTAAAGAAAAATTATACTATAGTTATAGTTACTCATTCTATGCAGCAAGCTGCTCGTGTTTCGCAATATACAGCTATGTTTCATTTAGGTGAGCTTATAGAGATGTCCAAAACAGATTCTTTATTTACTTCTCCGCAGGAACAACGTACACAAGACTATATTACTGGTCGTTTTGGCTGATAATATTTAATATATAAAAAGGAGGATCTATGGCAGCGCAACATATTGTAAGATCATATGATAAAGAGTTAAAATTTTTAAGTAAAAAAATAATTTCTATGGGTGAATATGCTCAAAATATGATAAAAGAATCTACGAGAGCAATCATCGACGATGATAAAAGTTTGGCAATTAAAGTTATAGAAGATGATAAATTATTAGATAAATTAGAAAGAGAAATAAACGAAAAAGCTATATCTTTAATAGCAAAACGTCAACCTATGGCAATAGATTTACGTGAAATTATTGGAGCGATACGTATCTCTTCTGATATTGAGCGTATTGGTGATATGGCAAAATCTATTGCTAAAAGAGTGGAAATTTTGTCTATTCTACCAAAATTGTCAGGTATTAATCATAGTCTAGAAAATTTTTCTAATTTGGCTTCAAAACAAGTAGAAGATATTTTTAATTGTTACACGGCACAAGATGTATCTCGTTTAGATGAAATTAGAGATAGAGATGACCAATTAGATAGTATGTATACTTCATTATTTAGAGAATTATTAACTTATATGATTGAAGATCAAAAAAATATAACTCTTTGTACACATTTATTATTTTGTGCTAAAAATATTGAGCGTATTGGTGATCATGTGACTAATATAGCAGAGGCATTATATTTTATAGTAACTGGTGATTATATGGATAGTGATAGACCAAAAGACGATTTATCACATGGAGTAGGTAATTTACCTAACAATATATAAAATTATTTTTAAATATTACATAAATAGGTGACATATAAAAATAATAAATAATTTAAGGAGATAATTAATGGGCTGTAATCACTTAATTGACCAGCAAAAACTAGAACGTTTAGCTGAAGTTGGTATAAAAATAGGTTTAGGTTTAGCTAAAGGGCAAGATTTGCTTATCACTGCGCCGTTAGAGGCTTTTCCTTTGGTTCGTTTTTTAACTAAGATAGCATATCAAGAAGGCGCCGGTATAGTTACTAGCTTTTTTACTGATGATGAATCTAATTTAATGCGCTTTAAATATGGTCATGATGAAATTTTTGATAAATCCCCTAATTGGTTTTTTGATGGTATAGCTAAGGCTTTTTCTGAGAATACAGCTCGTTTAGCTATTACAGGTAATGATCCATTTTTATTAGCTGATCAAGATCCTAATAAAGTAGCTCGTGTTGGAAAAGCACAAGCAGAAGCCTATAAGCCTGCTTTACAATATATCTCTAATTTTGATATTAACTGGACTATTTTATCTTATCCAACTAAGGGTTGGGCAAAAAGGGTTTTTCCGGATTTACCAGTTGATGAGGCAATTGTAAAATTGTCAGAGGCATTATTTGCTGCTTCAAGAGTGAATAACGATAATGCTGTAGAGTCTTGGCGTTCACATAATGCTGAATTACATCGCCGTTGTGATTGGTTGAATGACAAGAATTTTTCTAGTTTGCAATTTAAAGGTCCTGGTACTAATTTAAAATTAGGCTTAGCTCAAGGTCATGCTTGGCGAGGCGGTGCAAGTCAGGCTAGAAATGGTGTAATTTGCAACCCAAATATACCTACAGAAGAGGTGTTCACTACTCCTGATGCTTTTAGAGTTGATGGAATAGTAAGTAGTACTAAACCTTTATCTCATAATGGTACTTTAATAGATGATATTTGTGTTCGTTTTGAAGCTGGGCGTATAGTAGAAGCTAAGTCTTCGAAAGGTGAATCTTTATTAAAGAGGCTTTTGGATACAGATGAAGGTGCATCTCGCCTAGGAGAAGTTGCATTAGTTCCACATTCGTCACCTATCTCCCAAAGCGGTATATTATATTATAATACTCTATATGATGAGAATGCTAGTTCACATATTGCTTTAGGTCAGTGCTATGCTGAATGTTTTAAAGATAAAGGTATTGATATTTCTAAAGAAGAACTATTAAAACGTGGTGGTAACCAAAGTTTAATCCATGTAGATTGGATGATAGGATCAGATAAGATAGACGTAGATGGTATTAAGTCAGATGGTGATATTATTCCAGTAATGCGTCAAGGTGAATGGGCTTATTAATTATGTTAATTAAGTAGGGCTATCAGTCCTACTTAAGGTAGGGGAATATGCCTGAATTACCTGAAGTTGAAACTGTAAGACGTGGATTATTACCTTATGTGATTAATGCTGAGGTTTTAGATGTACAATTAAACCGTTCTAATCTACGGTTTAATTTTCCGGTTCGTTTTTCTGAAAAGTTACAAAATTTAACTATTACTAATATAGATCGTCGTGGTAAATATTTATTATTTTATTTTTCTGATTTAATTATGCTAAGTCATTTAGGTATGTCTGGCTCTTGGCGATTAGTTAGTGATAATGATTTTATCTCTAATAAAAATCCTAAACATGATCATTTAGTTATTTTTTTACGTGATACTTTTGGTAAAACAATTAAATTAATTTATAATGATCCTAGAAGATTTGGTTTTATAGATTTATTTGCTAAGGATGAATTACACTATAATAAATTTTTACAGTATTTAGGTGTAGAGCCTCTTAGCAATGATCTAAACGGTAGATTTTTAATAGAAACATTTGCTAATAAAAAACAAAATTTAAAGGCAGCATTATTAGATCAGACTATAATAGCTGGTTTAGGTAATATCTATGTATGTGAGGCTTTATTTATGACTGGTTTATCACCATTAAGATCAGCCTTTACTATTAGTCAAGATATTTCTATTTGTGATAAGTTAACTGAATCTATAAAATTTATTTTAGAAAAGTCATTACAGTCAGGTGGTTCTAGTCTTCGTGATTATGTTCATAGTGATGGTTCATTAGGTTATTTCCAGAATGAATTATTAGTCTATGATCGTGAAGGAAAAAATTGTTATAAATGTAATAATATTATTCAACGTGTTATCCAATCTGGTCGCTCTAGTTTTTATTGCCACCATTGTCAACAATAAGTATATATAAAGGATAAAAAAATGTTAGAGAAAATTTTATCAAAAATAGATTCTTCTTTAGATGCAAATATTGAACATCTGTTTGATTTTTTACGAATAGCTTCTATTTCAACAGATTCTAATTATAGTTCAGAATGTGAAAAAGCAGCCAATTGGTTAGTTGAGGATCTTTCTACTATTGGTTTTAAAGCTCAAGCCTGTAAAACTAAATTACACCCGATAGTTTTAGCTCATTATATGGGTGAAACAGATTCAGATTTTCATGTATTATTTTATGGTCATTATGATGTGCAACCAGTTGATCCTTTAGAATTATGGCATCATGATCCATTTGATCCGCAAATTAAATTGATAAATGGTCATAAAGCTATAGTAGCTCGTGGTGCTTCTGACGATAAAGGGCAGGTTATGACTTTTATAGAAGCTTGTCGTGCTTACCATAATGAATATGGTCGTTTGCCGGTTAAAGTTACTATTATGATAGAGGGAGAAGAAGAAATGGGTTCTCCTTCCTTAGACGCTTTTTTTGAACAATATAAAGATCAATTAAAAGCAGATGTTGTTTTAGTTTGTGATACTTCTATGCGTGATAGAGAAACACCATCTATTACTACTTCTCTTAGAGGTGGTGTAGCAGAGGAAATTATTATTCATGCTGCTAATAGAGATCTACATTCTGGAGAATATGGTGGTATAGCAGCTAACCCTATTAATATCTTAACAAAGATATGCGGTGAGTTAAAAGATGAGAATGGTAGAATTTTATTAGATGGATTTTATGATGCCGTACCAGATATGCCGCAAGAAATTGTAGATAGTTGGTTAAAGCTAGAAAAAGAAAGCCCTAATCCATTAACCCAAATAGGTCTATCAGAGGTAGCCGGAGAAAAGGGCTATAGTTTAACTGAATTATTATGGTCACGTCCTTCATTAGATATTACTGGTATAACAGGTGGTTATACAGGTGAAGGTTTTAAAACTGTTATTGCTTCTGAGGCTAAAGTTAAAATATCATGCCGTTTAGTAGGTAAGCAAGATCCAGACAAAATAAGAGCATCCTTACGTAAGTTTTTTGAAGAACGTTTACCTAAAGATTGTAGCATTAGTTATATTAATCATGGTGGTTCACCGGCCGTATTTTTACCTACAGATTCTCCTATTTTAAAGAAAGTGCAAAATGCTTTAGGAGATGAATGGAATGGGCGTCAGGCTTTATTATCAGGTTGTGGTGCTTCTATACCTATTGTTGGTGATTTTCAAAAATATTTAGGTTTAGATTCTTTATTGGTAGGATATGCGCTTAGTGATGATGCTATACATTCACCTAACGAAAAATATGACTTAGCCTCTTTCCATAAAGGGCAGCGTGCTTGGGCGAGAATTTTATCAGTTTTATCAGTTTAATTTAAAATTATTTAATAGAAGGAATTATTATTAATGTCATCAAAAGTGCGTGTCCATAGAGGGGATCTACCGGATCTTAATAATTATAATGTGTCAGCTATCGCAATAGACACTGAGACTTTAGGATTGAACTTACATAGGGATCGTTTATGTGTAGTTCAATTATCTTCAGGTAATGGTACAGCTGATATTATTCAAATTGCTAAAGAGCAAACTGAGGCACCAAATTTACAAAAATTATTGAATAATGAAAATATAACAAAAATTTTCCATTATGGACGTTTTGATTTAGCGATGTTAGAAAAAACATTCAAAAACAGATTATCTAATGTTTATTGTACAAAAATAGCGTCAAGGTTAGTGCGTACTTATACTGATCGTCACGGCTTAAAAGAAATTTGTCAAGAATTATTATCAGTTAATATATGTAAGCAAAATCAAAGTTCTGATTGGGCTGCAGAAAAACTGAGTGAAGCACAAGTATCTTATGCCGCTTCAGATGTATTATATTTACATGCGCTAAAAGAAATTTTAGATGCACGTTTGAAAAGAGATAATCGTTATGAAGTAGCGCAGGCTTGTTTTGAATTTTTACCAATGCGTGCTAGCTTAGATTTAATGGGTTGGGGAGAGCAAGATATTTTTTCTCATAATAGTTAAATTATTTTAAATAGTTAATATTATTTTAATTTTAATTTATATTCACAATAAGATAATTTTTTGTTGAAATTATCTTATTTATTTAGAATATACAAATATAACCCTGGACTTTATTATTATTTCAGCGTAAAACTAATGGATGGATAGCTAGCTTAAGCTTGTTATTCGGTAGTTTAGGGTTATTAGATAATTCTAAACTTAGTAATTGATTAATTAGCTAAGGATATGAATATGAAATTAAAATATATGATCGCTACTTCTGTAGTTGCTCTTTTATCAGTGTCAGGCGTTAATGCAGCTGATGTTACAAGCAAGAAAGCTATTGCTGCTCCTACGGTAGTTGCTATGAAGTCTTCTAACAATGTTGTTAATGACTTTAGTGGTGCATATGTAGGTTTGCAAGCTGGTTTTTCTTTTAATCAGTATACTCTTCGTAAAGCTGAGAAAAAAGCTGATGAAGCAGAAAAAACGGATTTTTTCTCTACTTCTTCTAACTCTGTGCCATTAGGGATTGTAGCTGGTTATAACTTGCAAAAAGATGACTTTGTAGCAGGTATTGATTTTGCAGCTTCTTACCATTTTGGTATATCTAAAGCGGATAAGATTGATGATGCTGTCACTGACAAGTTTGCAGATTTGAGACGCTATAATTATATGGGTGATGCTAGTTTGCGTGCACGTGTAGGTTATGCTGTAGCTGGATTTATGCCTTATGTAGCCACTGGTGTATCAACTAACGTTACATATTATAATTTAGAAAAAGATGCTAAAGTTGACGATGTTGAAATTAAAACAGCGGAAGTTAAAGGTACTAATTTAGGTGTATCTTTGTCAGTTGGTGCTGGTGTTGAATATGCAATAAGTAAAAATATCTCAGTTCGTGCTGAATATGGTTATAATCATCTTGTATATTCAAAGCATTTTGCTTCTAATACTGTGGCAGAAACAGCAAAGACTGAATCTGATCTAGTTGGTTATTCTGGACAAGCTAGCCATGCTGGTCGTTTAGCTGTAACATATAGATTCTAATTTATCTTAATAGATGAAAAAGCCCTGCTTTTGCAGGGCTTTTTTTATGTGCAGTAAATAACAATTAATAAAGTTTATTATCCAATTAATTAAATAAAATAATTCTACTTAATTTGTAAAAATAATAGTTTAAGTTATTCATTAATTAAGTTATTATAAATTATTAAAATTTGTTTAATTATATGATATAACAATTATCATATTAATTAATTACAAGGGGTTAATTATGAAGTTAAAAATGATTTCTTTAGCTGGCTGTGTTATGTTAGCCTCTGCTGTTAATGTGAGCGCTAAAATAGAGCCACCTATTATTCCTGTAGTTGCAGTACAAGAGTATCGTACTTTTTCTTGGGAAAGTGTCTATATGGGCGTGCAATTTTCAAGATCTCCTCTAGACCAGGCTGCTAGTAAGGTGATTGTTACGGCTGAAGAAAATAAAGCCAGTAGTGAAGTGCTGAAGAAAGTCTTATTTGATAACCATAAAGTTGTTTCTGATGCTAATCCTAGTAAAACAATTTATAATGATGCATTATCAGATACTTTATATAAGAGTGGTATATTTGTAGGCTTTAATAAATTATTCGGTAATAATCTCATTTTAGGAGCGGAATTAGACGCTACTTATAACTTTGTTAATAGTGGTTTACAATCTATTAGATCTAGTCGATCTAGTACTAAGTCTGTTAAATGGTCATCAGATAAAGATAAAGACAAGATATTTGAAGAGCATGCTAAAGGTGAGGTTAGTGAAAGGGATAGATATTTATCGTCAATATATTTTGATTCTAGTTTGCGTGCGCGGGTTGGTTATAGCGTAGGTAAAATTTTACCTTATCTAACAGCTGGTGTTAATGTAATTTACGCTAGAGAAGAACGTGTATTAAATGGAAATTATGGTAAGGGCTTTAAAGAGATTACATCACAAGAAAAAAATTCTGAAGAAAAATTCTTATGGGGCTGGACATTAGGTGCTGGCATTGAGGTTGCAATAACTAAACATTTATTCTTAAGAGGTGAATATCGTTTTACTGCTACTGATTTTAATAACAATAATACAAATTATAAATATAGAAAAGAAGCGGTTACCGATGGTGAGAAAAAACATCCAGCAATAGATGTCAATGTATCTTACGATGTTAAAGGCTTATTGTCGCACGATATGAGAATTGGTTTAGCTTATAAATTTTAATAATTTCGTTAAATAAATTATTAAATAATGACATTTTTTATTAGTAATATAAAAACTACTATGTTAGTGTGCCTTAGAGATTCATTTATTACAGGGTATGATTATGAAAAATAAAAATCTAATATTAGCTTCTGTGGTTGGGTTGTTAACCCTTAGTTCCGTACAGGCGGCAGATCTTGTGCAAACTCGCATGGGAAATTCAGTAAATCCAACTACACCTTATTCCAGTAAGCAGGATTTTACTTGGGAGGGTTTTTATATTGGATTTCAAAAATCTTTTGCTATGACTAAGCAATCTGGTAATAAGATTTATATTTATGCGTTTAAAAAGATAGAAGATGAAACTCCAGAATTTTTTAATTATGTCGAGCCAATCGTTAATGGTGATTTATCTCAGAATTTTGCGCAAGCAGGTATTTACGCTGGTTATAACTTTCTGTTAGGTAATTCATTAGTATTAGGTTTAGAGGTAGATGCGGCATATAGATATAAAGATTTTGGGTTCTATGTAGATGGTGCTCAAGTAAAAGTAGAAGATAAATTGCATATAAAAAAAGGTGACTTTAAAACAAGGGATTTTGTTATAAATAATGGTCAAGTAAAAAAATATGATGATTATCTGAAAACTAGTTCATTAGATAGTAATTTACGTGTTCGTGCTGGTTTAGTGGTCGGTAGATTTTTACCATTTGTAACAGTTGGTGCCAATATGATTTATGCTGAACATTTAGAAAATAAATTTAATAATTATAATAAAGATTTCTCTTTTAAAGGCGTAGAGTCCAGATCTAGTAATAAAGTCTTTTTTGGTATGACAGCTGGTGCCGGTGCTGAAGTAGCTATAACTAATAATCTTATTTTACGTGCTGAATATAGATATGCGCATACTTTTTCTACAAGAGGTGAACCGCGTGTATATAAATTAGTTAAAGATGAAGATAACCCTATAAAAAGAGTTGATATGACAGTTGTTTATGAAGATCAATCTTCAGCTTTACTTGGTACACATGCTGTCAATTTAGGTATATCTTATAAATTCTAGTAATTTTAAAATTATGCTTCTATAAAGTTTAATTTAAGTTATGAAATAAAGCCCCTTTTAAGGGGCTTTATTATTATATATAAAGTAAGTTTAATAATATTCTGCAGTTAAAGTTATAATAGTGGCTATTTATCTATTTGATTTTAGTTTGATTTAATTTATTTTAATATTTAGCTAAAGTAATTTTATAATTTTCTGATACCTAATAATTTATTTATACTTTAGTTAAGCTGGTTATCTATGTTCTTTTAATTACAGTCGTTATTGCTCGAATTTTTATAGATGTGAATGACTATAATTTAGGTTAATTTACTTCATTATGTAATTAAACTTCCTCAGCAATTAAAATTTCAACCTTATTAGTTTTTTTAATTGGTTATGCTTGTTTTTTATTTTTAGTGCTACATATTATTTAATATCACAGAAGCGGGGCGTGATTTAATTTTTTTAATATTCTAGGATTATGGTGAAGAAATGAAATTAAAATATGTTATAGCGGCTTCAGTTGCTACTTTATTCACAGTATCAAGTGTTAATGCTGCAGATTTACGTCGTGACTTACGTCCTGCAAGTGTAGTTTTAGTAAAACCTACCTTTACATGGAATGGTAGCTATGGTGGTATCCAAGCCGCATATGCTAAAATGACTTATAAAGGTTTAGCTTCAGAAGCGAAGGCTGATGATAGTCCTGCAACTCGTGAGTTATCTCATAATAGAGATGCAATTGGTTTAGGTGCTTTTATTGGTTTTAACTCTGCCTCAACACAAGGTTTTGTTGTAGGTGCTGAAGCTGATGCTCAATATTATTTTTTACGTGATATAAGCTCTAACGCTACAGATGGTTTTCCTGATGTGGCTGATGTTAAAAATCAGGTAAATTTGGCATTAAGAGCTCGTTTAGGGGTTAGCGTAGGACATGTGTTACCTTATCTAGCTGCTGGTATTACTGGTACTTATACTAATCGCGATATTGCTGCTACTGCAGATACTAAGGCAGGTCCTAATAATGCAATCAAAGTGGATGGCTTTACCTTTGGGTGGACTTTAGGTGCTGGTGTAGATGTAGCTTTAGCTGATAATATGCTAGTTCGTTTAGAGTATCGTTATAATGATTTAGGTAAAACTGAAAAAACAGTAATGAATACTACCGATGGGAAGCCTGATACCAATACTCAATATGTTGCCTTAAAAGATCCATCAGCTACTTCTGGTGAATTGCGCCTAGGGCTTGGTTATAAATATTAATTTATAATAGCCTGCAAAGGGCTTAATTATAAAATATTAAATTATAATAGCCCTCTTTGAGGGCTATTATAATTTAAATCTATCACTTTTTCTATTAATTATATTAATATAGGTTATTTAATTTTTCAGAGCGGGGCGTGATTATTTTTAATATTTTAGACTTATGGTGAAGAGATGAAATTAAAATATGTTATAGCGGCTTTAGTTGCTACTTTATTGACAGTATCAAATGTCAATGCTGCAGATTTACGTCGTGACTTACGTCCTGCAAGTGTAGTTTTAGTAAAACCTACCTTTACATGGAATGGTAGCTATGGTGGTATCCAAGCCGCATATGCTAAAATAACTTACAAAGGATTGGCTTCAGAGGCGAGGATTTTAAATAGTTCTATTCATGAGTTATCTCACAATAGAGGTGCAATTGGTTTAGGTGCTTTTATCGGTTTTAACTCTACTTCAGTGAGAGGTTTGGTGTTTGGTGCTGAAGCTGATGCCCAATATTATCTGTTACGTGACGTAAGTTCTACCGCTACTAATGGTTTTCCAGATATTGCTGACGTTAAAAATCAATTTAATGTTGCCTTCAGAGCTCGTTTAGGAGTAGGTGTCGGACAGGTGTTGCCTTATCTAGCTGCGGGTATTACTGGTGCTTATACTAATCGTGATATAGCTGCTACTCCTCAGAATAATCCTGGTCCTAAGAATGCAATAAAAATAGATGATTTTACCTTTGGTTGGACTGTCGGTGCTGGTGTAGATGTAGCTTTAGCTGATAATATGTTAGTTCGTTTAGAATATCGTTATAATGATTTAGGAAAAAGTGATAATGAATTAGATGATTTCGTTAATGGAGCAAGTGGCGATAAATATGTTGTCTTAAAAGATCCATCCGCTACTTCTAGTGAATTGCGTTTAGGGCTTGGTTATATATATTAATTAAATATGGTAATTTTTTAAAACACTAGTTTTTACTAAATTAGTAAAGCTTGTGTTTTTTTAGTTGAAATTATTAAAGCTATCAGGCATAATAGCCAAGTTTGGAGTATCTATTAAGGACATAATAATGAATTTTAAATTAGTGAGTTTGACTTCTGTAGCTGGGTTTTTTCTTTTTTCTGCTGGGCAAGCTGTAGCAAATTTGCCACAACATTATTATGATTGGAAGGGTGCTTACATAGGGTTACAAGGTGGCTATAGTCAAAATATATTTACCGGGCAAAGATCAAAAACTTCTATATTACCTAAAGAGGATGAAAATAAAGAAGAAAAATCTCTAATAACAAATTTAGAGCCAATAACTAAAGATCGTGAATCTTTATTAGGTGGATTATATATAGGTTTTAACATTCCTATCTATGAAAATTTTTTAGCAGGACTGGAGATTGATGGAAATTATAATTATATTCCAGAAATAGATGTAGCGCCAACTGGTAAGGAAGGTTCTAGTACAGAAAACTCAGATGACAAAAATCCTGAGAAAAATAAGAACTTTGGTGATCCTTCATTAATAACTTCACAATATGGTGGTGATGTTAGGTTTAGAGTTGGTGCAGCTTTAGATAATCTTATGCCTTATGTAGCGGTCGGTGCTTCATTTAGACGGGTTGAACGTGATTTGAAAGATGCAAAAGGTGAATCAGTAGATCTTAAGGATAAAAAAACACAGTCTTTATTTGGTTGGACTATTGGTGGTGGTATAGATGTTGCTGTATCTAAAAATCTTATATTTAGATTTGAATTTAGACATAATAATCTAAGACGCTTTGAGTTAGAGGCCAAGGGTAAAGCTGTTATAGAAGAAAAAGAAGAAGGAAAAGAGGCAACCTATACAGATAACCCAAACAAAGAATATGTTATTTTAAAAGATCTTTATCATTATAGCAATGAGTTAAGAGTTGGAGTTAGTTATAAATTTTAAATGTAAATTGAAAGTTAAAATTTATAAATATTTAAAGAAGCTCTAAAAGGTTATCTATATTATGTTCTTAGTAAAATTATATTATAGGTTTTAATATGTCAATTTTGCTTAAGGACATTTGGCCTATTGATAATTTGAGAAGCTATAAAATTCATTTTGCTAGGTCTAATGGTTATTCGAAGCCGTTGGATGTGTGGGCGCGAAGCAGAGAAGATTGGCAACGTTGGCAGGAATATCGTCCGGTCCGCAATGAGTTCAATAGACCGTTGATTTTTTCACTTATGCGATTTCACCATGAAACTGATATTTGGTTATTTGGTGGTGTGTTTAAAGTGTTGGCTCGTCCTACTGGTCGTTATGAGGTTGAGTTAACTGATTTAGGAAAAAAGTTTATTGGTCGTTTGAAACTTCGTTTACCTTATAAGGGTCTCGGGGCGAGAGTTAAGATGGAAAATTATTATCCTGGATTTATAGTACAGGAAATTTTACGCGAGCCTTATTCTGGTAGATCTTTTTGTGGTTACGATGAGATAGATTTGTCATTTGAGGAACTTGAGGTTCTAATTAAGAATGACAGACCAGATTGGAAAACTGCACTTGGAAACGTTAAAGGCGTTTATCTGATTACTGATATCAATACTGGTAAGCGTTACGTTGGTTCGGCATATGGTGATCAAGGTATATGGTCACGCTGGAGTTGCTATATTTCTACAGGTCATGGCGGAAACAAGGGTATGTATGACTTGATTAATCATGCGGGGCTTGACTATTGCCGCGCTTATTTTCGATTTTCCTTGCTTGAGCAAAGATTGAGTAACGCAACGGATGCAAAAATACTAGAACGGGAAAGTTATTGGAAACGCATTTTGCTTAGCCGAGGTGAGCAAGGGCTTAATCGTAACTAAGTTGATAAGGTCAAATTAAGTAAAATAAGCAGACTTTATTGCTGTATATTTAACGATTCGATTGCTTGAATGTTATAGTTACTCTGCAAACTATCTTTGCTGTAAAATTTGGTTATTAAAGATACGAGTGTGCTTCCTTGAATCAAGTTGCCAATAACAAATGTGGTCTTTCGCGCAGATATGAAGGCTATTTATAAAATTCTTTATCTCTAAATATTGGTTAAAACAAGCTAACAGATATTTTTTGTTTTATGTATGATGACAATTTGTTGAATTGATTTTTTTAAAAATTAGATTGGAAGATTTTATATCAGTATTTCTATTTAACGGTGTGCCATTTATTGTAGAATTATAACCGTAACTTTTTATATATCTTTTTCATTAATAAATAAAGTTAGATAAATCTTTCATATCAGCAAAAATTAAACATATTATTGCACCTTTATGCAAAGTAAAGTTTTTACGACGATTTGTAAAATTTATGTATACCTTAAAAAGTTTTGTGATCTGCTCTAATGGTTGATTTTTATAATTATTAGCAATTGCTAATTTATTGTGGATTATTTAATTATTTTAGATAATTATCAGTAATTAATATTATTGTATCGTAATAGCATTAATTATGGGAATATTATCATGAAATCACGGTTGTTTTTTTATATTACTTTTTTAGCTGTATTAACTAGCTCTACTAATGTTTATGCTAGTAACTTCAATTGGGCCGGTTCGAGAATAGGATATATCGCAACATCTTCGCTTCCTAAAGAATCCTTAAGTTGGGATAATTTTAAAAATTGGGATACCTTCAAAAAAAAGTTACCAATGAAGCATGGTGGTCTTTTAGGCTATAATTTCACAGTAGGTGATCTTGTAATAGGTCCTGAGGCAACTGTAGAGTTTGTTAACGATATGGGAGTCTTTCTTCGTAGTAATTTTAATTTAAAATTGGCTTATGCTTTTGATCGTTTGTCACCTTTTATAACTGCTGGTTATTCTCATAATTTTACAATATTTAGATTAGCCACAGATGGGGGTGTAGATATACCTAGCACTTTTGACGATACTATATCTGCACGTGGTTATAATGTAGGCGCCGGACTAGATTTAGGTTTAGTGTTTGGTTCTGCTTTGCGGGTTGCTTATAATTATCGTTTTCTAAATGATGGTGATAAAACTGAAAATACACATGCTGTAATGTTAGGTCTAATCTTTTAATTGCTTATTAAGAATTATATTTTTTATTTTTTTAGCATCTAATCTATTGATGGATTTAGTAAATACTCTATTTCTTAAGTTAAAGTATTAGAATATAGTAACGAGCTGTTATCTTTTGAATAGGCTCTTTATGTCTTCTAATACTATTATTAACAGCTTAGGAGAGTAAGATGAAAATAAAAAATATATTAGTAGGGGGTATTAGTCTATCTTTATTAGTTTTTAGTAATAACGTGTTTGCAGATACTTTAGTTAGCAATTCTAAAAAAGTACGAACTGTTGTATTGTCTGATAAAGAAGAAAAAAGGAATTCTTGGAAGGGGCATTATTTAGGCTTATCAGCCGCCGCTATGCGAGTAAGATATGATTTACAAGCAAATGCCTTTAAACAACCAGCGGATTCACCTAATACTGCTGTAGCAAATATAACTTTAGCGGGGGCGTTTATAGGTTATAATATCATAGGTAATGATAATATTTTTGTAGTGGGTCTAGAGGGATATTTTGACCTAGCTAAAAGAGAGCAAATAACTATTAGGAATAATATGTTAACATTGCGTAGAGGTGGTGGTGCAAAATTGCGTGTAGGATATGCAATGGATAAATTTTTGCCTTATGTAGCTTTAGGTATAGCATATAATGCTTTAGATATTAAAATTAAAGAGGATTTTTATAGAACGCGACATTTATTTGGCTGGTCTGCTAGTTTTGGTTTAGATTATAAATTATGGCAAAATGTTTTTGTAAGAGCAGAATATAGTTTTAATAGTAGTTGGGCAGGAGTGGATAATATAGCTAACGCTCAAAATAAAGCTAATAAGGCTGCTTTAGCTGCTTCTTTGTTGGATCGTCAAGAATTAAGATTAGGGATAGGTATTAATTATTAATTTTCTCGCTACAATTGGTAATAATATATAATTATGCAAATCTATGGTTACTATGGAAGGTAGTTATATGCTAGCACATTAAGTAATTTATCTCTTCAACCAAACTCCTGAATATTATTAAGTTAAAGAAATTTTTTATAAATATCATTGCCATATTAAGGTAATGATATTTATTTTCTGTATTTTATTATTTTTAGTATAATAAAATATTTTAATGGTAAATATAGCTAGCTTTATCCAGTGTAGTTTTATTTTATTTTTTGTTGTGCTTGGGGTGGTTGTAGTTATAAATGGTCTATTATCAATACAAATAATAATGAAGCTAAGGATAAATAGTAAAATTTAGTTTATTATTATAGAAAATAATAGCTTTATTATATTTAATTGTATTATATTATAAACCAATTAAATGTAATTAATATAACTAAAGTGTGTTTAGTAGCGTAATTAAATATAGAGGTAATTTTAATGGGTGTTTGTTTCAAATATATTAGGGGAATAATATTAGCAATTTTTGCGGTCGGAGCTGCTCCCGTTAATGCTACTGAGATAAATTTAATAAATATTTGGAATGGGGGGTATGTTACTGTTGGTCAAGAGCCATTCTCTTTAACTGGGAATAAGCGTTCTTTTAAGGCTAAGGTAAAGAGACATGATGCTAAAGAAATAATTAAAGAAGAGTATGATGATAAAGAAAAAAAGTATGATGAAACTTCCTCTTCAGTAGGCTTAAGATTAGCTTCAGGATATAATAAAGTTTTATATAATAAATTTCTTATTGGAATAGAAGCAGAAGTAGCTGCTAAGGTATACGATGTATATAAGTTGCAATTTACAGAAGAAAAAGAGGTGTCTGTACAACCAGAGATAGATGCAGAAGATGAAGAGTCTGAACAACCTGGAGTTGTATCTGGGTTATATAGTGAAGACAATGTAGCTGGAGAAGGAGAACCAAAGGACGCAAAAGAGAAGAAGATTAAGCAAAATATTTCTCAAAATATCAGAGGTAAAAATATTTTATCTACTGGTTTATATGCTAAGTTAGGGTATGTATCTAATAGATATATAGTATATGGTTTTGCTGGTCCAGAATTTAAATATGGTACTTTTTCTTTTACTGATACTAATAAATACGAATGTATAGAAAATTGTGGAATTAAAAATAATTTGGAAAAAGAAGTAACTAGTAGTTACTCGCATAATGTTTATTTTGTAGGCGCTTCTCTTGGAGTCGGGTTCGATTATGCTTTAACGGATAAATTATTTTTAGAAACACGTTATAAATTTACTTACTCTGTATCTTTGGACGATGCTAATAGTCTTTTGCATGAGGAGAATTTTAAATATAAAGAAAGATCAATTAATCAATCTCATTCTATTAATGTAAGTATTGGCTATAGATTTTAAGAATAATAGAACTATTTATATATAAATCATTAATAATATTTTAGCTATATTATGAAATCTTATTTCTTAAATAGGTATAGGGTATTTATCTTATACCTATTTAAGGGAATTGTAATCTTATTCAGGACAGTTAAGAGGATTAGATGGATTGGATCTTAAAGAAGAGAAAGTGTTATTATCTTATCTTATTATTAATGATTTTTAATCGTTCTGCATTTGCTTTTGAAGGTCTTTATATTAGTGGTGCCGCAGGGGGATTGCTAGTAACTGATAAAACTAATGTAACAACTAAAAGTGTCTCGTTATCTATAGCTGGTTTAATAGGTTATAATTTTTATTCACAAGCTAATATTCTACTTGCTGGAGAAGTTGAGGCGCAGTATTTATTTTCTTTCAATAAATCTGGTAATATAAATTGGAATATATCTCCAAGATTAAAGGCTCATTATAGATTAGCATATTTTTATCCTTATGTATTATTAGGGCTTAATTATAGTTCTTTTAATCATACTATTGATGAGGAAAATAATGCGATAAAACTATCTGCTAATTTGTTCGGTTACCAATATGGGGTAGGGGTAAGTTATTTAAGGGATAGAAATAGTAGTTATTTTTTAGAATTTAGATATTTAGAAACTTTTAGTAGAGAAGTAAAAACCGAAAATAAGTCTTATCAAGTTGACGTATCTGCTAAAGAATTGCGTTTTGGTATGACTTATTACTTTTAAATTACTCACTAATAATTAGTTATAAGTATTTTTTGACATAGATTATTGTTATAACTTTTGATATAGTTTAAACTAACGAGTATGTTAATATAATTAGAGAGTATGATAGATGGATATGCCTAAAATAGACTATTCTAAAAGTCTATATCTACCACAAACAGATTTTTCTATGCGAGCTTCTTTAGCAGAGAAGGAGCCAGAGTTATTACAATATTGGCAGGATATTGATTTATACGGTAAATTGCGTAAGCTTTCCGTGGCTCGTCCAGTATATTTGTTACATGATGGACCTCCTTATGCTAATGGTAATATTCACATAGGACATGCTCTCAATAAAATTTTAAAAGATATTGTAATTCGCAGCAAACAAATGCAAGGGTTTAATGCTAATTATGTACCGGGCTGGGATTGTCATGGATTGCCTATTGAATGGAAAATAGAAGAAAAATATCGCGCAAGCGGGAAAAATAAAGACGAAGTACCTATAACTGAATTTAGGCAAGAATGTCGTGATTTCGCTGCAAAATGGATAAAAATACAGTCAGAGGAATTTATTAGATTAGGCGTAATAGGAGATTTTAAAAATCCTTATACGACTATGAATTATCGAGCTGAATCTTTAATAGCTGGAGAGTTAATAAAATTTGCTGGAATGGGTCAATTATATCGTGGCTCTAAACCAATTATGTGGTCTGTAGTAGAAAAAACAGCTCTTGCTGAGGCCGAAATAGAATATCATGAATATGAATCTGATACTATTTGGGTTAAATTCCCTATAGTTAAGACAAATAAAGCAGACATTGAAGATGCTTCTATTGTAATTTGGACTACAACGCCTTGGACAATACCAGCGAACAGAGCCGTTGCTTATTCACCTAATATAGAATATGCCTTATATCAAGTAACTGAAGTTGAGAATGATTTCGGTCCTAAAGTAGGTGAAAAATTAATCTTTGCTAAGGCATTATATAAACAATCAGCAGATAAAGCTAAATTAACTTTAACTTATTTAAGAGATATAACTAATGAAGAATTAGAAAATATGATGTTAGCTCATCCTTTAAAAGGTTTTGCTAAATCTTATAATTTTAAAGTTCCTTTATTAGTAGGTTCATATGTTTCAGATGATGCGGGTACTGGTTTTGTACATACTGCTCCTGGTCATGGTCGTGAAGATTTTGATTTATGGTTTGCTTCTGCAGCCTATTTACAAGAGCAGGAGATAGATATTAATTTACCTTTTACCGTAAATGATGATGGTTTTTTTACTAGTGATGCACCTGGTTTTAGTTCTGATCGTGCAGAAGGTGCGGCTAGAGTAATCGATGATAAAGGTAAAAAGGGTAACGCTAATCAGGTAGTGATAACTGCTTTAATTGAGCATGATAATCTTTTTGCGCGTGGGCGTTTGAAACATTCTTATCCACATAGTTGGCGTTCTAAAAAACCAATTATATTTAGAAATACTCCACAATGGTTTGTGCCTATGGATCGTGAATTTGAGGATGGTACAACTTTGCGTTCTAGAGCTTTAGAGGCAATAGATAAAACTATGTTCATACCTGAAACTGGTAGGGCAAGATTGCGCGCGATGATAGCCGATCGCCCAGATTGGGTTTTATCAAGGCAAAGATCTTGGGGGGTTCCTATTGCTATTTTTGTAAATGAAAATGGTGATATTCTAAAAGATGAAAAAGTGAACCAACGTATCTTAGAGGCTTTTGAAAATGAGGGGGCAGATGTTTGGTTTACTGAAGGAGCGCGCGAGCGTTTTTTACAAGAGCGTTCTAATGAAGATTGGCAACAAGTAAAAGACATTCTTGATGTATGGTTTGAGTCTGGTACCACACATAAATTTGTGTTAAATGATCGAAAAGATCTTACTTTCCCTGCTGATTTATATTTAGAAGGGTCTGATCAACATAGAGGCTGGTTTCATTCTTCTTTGTTAGAAAGTTGCGGCACTAATGGTATAGCACCTTATAAAGCTGTGTTAACACATGGATTTACCTTAGATGAAAAAGGTAGAAAAATGTCTAAATCTTTAGGTAATAGTGTTGCGCCACAAGATGTAATAAAAAATGTTGGAGCAGATGTTTTAAGGCTTTGGGTAGCAACCGTAGATTATTGGGACGATCAGCGTTTAGGACGGAATATAATACAGACAAATGTAGATTCTTATCGTAAATTACGTAATGTATTTAGATGGATGTTAGGAACCTTAGTTCATTATGATGGTAAAAGTGATATTGCTATAAATGAAATGCCTGAGTTAGAGCAATTGATGCATTATCGCTTGTTGGAACTAAATAAAGCTATAACTAATTATTATAATGTTTTTGATTTTAAAAGAGTCGCCAGAATATTAATGGATTTTGCTATTGTTGAGCTTTCTGCTTTTTACTTTGATATTAGAAAAGATTCTTTATATTGTGATGCTCCGTCTAGTTCAAAGCGACAAGCGGCTTTACAGACTATTGATAGGATATTTAGAGCTATGGCCTTATGGTTAGCCCCTATTTTACCTTTTACTATGGAAGAAGCATGGCGTTCTAGATATCCAAATGCGGAATCGATACACTTAGAGTTATTTGTTAATTTTGAAGATGATGTTTATAATGACGAATTAGTAAAAAAATGGCAAAAAATTAAAAATGTTCGTAGGGTAGTAACAGGAGCATTGGAGCTAGAGAGGATGCAAAAAAATATTGGCTCTTCATTAGAGGCAAAACCGATCGTATATTTAACTGATGAAAATTTATTTAATTTGTTAAAAAATATTGATTTTGCGGAGGTTGTTATTACTAGCGATATAGAGTTAACTATGGATAAAAAACCAGATAGCGCTTTTATTCTTGATGATAATCATGATATAGCTGTAGTGGTAGAAAAAGCTAAAGGTAAAAAATGTTCTAGATCTTGGAGATATACTGAGGATGTTGGTTTAGATCCGGAATTCAAGGATGTATCTATGAGAGATGCGCAAGCATTAAGAGAATTAATCGCTTTGGGTAAAGTTAAATTAGCTGAGGTGAAAATTAACTAACGTTTTTGTTTAAAAAAATTTTTTAATAATAATTGTGATTTATTTTGGCTTAAACAAGAATAAATTTCTGGAGAGTGGAAACAACTTTTTTGGCTAAAAAAATTTGTACCATTTTCGACAGCTCCTCCTTTAGGATCTGGAGTTGCGTAATAAAGTCTTCTGATGCGAGCAAATGAAATTGCACCGCTGCACATATTACAAGGTTCCAGAGTTACATATAAGTCACAATTAATTAAACGGTCTGTTTTTAAAATTTTACAGGCTTTTCTTATAACAACTATTTCAGCATGAGCTGAAGGATCCAGTGAGCTTCGTGTTTGATTATTAGCAGTTGCAATAATCTTATTATTTTTTACTATTATTGCTCCTACAGGAACTTCGCCATTTTTTTGAGCTTTTTCTGCTTCTTGTAGAGCTATTTCCATAAAGGTGAAATTTGCTGTTATTGGTATCATATTTAATTACTTTAAAAGAAGTTTCATTTAGAAGAAGGGCATATTATGCATATAAATAAGAATTTTAAAAGAGATATTAATAAAAAAAAATCTTTTTCAAATAAGAATACAGACAAAAATAATAGACCTGAATATCAAAAAAGATCTTTTATTGAAGATACGTTAGAAGAAAAATCAGAAAGATTAGCTAAGCGGTTAGCGAGATCGGGGATATCCTCTCGTAGAGAGGCCGAAACTCTTATAATAGCTGGTCGCGTTAAAGTTAATGGTAAAGTGATTGATACTCCAGCTTTTAATGTAACAAATGCTGATGAAATTATGATAGATAAAGAATTATTGCCGCCAATTGAAAGGACTAGATTATGGTTGTATCATAAGCCGGCAGGATTAATTACTACACATAAAGATGAGGAGGGACGACCTACTATATTTGAAAATCTACCAGAGCAGTTACCTCGAGTAATATCAGTAGGTAGATTAGATATAAATACTGAAGGTTTATTATTATTAACTAATGATGGTGGTGTCGCTAGAATATTGGAACTCCCTGAAACAGGTTGGTTACGTAGATATAGAGTTAGGGTACATGGTAAAGTTACACAAGCAGATTTAGATAAATTAAAAAATGGTATTTCAGTTGATGGTGTTTTTTATGCACCGGTGGAAGCTTTATTAGATCGTGAACAAGGGAGTAATGCTTGGTTAACAATATCGTTAAGAGAGGGAAAAAATAGAGAAATTAAAAATATATTAGCTGCTTTGGGTTTGTCGGTAACACGTTTAATACGTATTTCCTTTGGTCCATTTCAGTTAGCAGATCTTGAAACAGGAAAAGTAATAGAGGTAAGAAGTCGTACCTTACAGGATCAATTAGGAACTCGTCTGATAAAAAAATCAGGAGCAAATTTTGATGCTCCTTTATTTAATCAAGTTATGACTGTACCAACTAGAGCTGCTAAAATAACTAATGCTCCAATAAAAGTTATTAATACTGGCTTTCCTGAGGATAGAGATGAAAAAAAATATGAATGGATAAGAAGTAGTAGAGAGATCACTCCTAATAAAGAAAAATTTATTAAAAATAAACTGCACTCTGATTTTATAACAAATAATAAAGATAAACACGACTTAGATAAAAAAGAGAAAAATACTAACGCTAGTTATAATAAGAAAGTTACGAATAAGAAACCTTATGTAATTGAACGTAAAGTTAGAACCTCTAATGTTTGGATGGCATCGGATGTGTTTACTAGAACAAAATATAAAGATAAAAAGCCAGATGTGCGTTGGGACAATGAAGATAACTTAAAAAATAATCGCTCTAGAGATAAATTCTCTTCTGATGGTAGACCTCCTAGAGCTAAATATGCCTCTGATAGTCGCCCACCACGGGATAATTTTTCTTCTGACGGTAGATCCTCGCAAGGTAAATTCT
Organism: Bartonella sp. DGB1; assembly: GCF_041345015.1. NCBI lineage: Bacteria > Pseudomonadati > Pseudomonadota > Alphaproteobacteria > Hyphomicrobiales > Bartonellaceae > Bartonella > Bartonella sp. DGB1. The sequence continues at coordinate 438,361 of NZ_CP166769.1, forward strand.
CTTCTGATGGTAGACCACCTAGAGCTAAATATTCCTCTGATAATCGTCCACCGCGGGATAATTTTTCTTCTGAGGGCAGATCCTCGCAAGGTAGATTCTCCTCTGATGGTAGACCACCTAGAGCTAAATATTCCTCTGATAGTCGTCCACCGCGGGATAATTTTTCTTCTGACGGAAGATCTTCGCAAGGTAAATTTTCTGCGAGTAATAGGAAATTTAAAGATAAAGATTTCAATAGTAGAAATCAGTCTCATAGTAAAAAAGATAACTCTAATAATGAATTGGAATAATGCGTATTGTAGCGGGAAAATGGAAAGGGCGTAATTTAGTTAAACCAACAGATTTAACTATTCGTCCTACAACTGATAGAGTAAGAGAAAGTTTATTTAATATAATAAATAATCACTATCCTGATTTATTATATAATAGTAGGATATTAGATTTATTTGCTGGTACTGGAGCTTTAGGTTTAGAGTCTTTATCTAGAGGGGCTAAATATGCTGTGTTTGTTGAAAATTCAGTGCAAGGTAGAGGTTTAATTAGGCAAAATATTGAAAATTTATTAGCGCAAGGTTGTAGTAGATTATTAAAACGTGATGCTACTGATTTAGGCGATATTGGTAAAATTTTACCTTTTAATTTAATTTTTGCTGACCCTCCTTATAGGATGAATTTAGGAGAAAGAGCATTAGAAAATGCTTTTAAAAATGGTTGGTTGGCTAAAGATAGTGTGTGTATATTAGAAGAAGATAAAAATGTTAATATAAGTTTAAGTGAATTTTTTACTATAGAAGATAAAAGAATTTATGGAAAAAGTTGCTTATATTTTTTAAAAGTAACTAATTGATTAGATAAAATAAAAATATTGAATTTTTTTTTAGTTAGTTTAAAGTAGCAATTAATATTTGGGAGATTATATTGTTATCCATGCGTGAAAATTTATTATTCTTACAAAAAGAATTAGCTCTACTCAAAGAGGTCGTTATTGAGGCTGGTAATATTGCAAAATCTTGTTTTGGAACAGATCTTACCGTTTCTTTTAAAGAAGAAAATTCTCCAGTAACTAATGTAGATATAGAAGTAGATAATTATTTAAAAAAAACGTTATTAACTAATAGACCTAACTACGGGTGGATATCAGAAGAATCAAACGATGATAGAAAACTGCAAAAGCAACCAGAATATTATTTTGTAGTAGATCCTATTGATGGTACAAGAGGTTTCATTGCCGGAGCAAATAATTGGACTATTTCTATAGCTTTAGCAAATGATGATGGAATTCCTTTAGTAGGTGTTTTATATTGTCCAATGTTAGATAAATGTTATGAAGCGATAATTAATCATGGAGCATTTCTTAACTCAGAACCTATAGCTAAATTAACTGATAAAAAATTACAAGATAAATTAATATTTTCTGTTTCACCTGCTATGCTAAAAAAAATTGATTTATCCTTGAATAATATAGAGTTAGGAGAGGATATCGCCTCATTAGCTTATCGTATTGCTTTACTTGTAGAGGCAAAAATAGATTGCGTAATTGTTAGGCCTAATTGTAATGATTGGGATATAATGGCAATAGATTTAATTTTACAGGAAGTAGGGGGAAAAATAGCGGATTTAAACGGGGAAAAAGTTAACTATATGCAAGCGAACAAAAAACATGATTTGCTTGTAGTATCTCGTAATTCATTGATCCATGATCTTATAAAACTTATTAAACATGAAATAAAATAGAGGTTATTATGTCGAAAATGCAAGAATTATACTTAGTTTTTGGTGGTGAGTTGGAGAGTCTTAATAAAGGTAATTTTAGAAATGTAGAGCAATTAGAATTAGTTGGTATTTATCCTACTAGAGAAGCTGCATTGTCTGAGTGGAAGGCTAAATCACAAGCAACAGTAGATAATGCGCATCAAAAATACTGCGTAGTTGCATTACATAAAGCTTTTGTTAATACTGATTAGCGGCGTTTAAATAATTTTTCTATGTCAGTTAATTTTAATTCTACATAGGTAGGTCTACCATGATTGCAGGTAGCTGCTGCTGGTGTGGATTCTATGTCTCTTAATAATTGGTTCATCTCTTCTGGTTTCAATATTCTACCAGAACGGATGGAGCCATGACAGGCTATAGTTGCAACTACATAATCTATCTTACGTTCTAAATTATTACTAGTGTCTTTTGACAAACAATCATCTAATATCTCCATTATTAGCTTTCTTACATCTAATTTAGGTAATATAGCCGGGGTCGCTCTAACTATGATGGTATCTTCGCCAAAGGCTTCAATCACTAGCCCCATTTTTTCTAAGTTAGTTGCATATTCTAATAAAAATTTAACTTTTATTTCATCTAATGTTATAATTTCAGGAATTAATAATAGTTGTTGCGCTATAGGTTTAGCATATAGTGCTTGTTTGAGTTTTTCGTAAATAAGTCGTTCATGGGCTGCATGTTGATCAATTAATATAATACCATCTTTGGTTTGGCTTATTATATAATTTTTGTGTATCTGTGCTTTTGCCGCTCCTAAAGGATAATCATATATTTCTGCATTCCAATCATATTCATTAGTTCTAGTATCAGCGCTAGGATTTATTGTAGTAGGGTAGATATTAGAAGTTGATAAAGGTAATTCAGACTGATTTTTAGTTACAAGGGGAGGTGAGGAACTAGATGAGGAATAGTTATTGAAATTCTTTTCATGATTAGCTTGATAATATTTATCAACAATGAAATTTTTAAGATTTTCTTTAGGTTCTTGAAAAAAATTCATTAAATTCTTTTTATTACTGGTAGCACTAATAATTGGCATATTTGCTAATCTGTCGCGTATTGCACTAATTATGAAAGATCTAATAAAATTGCTATCAGCAAAACGCACATCACTTTTAGTAGGATGAACATTAATATCTACATGACTAGTAGGTGCTTGTAAAAATAATACCACTACTGCATGACGGTCATAAGCTATATGATCCATATAAGCTACTCTAATTGCAGTTAAAATAACTTTATCTCTAACTGGTCTGCCATTCACATAGATATATTGCCATAAATTATTACTGCGGTTATAAGTAGGAATAGAGATGAAAGCTGATAAGTGAAAATTGTCTCTTTCGCTTTGTAACTCTAAGCTATTTTGTGTAAATTCATCTCCTAAAATTTGTCCAATACGTTCTAGATAAGGATTTGCACTGTTTGAATTTATTGCAGGAAAAATAAACGGCTTTTTTTGTATTCCGCTAAGAGTGATTTTAATATCAGGGAAAGCAATAGCCGTACGTTTAACTAAATCTACAATAGCATTAGCTTCTGCTGTGTCACTTTTCATAAATTTAAGTCGGGCTGGTGTAGTATAAAATAAGTTGCTTACTTCTACTGTAGTACCAACAAGTCCAGCAATAGGAACTGGAGTAGAAACTTTACCACCATTAACGGTAATTTTAAAAGCCGTTTCTGATTCAATAGTACGAGAAATAACAGTTAAGTTAGCAACCGAACCAATAGATGGTAAAGCTTCTCCTCTAAATCCTAATGTGTTTATTTCTGATAAATTTGAAGACATTTTAGAAGTACAATGTCTGGAGATAGCTAAAGGTAATTCATTGCAACTAATACCACAGCCATTATCTATTACTTTTATTAGACTTTTACCACCATGTTCTATTAGTATATCAATGTTGGTTGCTCCCGAATCAATAGAATTTTCTAATAGTTCTTTTAAAACATTAGCAGGACGTTCTATAACTTCTCCGGCCGCTATTTGATTAATTATATTGTCAGGTAATTGTCTAATGTTCATAATAAAGTTAACCTTACGTGTGGATAGTTATTAATTTTATAGAAGGTTATAAAAAAATCTTGTACAGAAGTAATTATATTATAAAATATAAAAAGTTTTTCTGCAATCTTTCGATATAATATAGAAATGGTTATCAAATGTTTACAAATATAGGCATTCTTGCTGATTATGATATAACTGAATTACTGCAAAAGAATATCATTAAAATTCAGCAGCCTCTTGTTGATGATCAAATTCAGCCAGCTAGCTTAGATTTAAGATTGGGTAAGGTAGCTTATCGAGTTAGAGCATCATTCATGCCAGGTAATAACAATGTTATTGATAAATTAAAGAAATTTAAATTGCATGAAATAGATCTTACTAAAGGAGCTGTTCTAGAAACAAATTGTGTATATATAGTTCCATTAATGGAAAGTTTAGAGTTACCAGAAAATATTTCTGCTATTACTAATCCAAAAAGCTCTACTGGAAGATTAGATATATTTACGCGTATTATTACAGACAAGACACAAGAATTTGATAAAATATCTGCGGGTTATAAAGGTGACTTGTATCTTGAAATAAGCCCTAGAACTTTTCCTGTAATAGTACATCAAGGTAGTAGATTATCACAGATAAGATTTAGATTTGGTCAGAATATTCTTGATAAGAATGATTTAATGCAATTACATAAAATTGATCCTTTGATTGCTAATAATAATATCAAAATTATGGCCGGCGGTGTAGCTTTATCAGTTGATCTAACTGGAGATGAAAATGGTTTGGTAGGCTATAGAGGTAAAAGACATACTGAAGTTATTGATATAGAAAAAATTAATAATTATGACATATTGGATTTTTGGGAGCCAATCTATCAAAGAGGTGATAAAAGTTTGATTTTAGATCCTAATGAATTTTATATTTTGGCATCAAAAGAATTTTTAAAAGTTCCTTCAGAATATGCTGCTGAAATGGTTCCATTTGATCCATTAGTAGGAGAATTTAGAGTACATTATGCTGGTTTTTTTGATCCAGGATTTGGATATAGTGATAATAGCAATAGCAAAGCTGTATTAGAGGTTAGAAGTCATGATGTACCATTTATTTTGGAGGATGGGCAAATAATAGGAAGATTAATATATGAAAATATGGTGCAAAAACCGAAGAATTTATATGGAAGTTTAAAAACTTCTAATTATCAAGGACAAGGATTAAAATTATCAAAACATTTCAAAAATGTTAAAAGTTTATTTACTTAAATATGGCAATATTACAGATATTGGGTGTAGGAGTTTGCCGTGTTAATAGAAAAAGACGTATCTAATGAAAATTATTTTAATCTTTTACCGAAGGTATCACCAATAGCATTAAATAAAGTTGCCGGATATGCTAAAGCTAGGGGCGTGGTTAAACAGAATATAGTTAAACAAGCAACTTGTATCGTTATTCCTAAATATGATAATCAACTATGGCTAAGAAATAACGATTTAGCTGATGATATAACTAAAATAAATCAACAACAAAAAAATATTAAAAATAATTTAGCAGATATTACTCAGTCTATTAATCAACAGCAGATGTTATTACTACAGAAGCTAGAAAAGTTTAATGCAAAAGTAAATAAATTAATTGAGCAAATAAATGAGAATAAGGATAATAAAATACAACAATATAATTTAGAACAAATTAGGCAAAAACGGATAAAATTAGAACAAGAAATATTTTCTAGTAATAATAATAGTTTTAGCAAATATTTTAAAAAATTATATAATAATTTATATTCAAGATGTAAGTGATATACTGAGTGAAAAAAATTGATGTTATAGGCAGAATAAATAATTGTATCTTATTATTGTTCTTGTATTTAGTTACTATTTCAATACCGCATGCTGAAAATGTTAACTCATCTAAGAAGGTTAAGAAGAATAGTTCAGGTTTTTATGTAGGTTTTAGTGCGCAAAAGCTTTTTGTAATTGATGGAAATCTTCCTAAGAAAAATAAAATAGATTTAAGAGAAGTGCCTAAGGGGCATATAATTGTAACTCAGGATTTCCCTTATGTAGGACTTTTTACAGGATATCAGCATATATTAGCAGATAGATTTTTAGTTGCTACTGAGATTGCTTTTATGATGAATGCGGTCATTATTAAGGCAGTAAAACAGGTTGATATTATAGTCAATAATAAAAAAAAGTGGGAAATAATATTAAACGAGAAATCATTGTATCAGGAACTAAATGCGAATTCTGAGTTAAATTTTAAATTTGGTTATCTCTTACATAATAATCTTTTAGCCTTCACTAGATTAGGAATTAAAGCTACATATTCTGAAGAAATCTTTCCTAGAAAAGTTAGGAATGATAATATGTCTCTAAGAAATATTTATACAGAGTTGCTTGTAGGAGCGGGAATAGATATTTCTTATGCTACTAATTGGACATTAAGATTAGAATATGTATATTCTAATCTTATGTCTTCGCAACAAGAATTAAATAAAGATAATACAACAGGCTCAATTTATTCACATGCTATTAATTTAGGTATGTCCTATAGATTTTAACGCCATTATTTGGATTATTAAATTGGATTATATAATTTGTGACTTATCTTATTATTGCGGAAACATATGTAAATATATATTTTTTATTATTAATTAGTTCTATCGCGGGCTTTTTTGCTGGACTATTATCCATAGGCGGCGGATTATTAGTAGTACCATTATTAATTAGCTATAATATACAACCGCTTGTGGCGGTGGCTACCGTGATGGTTTTGGTGGTTGCTTCTTCTACCACATCAGTTATCTCTTATCTTAAAGCAAAGTTGATAGATGTAAAATTAGCAATAATTTTAGCTACATCTAGTAATATCGGTGTATTAATTGGTATCTTTATTTTTAATAAATTACTTAAGTTAGGAAGTGTAGATAATATTATTGTTTATCTATATGTAATTTTATTAATTAGTCTGACTTTATATATTGCCTATGATTTAATTAATTATAAATTTTCTAAAAATGGTACACAATATAATCAAATATATAGAAGCGCTTCTAATTCAAAATTAATTTTGAATTTCCCTGTTTCTGGTCTTAAAATTAATATTTTATATTTAATTTTTTTAGGAATTTTAGTTGGTTGCTTATCTGCTATTATGGGAATAGGGGGTAATATTATCCTTATACCTATACTTACTATATTATTAAAAATTAATATTAGAATAGCTTTAGCTACTGCTAGTTTACAGTTGTTTTTTACTTCTACTACTTGCTTGCTATTACATAGTCTGATCAATGGAAATATAGATGTAACTTTAGCTTTAATTTTAATATTAGGTGGAACAATAGGAGCTTATTATGGTAATTGGCTTGCAAAAAAGATAAAAGACTATTATTTACGTGTAATTTTCTTTTTAGTAATATTGATGTTAACTATATTTTTTATTTATAATAATTTTATTGTAAATATAGTCAAAAATGAAATTATCAGAACTAATATTTTAAATTCAGAATTATCTTTTTGGCAAAGTAAAATCATGTGGTTTTATAGTGAATATCCATTATCTTACAGTTTAATAGTACTACTAATGGCTATCATTGTGAGTTATATAATAAGTAATATATTGAATTTTTTACATAAAAAGTAATTATATTACAGATTATAAGTTTAAGGAGTATATATGTTACAAGTGTATGAATTTTTAGATTGGTTGCTAAGTCTATATATTTTAATAATCGTTCTTAATGCAATTTTCTCATGGTTATATGTTTTTGGTGTAATTAATCCATATAATTCTATCGCAAAATTTTTAGCAAATTTTTTTAATACTGTAACAGAACCGGTATTGCAGCCTATTAGAAGGATTTTGCCCGATCTAGGATTTATCGATATATCACCGATAGTTCTAATTGTATTATTACATATTGTTAGAAGATATATTTTACCGGCTTTATTTTTCTAGTTAATGTTAATGAGTAATTTATATAAAAAATATTTAGAGGGGGTATTACTAAATATAAAGCTTACTCCTAACGCGGCTAATGAGAAAATATGCAAATTATATGTAGATGAAAATAATTCGTTAGCATTAGTCGTGCAGGTAAGAGAAATAGCTGAAGATAATAAAGCGAATATAGCCTTAATAAAGTTGCTAGCTAAAAAATTTAAGATAGCGAAAAGTAAAATAACCTTATTAAAAGGGAATAAAAGTCGCATGAAGCAACTTTATTTGCAGGGGGACTATGAAGAATTAACAGCAATCATTGAACATATAATAGCTCAATTAGGCTCAGATAATAGCTAACATAATCCTCCTGCAACATTGATATTTTATTTTTTAGCTCTTTCTATTGCTTCAATAATCACTTTTTTAGCGGCTTCGATACCTTGTACTTCTTTGATTTTTACCCATTTGTTAGGTTCTAGATCTTTATATCTTTCAAAAAAGTGAATTATTTGCTTAATAGTAATTTCAGGAAGATCTTTGTATGACTCGACTTTATCGTATTTTTTAGTCAATTTGCTTACTGGTACAGCTAAGATTTTTTCATCTTGACCACTTTCATCTTCCATTATTAACACTCCTATTGGTCTGACATTTATTACAGACCCAGGCATTAATGGACGTGTATTGCAAATTAAAACATCAATAGGATCACCATCGTCAGATAATGTATGTGGTACAAAACCATAATTACCAGGATAACGCATTGGTGTATGTAAAAAACGATCTACAAATAATAAGCCGGACTCTTTATCCATTTCATATTTAATTGGATGACCATCAATAGGAGTCTCAACTATTACATTTAAATCTTCAGGTGGATTTTTTCCTGTAGCTACTGCATTTATATTCATATGTCTTCTCCTTAGTTATTAATTTAATTATAAATTTTTGCTTTTTTGATGACGTTTTCTTTCATTTGGATCAAGATATAATTTGCGTAAACGAATAGATTTAGGTGTAACTTCTAGTAATTCATCATCTTGTACCCAAGATAATGCCCGTTCAAGTGTCATACGGATAGGAGGAGTAAGCTTTACAGCTTCATCTTTACCTGATGCCCTAACATTAGATAATTTTTTACCTCTAATTACATTAACTTCTAGATCATTGTCACGTGAATGTATTCCTACAATCATACCTTGGTATACTTTAACACCTGCATCTATGATCATTGGACCTCTATCTTCTAGATTAAATAAAGCATAAGCCACAGATTCACCGGATTCATTAGAAATTAACACGCCATTATTACGACCAGCTATATCACCTTTATACGGTTGATAATCATGGAACAGACGATTCATAATAGCTGTACCTTTAGTGTCAGTGAGTAATTCAGATTGGTATCCAATTAGACCTCGTGTTGGTGCGTAGAATACTAAACGTACACGATTGCCACCAGAAGGACGTAACTCTACCATTTCGCCTTTACGTTCTGACATTTTTTGTACTACTGTACCGGAAAACTCTTCATCAACGTCGATCATAACTTCTTCTATTGGTTCTAAAGTTTGACCATTGTCATCTTTTTTCATCACAACTCTAGGACGTGATACTCCTAGTTCAAAGCCTTCTCTCCGCATATTTTCAATTAATACAGCTAATTGTAATTCTCCTCTACCAGAGACATAGAATGAATCTTTATCATTAGATTCTTCAATTTTTAAGGCTACATTTCCTTCTGCTTCTTTGAAAAGACGATCTCTAATAATTCTACTAGTTACTTTATCTCCCTCAGTACCTGCTAAGGGGCTATCATTCACGAAAAAACTCATGGTTACAGTAGGAGGATCAATAGGTTGTGCTTTTAACGGTATGGTTACTGCAGGATCAGCAAAAGTATCGGCAACAGTACCTTTAGATAGACCTGCTATAGCTATTATATCACCAGCATGTCCTTCTTCAATAGGTTGACGTTCTAAACCACGAAAAGCTAATATTCTTGAAATACGACCAGTTTCTACCACGGTACCATCTGGTGATAAAACTTTAATATTTTGGTTAGTTTTAATACTACCAGAATGAATTCTACCAGTTATGATACGACCTAAAAATGGATCAGCTTCTAATAATGTACCTATCATACTGAAAGGTCCTTCTGCAATGGTAGGAGCAGGCACATGTTCTAATACTAAATCAAATAACGGGGCCAAAGCTTGATCTTTTGGTCCATCTTTTGATAAGGCCATCCATCCATCACGACCAGAACCATATAAAATAGGAAAATCTAGTTGTTCATCGGTAGCATCTAATGCTGCAAAAAGATCAAATACTTCGTTAATCACCTCTTCAGGTCTAGCATCTGTGCGATCAATTTTGTTAATCGCTACAATAGGTTTTAAACCAACTTGTAATGCTTTACCAACAACAAATTTTGTTTGTGGCATAGGACCTTCAGCAGAATCAACTAATACGATTGCACCATCTACCATGCTAAGTATACGTTCAACTTCACCACCAAAGTCAGCATGTCCAGGGGTGTCTACTATATTTATGCGAGTGTTTTTCCAAATTACAGAAGTAGCTTTAGCTAAAATAGTTATACCACGTTCTTTTTCTATATCATTCGAATCCATCATACGTTCGTGGGTTTTTTGGTTATCTCTAAAAACCCCCGATTGTTTAAGTAATTCGTCTACTAAGGTAGTTTTACCATGGTCAACGTGAGCAATGATTGCAATATTTCTTAATTGCATAATTAATCCTTTTCTTGTTTTTAATTAAGCTGTATATGATGCTTTATAATGTGAAGTAATAAAATATTTGTTTGAATAACATAATTTTATAAAAAAGTTCCTTTTAAAATTATAGTTGCAACTGAAAAATAGATAACAATACCAGTAACATCTACTAAAGTGGCAATAAAGGGCGCAGAGGCAACTGCAGGATCCAAACGACATAATTTCATCAGAAAGGGGAACATACTACCTATTAGACATCCCCAAGTTACTATCCCTACTAGAGTGACGGCTATAGTCCAACCAATTAACTGCCAATGTTCTCCATAGTCATAAAAACCTAATTCTTGCCAAATAGCAATTCTAACAAATCCTATTATACCTAATATTATACCTAATGACAAACCCATTGGTAGCTCACGCATAGCTATTTTCCACCAATCTTTTAAACTAATTTCTTGCAAAGCTAAAGATCTAATAATTAAAGAGGTAGCTTGAGAACCAGAGTTACCTCCAGAGCTCATAATTAAAGGTATGAATAAGGATAAAATTACTGCTCGTTCAAGTTCTAATTCATAATGTTGCATAGCACTGGTAGTGAGTAGTTCTCCTAAAAATAAAATAGCTAGCCAAATATATCTTTTTTGAAAAAGTTCCCAAAAGCCCATGCTCATATAAGGTTTTTCTAGCGCACCACTACCACCAAATTGTTGACTTTCTTTAGTCATGTCTGCGGTCATTGAATCTAATACGTCATCAACAGTTACAATTCCTAAAAGATGTTTTTTATTATCAACAACTGGAACAGCTAAAAGATCATAACGACGGAATAATGTAGCAAGTTCTTCTCTTTTTGTTAAGGGATGAATAACAATAGGATCTTGTGGAGTAGTTATATCTATGATTTTTTCACTTGGGTTAACTGTAATTAATTGTCTTAAAGAAACAGCCCGTAGTAATTTATTATTATTTGCTATATCTACAATATAGATTGCATAGACGGTTTCTCGTGTTCGTTCAACTTCTTTGATATATTGTAAAACTCTCTCAACTTGCCAATGTCCTGGTACAGATATATATTCTGTGGTCATAAGACTACCAGCACTTTCTTCAGGATAATTTATTAATTTATGAAGATTTTGCCTTGTCTCAGGTTGTAAAAATGGAATAAGCTTATTACGAGTATTTATACTCATATCTTGAAAAACATCGGCAACCTGGTCAGCAGACATTTGATCTAAAATCTTAATGGCTTTATCTGTAGGTAATGACTCAAGTAGTTCTTCAGGATTATGTAATTCAGGACGATCAAATAGTTCAATAGAATAATCTATTGGTAATTCTTCAATTACTTGTAATGCAACCTCAAAATCAAGATTATTTATAATGTCAATAGAATCAGCAAAGCGAGTAGTCAATAAAATATTGGCTACTTCTTTAGGAGTTAGATTAACTAAATTTTCTAATAATTTTGACATTAAAGTTCCATTATTAAGTTAGTAAATTATTTTTTGGGCGTTATTAATTTTTTATCAATTAATAATTGCGCTATTTGTACTGCATTTAAAGCAGCTCCTTTACGTAAATTATCAGAAACAACCCATAGATCTAAACCATGTTCTACGGTAATATCTTCACGGATACGGCTAATATATGTCGCATCCTCTCCAGCGGCTTCATAAGGAGTAATATAACCACCGTCTTCTCTTTTGTCTATAACTTGGCAACCAGGAGCATTACGCAATATATTTCTAGCTTCATCAGCTGTGATAGGATTATGAAATTCAATATTAACTGCTTCAGAGTGAGAAATAAATACCGGTACCCTAACAGCGGTAGCAGTTACTTTAATAGCTGGATCTAATATTTTTTTGGTTTCAGCAGTTAATTTCCATTCTTCTTTAGTATATCCACTGTCTAAAAATTCATCAATGTGTGGAATAACATTAAAAGCTATTCTTTTGGTAAATTTATGACTGCTGATTGGATCTGCAACAAACACAGCTCTTGATTGGGTGAATAATTCATCCATACCATCTTTACCAGCACCAGAAACAGATTGATAAGTAGAAACAACTACACGTTTGATTTTAGCAAAGTCATGTAGAGGTTTAAGTGCTACTACCATTTGTGCAGTGGAGCAATTAGGATTAGCTATAATATATTTTTTATGGAAATTGCTTATTTGATCGCCATTAACTTCAGGTACTATCAATGGAACGTTAGAATCATAACGCCAAGCAGATGAATTATCTATAACGACGCATTTATGTGCTGCAATTTTAGGCGCCCAATTTTTAGAAATATTACCTCCAGCTGACATAAGGCAAATATCAATTTTAGTAAAATCAAAATTTTCTAGATTTTGTACTTTTAGAATTTTGTCACCGTAGGAAACTTCAATACCTTGGCTACGGGCTGAAGCTACAGCAAAAACTTCCGTGGCGGGGAAAGATTGTTCAGCTAATATATTTAACATTTCACGTCCTACATTACCTGTAGCGCCGACAACAGCTATTTTAAATGACATATCAAATTCCTTATCGGTAAAAATTATTAACTTAGATTCTTATATATTAATTTGTTGCTTGGGTAAATCTATTTAACTAGATATCTTATTTTTTTAGTATTCGAGCTTGTTCAGGTAACATTATTGGTATACCATTTTTAATAGGATAAGCTAAATTAGCAGATGAGGAAATTAATTCTTGGTTGGTTTCATCATAAATAAGATCCTGATTAGTTAAAGGACAGACGAGATAAGGTAATATTTTCTTATTAATAGAGAAACTGTTAGTCATTTTACACCTCAGTTACTTATTAAAATGATATTTTATATCAAATTTATATACGTCATCTAATAATTTTAAAAATTCTTTTATTACATAATCAATTATTTTATAGCCTAATTCAGCTTTAGCAATAGAAGCATTACCACAAGCACCATATTTATTAAGGTCACTCATAGACCAGCCAAAATAATGAGGACCATAAGCTTTTAAATAATTAAAATTTTTACAGAAATCCTGTTGTTGGTTATAAAAGTCTTTAGCTTTTGACATATCAACCATATTAGGAGCAATAGCTAACATAAGCGCTGTTTCTAATTCTCCTGCATGGATGTCAAAAGATTTTTGCATATCGTTAAGGAAAGGGCAATCTTTTAAAAATCTGTTCCAACTAGTTACTACCGCTAGCATATTATGTTTAATTCTTAATTCTGTAGCTACAATAGAAAGTATAGGAGAATTACCGCCGTGAGCATTAAAAAAGATTATTTTATTAATATTATTTTTTTTACATTCTAATGCTTTTGCTAACCATAGATCAATAGCAGTATTATAATCTAAAGATTTACTCTCTGAGCTAAAAGTATGTTCAATAGAATATCCTATAGGTTCGGTAGATAAAAAATGCATATCTATATAATCAGGTAATTGCTTTTTAATATATTTACTAAATGCAGTAGCGATTAATGTATCAGTTTCAAAAGGCAAATGTTCACCATGCTGTTCATAAGCACCTAAGGGAAGGAAAGCTATGGTGTTTTTTTGATTAATAGTCATATCAGTTTTTTCTAGTGTAATCTTCATATATCGCTTTACTGAATGCAGCAAATATTTTTTTAGATATTGCTTCATTATTGTACCAATATTCTGGATGCCATTGGAAAGCTAAAATGAATTGCTCAGTATCTTTCATGCTAACTGCTTCAATTGTATTATCTGTTGCTATTGCTTCAATTTGTAATTTATCTGCTAGAACATCAATAGCTTGACGATGAAGAGAATTTACAGAAATACTTTTTTGATTAATAATATTATCCAATAATCTATTAGGAACAATATTTACAGTATGTTTGATTTTAAAACGTTCACTAATATTAGTAGAGTCACATGAACGATGGTCGATTTTACCATCTAATTCCTGGATGTCGTTAGATAAAGTACCACCTAAATAGGTATTTAATTCTTGTAGACCACGGCAAACACCTAAAATAGGTAAATTATATTTTAAAGCATAATCTATCATAGAAAAAGATATAGCGTCTCTTTCTTCGTCAAAGGGTTGATGCTGTTCAGTAACAGGACTATTATAACGAGAAGGATGCACATTGGAAACAGCTCCAGTTAGTAGAATACCATTTACATATTTTAGAATATCAGCAACATTTTTATGAAGCAAGGGTGGTATAATAATAGGAGAAACATTAGCTAGTTCGAATAAAGAATTTAGATATTGTTTGCTGATAGCATATTTTTCACAATGCTGGTATAGAATATTATCTGCTGGTACTGCTACTAAAGGTCGGTGTGACATAATAATTTGTCCTAACGGCTAATATTGTTTAGATATATTTTTTGTAAATCATGTAGTTGCGCTATTGGGCTATTGACATTAATAGATACATTTTCATTAGTTAATAATTCTCCTTTTTTTATATATTTTAATGTAGTTGCATCTTTCAGTAAGCCACAGGGGATAGCTCCTTGTTTTTGGGCTTCTATATATGACATGCTCCAAGCACGATAACAATATTCTCCAATAGAATCTAATTTAACATTAGCATGCATGTCTTTTTTTGCTACCGCACAGACTTCAACCGTGGGTGTTGGTAATGGTGCTAGATCTGGTTTATTGTATAAAGCTATTCGAGCACAAGTAAGAGGAACTTCTAAAGAAGTTAAGTGATAAGGACGGAAAAAGGTAAAATAAGGACCTTGACCCATTTTAAGATCTTTTAATCTTTCTAATATACGAGGATGGTCAGTTTTAGCTACTACAAAAACTCCAGGTGCTATATCTTTTCCAATAGAATAATCAACCCTCCCGACATTAGATAAAATACCACCATCTGATTTTGGAATAAAAATCTTGCTTAGATCCTTTAAACCAGCAGCAGGACCATGCATACCAGCACAATCTGTTATCAGACCAGTAGCATTAGCTAAACATGCCATTTCTACCATAGTTTTTGAACCATCTACGAATTCTACTAGCATTCTAGGGTTCATTTGTCGCTCTAAAGCTTCTTGCATATATAGATCTGGTGTAGCATCTATATTTAAGGGGTTATTTTTACCTTTTCCAGCGCAAACTATGGTTAATTGCATGTCACTTACGAAGTTAATAAGCTCCATACAAGCAGATGGTTCATCACCAGCACCTATAGAATAGATAAGATTAGCTTTTTTTGCTAAATGATTTAAATAACAGCCAATAGTAACATCTGTCTCCACGCTCATTGAAACTAAATGCTTATTGTGTGAAAACGCTTTTAGCGCAATAGTTGCACCTGCATTTGGTGATCCAGTTGCATCTATTATGATATCTATTAGCTCATTTTTTAATAATAAGTCAGAATCATCAGTAGCTGCTATTTTACCTGCTTCAATAGCAGTTGTTAATTGTTGATTATTACAAACCTCTGTAACTGATTCTATATCGTCATAGGCGATTTTTACAGCGTTAATAATTCTTATAGGTTTGTGGTCTGCTACAGCGCATAATTTCATACCAGACATCATTGAAAATTGAGTGATTAAGTCACATCCCATTTCACCACAACCAATTATACCAATGTGGAGTTGTCTCTGGTCTGAAAATTGTTTATTGAGCTCTGCTAACAGCCCGAATTGCGAAGAATTATTACTCATAATATCTATATAATATAAAAATAAATTTTATAATAGTTTAATCCTGTTAAAAAGCAAATAGAACTACACAATAAATGCTATTTTTATGTTCATATATGCTCTATGATATAATTTTAGATGAAAAATACTAGGATTATTCATGCAACGAATTAAAGCTTTAAATGATATCATAGATAATTATAAGGTAATTTTTTGTGATGTCTGGGGAGTGCTACATAATGGTGAAAAAATATTTGATCCAGCTGTAGAGGCACTATTACTCGCTCGTAGAAAAGGAAAAATTGTAATTTGTGTGACTAATTCACCAAGACTTAGTAAATATGTGCAGCAACAATTATCTGTTATGGGGCTTGATAAAAATTGTTATAATAAGATAGTAACCTCTGGAGATGTTACTAGAAGTTTAATTACACAATATTCTAGAAAAATTTTTCATATAGGTCACCATAAAGATAAAGTAATTTTTGATGGGTTAGATATAGAATTAGTTGCAGCGGAACAAGCCGAATCAATAGTTTGTACTGGACTATTTGATGATAAACCTTATGCCGAAGATTATATAAATTTATTAAAATATTTTAGTTCAGTTAATTTACCATTCATTTGTGCTAATCCTGATCTGATAGTGGATTATAAAGGGCAATTAAGATTATGTGCTGGTACTTTAGCAAAACTCTATGAAGAAATGGGCGGTGCAACTTTTTTTGCCGGTAAGCCTTTTGCACCTATATATGACCTAGCGCGAGAATATGCTCAAGAAATATTACAAGCTGAAATTAATAATAATGAAATTTTAGCTATAGGTGATGGATTATTAACTGATGTAAAAGGTGCGAATCAACAAAATATTGATATATTATATATAGATAGCGGAATACATCGTAATTTAAGCAATTTTGAATTGAGAAAAGCTTTAGAACAATATAATGTATCTTTTAATAAATTTATGGCTTATCTCGCGTGAATATTATGAATGAAAAAATAAATATTTTTAATAATTATGAAAATTTGTCAGATGATTTCAAAAATTCAATAGTAGTTATTGGAAATTTTGATGGAATACATATCGGACACCAAAAGTTATTAGCTAAAGCTAAAGAAATATCAACGTTAAATAATATACCTTTATTAATATTCACTTTTGCGCCGCACCCTAGAAAATTTTTTAATGCGGCTGAAAATTGTAATTTAATTTTACCGGTTGAAACAAAATATAAATTATTATCATATTATGGAGCTGATGCAATATTAGCACAAAATTTTAATTTGGAATTTGCTAATATTTCGGCTAAAAAATTTATAGAGGAAGTTTTATTTAAAAGTTTAAAAGCTAAATATATAATAGTTGGAGATAATTTTTATTTTGGAAAAAAACGAGAAGGTACACCAGAATTTTTAAAAAAATACGCTGAATCTTTGGGGATGAATATTTTACTACATCAAGAAATTATTCATGAGGATGGTTGTATAGTTTCTTCTAGTAATATACGTAAAAATATTGCTAGCGGAAATGTAAAAAAAGCAGCAGAATATTTAGGGTATCATTATTTTGTTACTAGTAAGATAATTCATGGTGATGCCTTAGGAAGAAAATTAGGATTTCCTACGGCTAATATGGATTTAGGTGATAATTTAAAATTACCTTATGGAATATATGCTATTAAATGTTATTTGAATGATGGTCGATTTTATGATGGTGTGGCTAGTTATGGTTTGCGACCTACAGTTGTAAATAACGGACGAGCAATTTTAGAAAGTCATTTATTTGATTTTAATGAAGATATTTATAGCAAAATTGCTAATATAATATTCATTGATTGGATCCGGAAAGAAGAAAAATTTGCTAATTTGGATCAATTAGTAAATCAGATTAAACATGATATTGACGTAGCTAAAAAAATCATCAAAACAACAACCGCTAAAGATGAAATAGATTTTTTACCAAAATTGCATGAATATATAATTCAGATTAGCTAAATTCCTTAGTTAATAATATTAATAGATAGCAGAAGCAATAGATTTCTTCTGCTACTCATGTTTATTAGTCTGTGAATTATTATATTATTGTCACATAATTTTGATGTTGTGGAGGTGGTTAATAATTATTCTGTGTCGTTGTCATTTTTGCCAAAGCTGCTTCGAGTAATAATTTTGATCTTGTTCCTGATCTGCAATAGGCAAATATATTTGGTTTGGAATCAATCAATATTTTAACACATGTTTCTATATTCTCTTTTATATTTTCTCTAGTTGAAATTGGTATATAATATATTGCAATATTTTCTTTTTCAGCAGCAATTTTTATTTTTTCAAAATTAATCTCTGCGGGTATCTCATTATCTGGTCGGTTACAAATTATAGTATTAATATTTAATTGCTTTAGGCGCTCCATGTCATCAGCGGTTAGTTGAGCACCTATATAAATATTTTCTGTAATTTTTTGCATATTTGTTTCCTTTAAAGTTATCTACAGGTTGAATAGCATTTAAACTCTTTTACTATTTTAAATTTGTAAAGTGTACAGAATTTAAATGGTAATTCATGATTTGGCATAATTATTTAACATTTAAATTGCTTAATGAGAAAATGTTTCTTTAATTTTTATTGCTAAAGCAATATAATTGCTTTAAGCAATTTATTTGCTTGGACATAGGGGACTTACATGAATAAAAAATTATTTGTTTTATTTAATGCTTTAACACTTGAAGAAAAAAGACGTGTTATTTCTTTTTTGGAACAGAGAAAGATTTTAAAAAACGTAACAAAATCTTCTGATCATCCTGGTCAGAATCCAGAAGAAAACGTCTAAATTCTTGTTCTAGCATTAATTCTTCATCATTTTTAGCCAGGGAGGGGGACTCCCCCTCTCCAGTAAGTAACCAGGCTTGACTGACTTTGTATCCATCCGCATATTTTTTAGCAGAACGAGCTAAACTGCGTAAACCTAACTCATGTTGTATATAAGAGTTATAGTTCCATCCATTTTCTTCACAAGCCTTTAAGGCGCTAGAAAAACCTCTTGATTTGCGAATTTGTTTTAAGCGTTCTGATTGATCATAAAATTTATTTTTTTTAATTGATTTATCTATCATTTTCTTATCTTAAAATTTCTCTTGACATTTTAATTGCTTAATGCAATTATTAACGATGTTAAAAACTACAAATTGATCTCTAATATTTACGGGTCTTTATTAATGTTGGTCTGCTTTAGTGAAGGATAAATCATAAGTTATTCTTTCCGTGTTTGATAATATATAGGTAAATTTGCTTAAAAGGGAAAATTTTATAATAACTTAAATTTAAGGGTAAATTACTATTTACGCAAGATTAATGATTACAATATTTAGATTTTTTATTTGAAAATATTGCTTTTGTTTATTGATATACAACTGATTAGATATTTTTATATTTATAAGGATGGAGGTCTTTTTGTTTTATTATAATATAACCGAGAGGAATAATGGGAAGTATATTTTCTGAAAAATATAGAGAAAATTATTTTTTACCATATGATAATAAAAAATACAGCTCGCGTGAAGGAAAATTTGTTTTATTAGATATTGTTAATTCAAAATCAGCAATAGTATTAGCAGGTAAAATTAAAAAAGATTATTTAGGAGGGATATTATTAGAAAAATTATTTAAATTAAATTATTTAACAATTAATGAATATAGAGCAGGGATATATTTTTTACGATTGCTTTATAAATATCAGGTAGCCAAAAAACGAAAAAGAGATATGCGTTATTCTGTGCTGGATCGAGAAAATATAATAAAATTTAAGAGATTAAATAATCATCTGATAAATCGTAATAAATTATATCCAAACACTATCACATCTTTATTAAACATTGTTGCTAATGATCTATGGTCAGTAGGGCTTATTAATGACTGTAAAAAATCGTTAGCCTTCATTTCTAGACTATTAACAGAAGGAGAAAATAATGTACGCGTTAAATAGAGTAACTTTAATTGGTAATGTAGCCACTGATATTGATTGTAAAATATTAAATTCAGGAGATTCAATTGTAAGATTTCGTTTAGTTACTTCTGAGAGATGGAAAGATAATAATGGAGAAATTCAAGAAAAGCCTGAATGGCATAATATAGTTATTTTTAATGAAAAATTGGTTAAATTAGTAGAAAAGTCCTTAACTAAAGGTGATAGAATAATGGTTGAAGGGCAATTGCATACAAGAAAATGGCAAGATAGAGAAGAGCAAATTCACTTTAAAACAGAAGTTATTTTACATAAATCTAGAGGAAAATTATTACTTATGCGGAGAAATGATAGTTTAGAAAAAAAATTAGAAAATGACATTATCGGTAATGATTATTTACAGTCAATCGCTTAATTTTTCATAGCTATAAAGATATAAAAATGAGAAAAGTGAATAACACCGCTTTTGAGTTAATTAAAAATTTTGAAGGGTTACGTTTGGAGGCTTATAAAGATATTGCCGGTGTATGGACTATAGGTTATGGACATACATCTATTATTGGAGGGTTAGAGGTTAAAGAGGGATTAAAAATTACCGAACAACAAGCTCTTGAGTTATTAAATAAAGATGTAGCGAAAATTGCTGCATCGGTTGAAAAATATGTTAAGGTGCCTTTAAATGATAATCAATTTGCCGCACTAGTGTCTTTTGTTTATAATATAGGAATTAATGCGTTTAAAACATCAACTTTATTAAGCAAATTAAATGCAGGAGAATATGCTCAGATACCTTTTCAATTATCAAGATGGATTTATGCGAGTAGAAAAAAATTAACAGGACTAGTTAAACGTAGAAAAGCCGAGGCAGATTTATGGGAAACAGATAATATAAAATTAATTGGTACAATAAAAAATTACTCAACTAAAGAAATAGCGTAACGGTGATAGAATAAATAATATAAAAGCCCTATCTCAATAGGAGATGGGGCTTTTATATTATGTCAATATTTTAAATTAAATAATGTAACTTAAATAAATTATTAACGGTCAGATATATTAAATTTGCCTCATTCTGCTAGAAATGTTATTAATAACATTAAATGAAATTATGAGATTAGGAATAATTATACTTAAAATTCAGCTTGTAACTGGGAACAAAAGTTACTAAGCGGATATAATGATAAATAATATCTGTATGTTTGATTAATATAATAATGAAATTATATCAGATGAATAAAGTGAAAATAGTCAGTGTAAAATTCGATTAAGGATCATAATTGACGGCATGTGTTAACAAAATAATTAATTAGAGATAAATATGACAAAAACAGGCGGACGTGGAGGACGTGGAACAAAAAAATTACACGAAAGAGTACGTAAAAAAGCAGGAAAAATAAAAGCTTCTTCTCGGCGCTGGTTAGAAAGGCATATAAATGATCCTTATGTACATAAATCAAAAGAAGAGGGATATAGATCTAGAGCTGCTTTTAAGTTAATAGAAATTAACGAAAAATATAAGTTTTTAAAGCCAGGGCAAAGAATTATTGACTTAGGTGCGGCTCCTGGTGGATGGAGTCAAGTAGCCGCCGAAATAGTGAAATCTACAGTTGAAAATCCTTTGGTGGTAGGGATAGATTATCTTGAGATCAGCCCTTTACCAGCGGTAACTTTATTACAAATGGATTTTTTAGATGAAAATGCTCCTGATTTATTATTAAGTAATTTAGGAGGATATCCAGATGTAATATTATCTGATATGGCCGCACCTACTACTGGACATAGAAGAACAGATCATTTAAGAACAGCTTATTTATGTGAAGTAGCAGTAGATTTTGCCGTCAATTTTTTAAAGAAAGGTGGACATTTTTTAGCCAAAACCTTCCAAGGGGGCGCAGAAGATCAATTGCTAAATATCTTAAAGCAGAATTTTCAATCTGTGCATCACGTTAAGCCTCCTGCTTCTAGAACAGAATCAGTAGAATTATATTTATTAGCAAAAAATTTTAAAGGTAGGGCAAACTTTAACAATATAAAAGGTGTCGATAGCCTTAACAATGAATAATAGGAATAAACAATGAAATTTTTAGATCAAGCAAAAATTTATGTCAAAGCAGGCGATGGAGGCGCTGGAGCTGTTTCTTTTAGAAGAGAAAAATTTCTTGAGTTTGGTGGACCAGATGGCGGTACTGGAGGTAGAGGCGGCGATATATGGATAGAAGCAGTAGATGGACTTAACACCTTAATTGATTATAGATATCAACAGCATTTTAAAGCTAAAATTGGTATGCATGGAATGGGGCGTAATCGCACTGGGGCTAAAGGCGATGATATAATTTTGAAAGTACCTGTTGGCACACAAGTTTTTGATGCTGATAATCAAAATTTAATTTGTGATTTGACGCAGAAAGGTCAAAAATTTAGATTAGCAAAAGGAGGGAATGGAGGATTTGGTAACCTACATTTTACTACTTCTACTAATAGAGCGCCTCGTAGGGCTAACCCTGGTTTACCTGGAGAAGAATTAACAATCTGGTTACGGTTAAAATTAATTGCAGATATAGGTATTATTGGTTTACCAAATGCTGGAAAATCTACTTTTTTATCTTGTATATCTGCTGCTAAACCTAAAATTGCTGCTTATCCTTTTACTACTATACATCCTAATTTAGGTGTCGCTAGTGTAGATGAGAAAACAATTATATTTGCTGATATACCTGGGTTGATTGAAGGAGCACATCAGGGTTCTGGATTAGGGCATAGATTTTTAGGACATATAGAACGTACTAAATTATTATTACATTTAATCTCTGCACAGGAAACAGATGTAGTAGCAGCATATAATATTGTCAGAGAAGAATTAAAAGCTTATGGAAGTTTATTAGATGAAAAAATAGAAATTATTGCTCTATCACAAATTGATATTTTAACAGAGGAAGAAATAAATCAAAAAATAGAGCTATTACAAAAAAATACTAAGAAAAAGATATTTATTTTATCATCTATTAGTCAAAAAGGATTATTAACATTATTAAGAGCTTGTTCTTTGGAATTGCAAAATGTAAAATCCGCAGAAGATAATAATCTATAAGTTAAGAGTTAAATGTGATTATTAATAAAAATTTACCTAAGTTAACTGCGGGGATGAAAATAGGATTATTTGGCGGATCATTTAATCCTCCTCATCAAGGACATTTATTAGTTGCTATGCAAGCTTTAAAAAGCTTATCATTAGATTATATTTTATGGATGGTTTCGCCACAAAACCCTTTAAAATCTAGTAATAATCTAGCTGATTTATATGATAGAGTAGTAGCTAGTAAAAAGTTAGTAAAACATAATAAGAAAATAATTGTTACTGATTTAGAAAAACATTTAAATACTAATTATAGTTATAATACTATTAGATTTTTAAAAAAAAAATATCCTTCAGTGAATTTTGTTTGGATTATGGGAGCGGATAGTTTCGCAGAGTTACATAAATGGTATCTAGGCGAAAAAATAATGTATAATATACCTGTAGCGGTAATTAATAGACCTAGAAGTAATTTCATCGCTTTAAATTCACCTATAGCGCAGAAATTTAATAGATTTAGATTATCAGAAAATAAATATAGGTTATTACCATTTTTGTCACCACCGAGATGGTGTTTTATTTTTACCAATTTTTCTTATTTATCTTCAACTCAAGTGCGAGATAAGAAAAAAATTAATAACATAGTTACAACAAGGTTAAATCATGACATATAATAATTCAACAGAAAATAATAATGAAAAATTATTAAATAAGAATAACTTTTTTTATAAATCAGATGAATTGAAACAATATATTATAGACGTTTTAGAAGAGCTTAAAGCAGAAAATATTGTTGTTTTTGATATCGCGGAGAGATTTTCTTTAGCTGATTATATTATCATCGCTTCTGGTAATTCATCTCGTCATATCAATGCTTTAGCGATGTTTGTAATCGAAAAGTTAAAAGAAAAAAAGATTCTAGCTAGTGTTGACGGTTTAGAGAGTAGCAACTGGATAGTGATAGATGCGGGCGTAGTGATTGCTCATATTTTTCATCCTGAAACTAGAGAATTTTATAATTTAGAAAAGATATGGCGTATAACTCAGTGATACTAATAGCTAAGGTAAATAGTTAAGATGAAAATAAAATTTATTTGTATTGGAAAAATGAAAAAAGGAGCAGAGCAAGAATTATTTGAACGATATTATCAGCGAGCAAAAAGAAATTTTCAGACCTTAGGCATATATTTGATGCCAGTAATAGAATTACCAGAAAGTAAATCTTCAAATGTAGAAGAGCGAAAAAAACGCGAGGGCGAAAATATCTTATCTAGTCTTAATAATAAAGCCTATCTTATTTTATTAGATGAACTTGGTCAGATGTTGCCAACCAAAAAATTTGCTGATTTATTACCAAAATTAAAGCAAACTGGTATTAATAACGTAACTTTTGCTATTGGGGGCGCTGATGGACATAGTGAGGAAATTAAAAAGCGAGCTGATAAAATATTATCGTTAGGGCTAATGACTTTTCCGCATCAAATAGTAAGGATATTATTAGCAGAACAAATTTATAGAAATGCGACTATTTTATTAAATCATCCTTATCATAGAGAATAATTTAGTGATATATTTATATAAAAAAATAACAAAATTATTGATATTACAAATAATGGCGATACCATTATTTGTAATATCTTATCCTTTAGCATTAGAGCAGAATGGATTGCGAGCAAAATGGGTAGAAGCTAATCAAAAAATTTATGATATTAATATGGAAATTAATATATCAGAGCAAAAAATTAGCCAGTTAAAGCAACAAGTAAATAATTTAAAAAAAGATATAAATAAGATAAAATTAGAAATTAAAAAAACTGAAGAGCAGCAACAATTACTAACACAGAAATTAGAACAAGCAAAAAAAAAATTTGATAAAGAAAATGATAAATATAAAAAATATTTAAATGAGTTAGATAAAAAAGATGAGCAATTAGCCTATATGTTAGCTATGTTGCAAAAATTAACCTTATCACCACCACCTGTGATGTTAATTAGTACTAAAGATATTTTAAATATCTTTAGAGGTAGTTTATTGCTAGGATCTATAACTAGCGAGATACAACAAAAAACTGAGAGTATTAAAGTAATTTTAGCTGAAATAGCTATATTGGTAAATCAATTAGATAAAGATTATTTAATTGTAAAAAAAACTCAAATAGAACGAGAAGAAAAAATAACCTATCTTGCATTACTAAAAGATGAACAACAAAAAATTATCGAGCAATCATCAAACTTAATCATAAATGAACAACAACAAATTGATATTTTATCACAAGAGCAACAAAAATATTTGGAGTTGCTGAATAAGATCAAACAGCAACAATCTAAATTGAATAATAGTAAAGCAGTTACGGCGCATAAAAAATTACTTTTTAAAAGTAAAAAGTTACCATTTCCTATTGACGCTAAATTAAAAAAGAGATTTGGCGATAAATCATTAGGGTTAATTTATGAATTAGGTGATATATTAGAATTTAATAAAGATAGCAAGATTAAGAATTTTACTGATGCAATAGTTTTATTTGCTGGAGAATTTAGAACATATGGAAAATTGCTAATTTTAGATGTAGGAGACAATTATCAGTTAATTGTAGCTGGATTAAGTAAGATTAATGTTAAAAAAGGTGATTTCATTAAAAAAGATGTAATCATTGGTGAATTAGAGAAAAGTTTGACAGATAACCAGCTATTGTTATATCTTGAGTTACGTAAGGATAATAAATCAATAAATTTAAGAAATTTTTGGCAAAGACACAAAACTTAAAGGAAGTAAAGTATGTCGGTAAATCGCTTATATAGAATAATATGTTTATCATTAAGTTTATTTTTATTTGCTTGTTCATTTAATGTAAAGCAAGTTTTGAGTCAGCCAAAGCAAGAGAATGTAGATAATAAAGTTAAGTATAAAGATTTAATGTTATTTGGTGAAGTTTTTGAGAAAATTCGTAATTTATATGTTACGAAACCAAATGATAGAAATTTAATTGAAAATGCTCTGCAGGGAATGTTAACCTCTTTAGATCCGCATTCGTCCTATATGAATGAAAAAGATACACAAGAGTTTAATGCAAATACTTTTGGTTCTTTTGGAGGGCTAGGAATTGAAGTTACCTTAGAAAATGGATATGTTAAAGTTATTGCGCCTATTGAAGGCGGTGCGGCTGAAAAAGCTGGAGTAATGGCTGGAGATTTAATAGTTAAAATTGATGGAGCCTCAACTAAAGGTCAGTCTCTTAATAAATCTGTTAGTAAAATGCGAGGTAAAATAGGCGATCCTATAACTATTGAGGTTTTAAGAAAAAATCATAAGGATTTATTAAAATTTGATCTAATTAGATCATTGGTTAATGTAAAATCTGTGACTGCTGAAGCTATAGACCAAGTTGCTTATGCAAAAATATCTACTTTTTCCACTAAAACAGCCGTAGATCTTAAAAGTAATTTAGATAAAATCATTAAACAAATTACTCCCGCGAAATTAAAAGGTATAATCATTGATTTACGTTTGAATTCAGGAGGTTTATTGGATCAGGCTGTGCAAGTTAGTGATCTTTTTCTATCTAATGGAGAAATTGTTTCTACAAAAGGTAGAATTGAAAGATCCAATTTTCATTTTTTTGCTAAAACACAAGACATGTTTAAAAATATTCCATTGATTGTTTTAATTAATGGAGGTAGTGCGAGCGCTTCAGAAATTGTTGCCGGGGCATTAAAAGATCACAAAAGAGCTATATTACTAGGAACAAAAACTTTTGGTAAAGGTTCGGTGCAGACCCTAGTGCCGTTAGCAAAAGAAGATGGTTCATTGCGTATAACTACAGCCCTATATTATACTCCAGCAGGAAAGTCTATTCAAGGTGCTGGTATAAAACCAGATATTATTGTAGAACAACCTTTACCTCAAGACATTAAAGATGGTACATTTAATATAGGAGAATCTTCTTTAGCAGGACATATAAAAGGAGAAAATGAGGTAGACGAGGAGGAGTCTGGCTCAAATGCATATGTACCTAAAGATCGTGCTGAGGATGTGCAGCTAAAAGTTGCAATTGAATTATTGCATGGAAAGATAAAGCACGAAGCCTTGAAATGATATAATAAAAATATAAATAAGAGAAATTAACAAAAATTAATTAGAGGAGCGACTATGGATAATGTAAAGCTAAATTTACCCTACCGTTATGGGGTTGGTATAGCTTTATTTAATAGCGCGGGTAAAATTTGGACAGGCCGTAGATTAATGGTTGATAAATATAAAAATATTTATAACTCGCAGTTATGGCAATTACCGCAAGGAGGAATTGACCATAATGAGACTCCTTTACAAGCTGCAAAGAGAGAATTATTTGAAGAAACTGGAGTAGTTTCATGTAAATTATTAGGAGAAATTGATGAGTGGGTAGATTATAGATTCCCGGAAAATATTTGTAAGCAAATTATGGGCGGTAAATATTGCGGACAAAAACAAAAATGGTATGCTTTCCGTTTTACCGGTGAAGAAACTGAAATATCCATAAGTGGACTTGCAGGAGAAAAAGCTGAATTTGATTTATGGCAATGGCGCGACATAGATGAAATTGTATTTTTGGCGGTTGATTTTAAAAAACAGCTTTATCAAACAATCCGAGATAATTTTGCTAAATTTGCTACAAATATAAATAAATAAGGTCTACTTAGACTATCGCGGTTCATTTATTAACAGTTATTATAAATTTAAATAAGTTGGTTAATGGTCATAAATTTCCATTTACTACATAGTTATTAATCAATAAAATTCCATTATATAAGTGCAGTTTTATATTTATACAGCTATTTGTTAATTAATAAAGTAAGATTGTAAAGAAGATACTTTAAGTTCTTTAGTCTTTAATGATTTCATAGCTTGAATAGCTGTTTTTGTACCTGCAGCTGTAGTGAAATAAGTTGTTCTAGTCGCAATAATTACCTGCCTTAATAATTTAGAATCTGATGGTTTATTATAACTACTACCATGTTATTATTATTTGTATTTTATAGCTATAAATAAGGTTTTTTCTACTAACTTACTATAAATTTAAATAAGTTGGTTAATGGTCATAAATTTCCATTTACTACATAGTTATTAATCAATAAAATTCCATTATATAAGGCAGTTTTATATTTATACGGCTATTTGCTAATTAATAAAATAAGATTGTAAAGAAGATACTTTAAGTTCTTTAGTCTTTAATGATTTCATAGCTTGAATAGCTGCTTTTGTACCTGCAGCTGTAGTGAAATAAGGAATTCTATTAGCAATGGTTGCTCTTCTTAATGATTTAGAGTCTGATGGTCTATTATGACTATTACTAGTATTTATTACCATTTGTATTTTTCTGTTACGTATAGCATCTTCTATATGCGGATGACCTTCTAACACTTTATTAATTTTTTTACTATTAATATTATGCTGTGCTAGAAAAACATGTGTGCCACCAGTCGCTAAAATATTATAACCGAGGTTTTGTAATATTTGCACGGAATCTATTATTTCTTCTTTATCTTCATCTCGTACAGAAATAAAGATATTTCCCTCTAAAGGAAGCTCAAAGCCAGCGGCAAGTTGTGCTTTCGCAAATGCTAAACCAAAATCTTCATCTAGTCCCATAACTTCACCAGTCGAGCGCATTTCTGGTCCTAATAAGATATCTTCATTAGGAAAGCGAGAAAATGGAAATACAGCTTCTTTAATAGCTATAGGTTTTTTTCTATATTTTATCTCTGAACCACCATAAGCAGTAAATGCTTGTTCTAAAGTTTGCCCGGTCATGATACGAGCAGCAATTTTTGCTATTGGTTTACCTATGGTCTTAGCAACAAAAGGTACTGTGCGCGAAGCTCTAGGATTTACTTCTAAAATATATATTTTATTATCACTGATAGCGAATTGTATATTCATTAAACCGCCCACATTCAACGCTTTGGACAATTTCTTAGTTTGTTCTTCTAATTTCAGAATAATATCATTTGTTAAACTATGTGTAGGAAGAGAAGCTGCAGAATCACCAGAGTGGATTCCAGCTTCTTCAATATGTTCCATAATACCAGCTATATAAGTATTTTCACCATCACACAAACAATCAACATCAACTTCAATTGCTTTAGATAAATAACGATCAAATAATAAAGGATTTTTAGATAGAAAATAATCAATTTGTTTAGTGCTGTCATAAGGGAATAGGGCTTTAATATCTTCAGATACTAATTCTATTACCAGATTATTCATATAAGACTCTAGCTCTTTAGGATCTCTAATAATTCTCATTGCACGACCACCTAATACATAAGAAGGGCGTACAACTACAGGAAATTTGATGTTTTGGGCTAATTTAAAAGAATCCTCTATAGAATATGCAATACCATTACTAGGTTGAGTTAAATTTAGCTCTTGTAATAACCTTTTAAATTGATCTCTGTCTTCAGCTAAATTTATTGCTTCTGGTGAAGTTCCTAAAATAGAAATGCCAGACTCTTGTAAAGATTGAGCTAATTTTAACGGAGTTTGACCTCCAAATTGTACTATAACGCCTAATAATTGTCCTTTTTCTTGTTCTTTTTCCAGGATTGCTAAGACATCTTCAGCTGTTAAAGGTTCAAAATATAAACGGTCAGAAGTATCATAATCTGTTGAGACTGTTTCAGGATTACAATTAATCATTATAGCTTCTATATCCATCTCTTGTAAGGCAAAAGAGGCATGACAACAGCAATAGTCAAATTCTATTCCTTGTCCTATCCTGTTAGGACCGCCCCCTAAAATAACTACTTTTTTACGATCAGATACTAAGGCTTCACAAGAATATTCTTCTATACCAGATTTTTCGTAGGTAGAATAAATATAAGCTGTAGGAGAATAAAATTCAGCTGCACAAGTATCAATACGTTTAAATATAGGGGTAACATTTAATTTTTTTCTTAATGCTTTAACTTGTTTTTCCTGACAATTAGCTAAAGTAGCTAAACGGCTATCAGAAAAACCTAACGATTTTAACATATTTAAATTTTGATGATCTTGAGGTAAACCATGTTGTTTAATTTTTTCTTCAATTTCTATAATTTCAGCTATTTGGTTTAAAAACCAAGGGTCAATATGACTTAATTTATGAATTTCTTCTAATGGCATTTTTTCACGTATAGCTTGAGCTATAAAACGTAACCTATTTGGAGTCGGATGTGCAACTGCTGCACGTAGAGCATCTTTGTAATTTTCTTCCTCTACATCTGGTATGTTAATTTCATCAAAACCAGTTAATCCAGTTTCTAAACTACGTAATGCCTTTTGTAAAGATTCTTTAAAGTTTCGACCTATAGCCATAGTCTCACCAACAGCTTTCATTGATGTGCCTAATAAGGGATCGCTGTTAGGAAATTTTTCAAAAGCAAATCTTGGTATTTTGGTGACTATATAGTCAATAGATGGTTCAAAAGAAGCCGGTGTACTACCACCGGTAATATCATTTTTTAATTCATCTAGCCTGTAACCAACTGCTAGTTTAGCTGCTATCTTAGCAATAGGGAAGCCCGTAGCTTTAGACGCAAGAGCTGATGAACGTGATACACGTGGATTCATTTCTATAACTATCATACGACCGTTAACAGGATTAACAGCAAATTGTACGTTAGCGCCACCAGTTTCTACGCCTATCTCTCTTAATACGGCTATAGAAGCATTCCGCATTTGTTGATATTCTTTGTCTGTTAAAGTTAAAGCAGGGGCTACAGTTATTGAATCACCTGTGTGAACGCCCATAGGATCAAGATTTTCAATGGAGCAAATGATAATAGAATTATCAGATTTATCACGTACTACTTCCATTTCAAATTCTTTCCAACCAACAATACTCTCTTCTATAAGTACTTCTGTGGTTGGAGAGGCATCTAGACCTTGTTCTACTATCTCATAGAATTGAGAACGATTATAGGCTATACCGCCTCCAGTGCCGCCTAAGGTAAATGAAGGTCTGATAATAGCTGGTAAACCAATTTCATCTAACGCCTTACTAGCTAAACCCATAGCGTAAGACATATATCTATTTTTTCTTTCGCCTTCAGTTTTTGTCCAATTTTCTTGTAATTTCGTTAATGATTGTTCTAATTGAGTACCGCTTAAGCTATTTAATAATTGGTTACGTTTATCTTCATATTCTTTACGATCAGTTTCTTTGATTTCAGTAGCATTCGCTAACATAGATTTAGGAGTATCTAAGCCGATTTTTTTCATGGCTTTTCTGAATAAGGCTCTATCTTCTGCTTTATCAATAGCTAAAGCATTTGCGCCAATCATTTCAACGTTATATTTATCTAATACACCCATACGTTTTAGAGAAAGAGCCGTGTTTAAAGCTGTTTGACCACCCATAGTTGGTAATAAGGCATCAGGACGTTCTTTAGCTATGATACGTGCGACGATATCAGGAGTGATAGGTTCAATATAGGTAACATCAGCTAGATCAGGATCAGTCATTATCGTTGCTGGGTTAGAATTAACGAGTATAACCCTGTAACCTTCTTCTTTTAGAGCTTTACAGGCTTGTGTGCCAGAATAATCAAACTCACAAGCTTGACCTATGATTATGGGGCCAGCTCCTATAATTAAGATAGAATTTATATCAGTACGTTTCGGCATGACAGATCCTTAAAAATTTTATTCTATTTCTTATAAGAGAAATTATCAATTATGTTAAGTATAATTTTGTATTTATCTTGGGAAAATAGACAATTATATGTATTTTTTTTTGTTTTAATAATTTTTTTTGCTAGACTGCTCAAATTAGTATTTTATTGAAAGACAACAAAATGTGTAATGAGATATCACCAAAACATTTAAAAAGCGGGATGGCTCTAATTTTCATGACAGTGCTAATTGATAGTATTGGAATTGCTATAATTGTACCGATATTACCAATGTTGTTGCAAGAATTGACTGGCAATACAATTAGTGAAGCTGTAGTCTATGGTGGTTTTTTGATAACTTCATATGCTATTATGCAATTTTTATTTGCTCCTTTAGTAGGAGCTGTTTCAGATAAGTGGGGTAGACGACCAATTTTACTCTTGTCTGCGATAACTTTTGCTATTGATAATTTAATATGTGCTTTAGCAGGATCTTATTTACTATTATTAATAGGGCGTATATTATCTGGAATCAGTGGCGCAAGTTATACTGCGTGTATGGCATATGTAGCTGATGTATCTAATGAAAAAAATATAACTAAAAATTTTTCTAGGATAGAAGTTGCTTTTGGCGCCGGTTTTGTGATTGGTCCTATCATTGGGAGCTTTTTAGGGTCTATGGATGTGAGATGGCCTTTTTATGCTGCCGCGATTTTAGCTTTAGTTAATTTTATATTAGCATGGTGGTTTCTGCCTGAAACATTACCTTTAAATAAACGAAGAAAAATTAATTGGATTAAAGCTAATCCTATTAATTCGTTATTAAAGTTAAAAAATTATCCAACCGTTAAATATATAGCAGCAGTTGACTTTTTTTATGCTCTGTCTTTTAATGTTTGGATGATTTGGTCCTATATTAGTCTAGCAAGATATCAGTGGACATTGAATTATGTCGGATTATCGCTAACCCTATTTTCAATAGGTCAAATTTTTGTTACTTTGT
Organism: Bartonella sp. DGB1; assembly: GCF_041345015.1. NCBI lineage: Bacteria > Pseudomonadati > Pseudomonadota > Alphaproteobacteria > Hyphomicrobiales > Bartonellaceae > Bartonella > Bartonella sp. DGB1. The sequence continues at coordinate 471,132 of NZ_CP166769.1, forward strand.
TAATTTTGCCTTATCTAGCAAATAGAATGACTAATAAAAACTTAGCTTTATTAGGATTATCCATAGTAATGCTGTCTTATATTGGTTATGCTTTTGCTATAACAGAATGGATGTTATGTGTTGTATTTTTTATAACCTTATTAGCATTTATAACACCAGCACCTCTTAGAGCTATTGCGGCGTTACAAGTAAGTCCATCACATCAAGGAGAGGTGCAAGGTACTATAGCTAGTTTAAGAGGTTTAACAGCTATTATTGCGCCAGTTATTTATGCTACTATCTTTAGTTGTTTTTCTAATGATAATGCCCCGGTTAATTTTTTAGGTATGCCTTTCATTGTGGCGTTTTTATTTTCAATTATAGCGTTGATGATTTTTTATAAAGGAGTTATAAAAAATACTACTTAATAGATTTTTTATTTTTATATTCATTCAATAACTGAAAAAAATGACGAAATAAATAATGACTGCCTTAATGAGCTTGCGGATTATAGTGCTGTACTGAAAATGCAGTTTTATTTAATAGCAGCGCTATACTATAAGTAGTACCATCAAATAAAGATATATGTGTTTTTCCCATTACTAGGTAAGTTTTTGTTATTTACCGCAAAGTTAGAATTCCTAGAAACAATTTCTATCTTGTTGGTAGTATAATCTTTAACGGAGTGATTTGATCCGTCTCAAAGGTAATTTTCTTTATTTAAATTATTTTTTTTGTTAGACTGCGCAAAATATTGTTTTATTAAAAGAAAATATGATAATGGTTAATGAACTACCACAAAAACATGTAAAGAGCGGTATGGCTTTAGTTTTTATGATTCTACTACTGGATAGTATTGGAATTGCTATGCTTGTTCCAATATTACCGCAATTGTTACAAGAATTGACAGGTCATACAATTAAAGAAGCAGTGTTGCATGGTAGTTTATTGATAACTTCATATGCTGCTATGCAATTTTTATTTGCTCCTTTAGTAGGAGCCGCTTCAGATAAGTGGGGTAGAAGACCGATATTGCTTATTTCTGTGTTAACTTTCGCTATTGATAATTTAATATGTGCTTTAGCAGGATCTTATTTATTTTTGTTAGTTGGACGTATTTTGGCTGGAATAAGTGGTGCAAGTTATACTACATGTATGGCATATATAGCTGATGTATCTCATAAAAAAAATCTAACTAAAAATTTTTCTATGATAGAAATTGCTTTCGGTATAGGATTTGTGATTGGTCCTGTCATTGGGAGCTTTTTGGGTACTATAAATGTTAGATGTCCATTTTATGCCGCTGCTGCTTTAGCTTTAGTTAATTTTATTTTATCATGGTGGTTTTTACCTGAAACATTACCTTTAGATCAGCGTAGGAACATTAATTGGATTAAATCCAATCCAATTAATGCATTATTAAAGTTAAAGCAATATCCAACTGTCAAATATATAGCCGCAACCGATTTTTTTTATGCCATGTCTGTTAATGTTTGGCTTATATGGTCATATATCAGTGTAGCAAGATATCAGTGGACGCCAAATCATATAGGGTTATCGTTAATGATATTTTCAATAGGGCAAATTTTTGTTACTTTATTAATTTTGCCTTATCTAGCAAATAGAATGACAGATAAAAAATTAGCTCTATTAGGATTATCCATAGTAACTATATCTTATGTTGGCTATGCTTTTGCTATAACAGAATGGATGGTATATGTAGTATTTTTTATAACATTACTAGAATTTGTAGCACCTGCACCACTCAGATCTATTGCGGCAGCACAGGTAAGTAAATCACATCAAGGAGAGGTGCAAGGTACTATAGCGAGTTTAAGAAGTCTAACAGCTATTATTGCACCAGTTATTTATGCTATTATTTTTAGTTATTTCTCTAATAATAATGTTTTGGTTAACTTTTTAGGTATGCCTTTTATTATAGCCTTTGTATTTTCCGTTATATCGCTAATGATTTTTTATAAAGGGGTTATTAAAAAAACTACTTAATAGCTTTTTTATTTTTATATTCATTCATTAACTGAGAAAAACGACGAAATAAATAATGACTATCTTGAGGACCAGGAGACGCTTCCGGGTGATGTTGTACTGAAAATGCGGGGCTATCTAATAAAGCTATACCACAATTGGTACCATCAAATAAAGATATATGTGTTTCTTTCACATTATTAGGTAAGCTTTTGCTATCTACAGCAAACCCGTGATTCATCGAAACAATTTCTACCTTGCCGGTAGTGTAATCTTTAACAGGGTGATTTGATCCATGGTGACCTTGGTGCATCTTGATAGTTTTTGCTCCGGTAGCTAAAGCTAGTAATTGATGCCCTAAACAAATACCAAAAATAGGAATTTTCGTAGTTAATAATTCTTGTAATATAGCAATACTATAAATACCTGTTGCAGATGGATCGCCAGGACCGTTAGATAAAAATATACCATCAGGATTTAAAGCTAAAATATCTGCAGCACTAGTTTGAGCTGAAACTATAGTAACTTTAGCGCCTATATCACATAATAAACGTAAAATATTACGTTTGATACCATAATCTATAACTACAACATTATAATTATGTTCTTTTTGAGTTCCATAGCCATATGGCCATTGCCATGACGTTTCTAGCCAGGATGGCGAATTACAGTTACTTACTGCTTTAGCTAGATCAACTCCATTTAAACCAGACCATTGTTTGGCTTTATTTAACAATTTCTCTATATTAAATATACCATCAGGATTATGTGATATTACCACATTTTTTGCACCTTTATCACGAATGTAAGAGGTAATAGAGCGTGTGTCTACATCACTTAAAGCAATAATATTGCGTTTTTTCAACCATTCATTAAAATTATTGTTTGAGCGATAGTTAGAAGGAGAAGTAATATCAGCTTTGAAGATCGCGCCGACTGCGCCAAATTTAGTTTCAGGAGTTAAATCTTCAATATCTTCATTATTAGTACCAACTATGCCAATGTGAGGAAAAGTAAAGTTGATTATTTGTCCACTATACGATGGATCAGTTAATATTTCCTGATAACCGGTCATAGCGGTATTAAAGCATATCTCACCTTCTATAGTTCCTGTTGCTCCAAAGCCGTTACCATAGATGATATTACCATCTTCAAAAACAATCACAGCAGTAGGTTGTTTTATAGACCAAACATTAGAATTGTTAGAGCTGGTGCAGGCATTATTATGACTAGGAGGAAGATGTGATAAATTGTGAGACATTGTTGTTCCTGATATAATTTATAAGATTTAGGCTATTCTACTGTAATAGATAGCCAGAAAGCAATTATTTTTTAATGATTTAACGATATCATTAATTATTTTTCTTTTTAGTAATTATCTGTAAATTGTTGCGTAAATCGCTGCCGGTTGGCATTTGGAATATCTTTAAACCAAATATTTCTATTATTGAATATAGATGTTCAAATATATCTGCTTGTACAGCTTCATATTTTACTGATGAAGTTTGATCACAGAAACAATATATTTCCACAGGTAATCCGGCCGCAGTAGGTGCTTGTAATTTAGCTAACATTATCATATCTTCACGTAAATTATTTTGCTTAGCTAAATAATTATTTATATAAGCTCTAAAAGTACCTAAATTAGTAAGACGGCGAGTATTGGCAGCAATTTTGCTTTGTTCACCTAAATTTTTGTTCCATATCTCTATTTCTTTGATTTTTTGATTCAGATAATCTTTTAGATAGTTAATTTTTGATAATTCTTTTAATTCTTCACTTGTTAAAAAGCGAATAGTATTTTGATCAATAAACAAAGATCGTTTAATGCGACGTGCACCTGATTGGTTCATATTACGCCAATTTTTAAAAGAATCAGTCACTAATTTCCTAATCGGAATTATGGTGATGGTATTATCCCAATTTTTTACAGCTATTGTATGTAATAAAATTTCTTGAACTTCACCGTCAGCTCCTAGATTTGGCATTTCTATCCAGTCACCAACTTTTACTATATTTGTTGAGGAAATTTGAATGCCTGCGATTAATGATAATATTGTATCCTGGAACACTAAAATCACTATAGCTAACATAGCACCTAGACCGGATATGATCAGCAACGGTGGTTGGTTAAGTAGAGTAGCTAAAATTAATAAACCAGCAACGATAAAAGTTGATAATTTACCTATTTGTATATAAATTTTTACTGGTTTATCTTTTAGGATATTTTGATAATAATTGCTGGTGAGATCTAATATAGAGGACATTATTGTAGCTATTAATAAAATTATGCAACATAATGATATTTTTTGAACAATAGCTGTATAATCGGCGCTAATTTGTGGAATAATAGGAGCTATAGTAAGTAAAATAAATGGAATTATTAGGTAAGAAATTTTTTGATTTAACTTTTTGAAAATACAGTTACCTTCGGTATTTTTTGATACAATATTTAATTTTTTACCAATATAAGCCCCGATGAAATTACGTGCTATATAAGATATAGCAAAAGATAATAATGTGAGTAAAATTAAATAAAGGCTAGGGATTAAGATACTAGAAAAAGTCATTATATATTCCTATGAGACATTATTATTTGTAAAAAGCTATTCTTTTATTATATTATATGTGATATAAAATTTTATTGCCAATTTTAATATCAATATATTTTGCCTTATGTATTTTTCACCAGATTTTTTAAATATAATTCGTGATAGAATAACTATCTCTCAGATAGTATCTAAATATATTGTGTTAGATCAAAAAAAATCTCAACCTTTGAGAGGAAATTATTGGGCTTGTTGTCCGTTTCATAATGAAAAAACTCCTAGTTTTTCGTGTAATGATAATAAAAAAATATATTATTGCTTTGGCTGTCATGAAAAAGGAGACATATTCACATTTGTGATGAATATAGAAAAAATTCCTTTTGTTGAAGCTGTCAAAAAAATAGCTAATTTAGCTGGAGTAAAATTACCTAAATTTGATAATAAATTATTAGAACAAGATAAGAAAAAAAATGATCTTTATCAAATTATGCAGTGGGCAAGTCAATATTTCATTCAACAATTACATACTGATAGAGGTTATAAAGCTTTATCTTATTTACAACATCGACAAATTTCACCAGATACGCAAATAAATTTTTTACTAGGATATGCTCCAATTGGTAGCAAGGATCTAATAAATTTTTTAAGTCAAAAAGATGTTACACTACAGCAAATAGTCGATGTAGGGTTAGCTATTTGGTCTGAAGATAAGCAGCAGATTTTTCCTAGATTTAGAAATAGATTGATTTTTCCTATTAAAGATAAGCAAAAACGTATTATTGCTTTTGGTGGACGGGCTCTAGAGACAGCGACTAACGCAAAATATTTGAATTCTCCTGAAACCGTTTTATTTAATAAAAGTGAGGTTTTATATAATTTTGAAAAGGCTAAAGAAAATACTAGTTATAATGTAACAGATAATCTCACTAATACATTAATTTTAGTAGAAGGATATATGGATACTATTGCTTTAGCGCAAGCAGGTTTTAATAGGGTTGTAGCCTCTTTAGGAACGGCTTTAACTGAACAGCAAATGAATTTATTATGGAGTTTATCTGATGTACCATTATTATGTTTGGATGGGGATAAAGCTGGTATAGCAGCTATAAGTAGATCTATAGAAAGATCATTACCTTTGATTACTGCGCAAAAGTCCTTGAGATTTCTAATTTTACCACATGGCAATGACCCTGATGATTATATTAAAAATTACGGTAAGGCAGCTTTTCTACAACAATTGTCAAAGGCTATGGGCTTATTTGATATGCTTTGGTACTTAGAAACTAAAGGGCAAACTTTTTCTAGTCCTGAAAATATTTCTAAATTACAAGCTAAAATACAAAATTTATTGTTTAAAGTTAAGGATCCATATGTTAAGGAAGTATATCGGCAAGAATTAAAAGATAGATTGTGGAAAATTAGATTTAAGAAAAGTCGAATCGTTTCTAAATTTAAGAAAAATGATAATTTAGTTAATTATTCATCAAGCAATAACTTAATTAGTCACTTGCCTACTAGTAAAACGAATGGAGAAAAGATAGAGGCCTTATTTATATCCTTATTGTTAGCACAGCCTTTTTTAATTGATGTATATAATGTACAAATTATATCTTGTGAGTTGAAATATAACTATGCTACCGCATTAAGGGATAAAATGATAGAAATAGTTATAAAGAAAATACCTGAAAATAGGGAAGAATTTATTAGAGAGTTAAATATTAAGCAACAAGAAAGACATTTAGCGCATTTAGCACAAGTAGCCGAACCTTATAAAAATATTTGGAAAAAATATCGATATTATGATAAGCAACAGGCTGAGGAAAATATAAAAGTAATATTTTCATTGTTAAATAAGAGAAATATAGAGAAAGAAAAAGAAGAATTTAGAAAAGATGCAAAGGAGAACCCTGAACTAGATATTGTTGCTAGGATTTTAGCCTTAAAAAATGATAGTACACTTTAATAATGGTATTTAATTATTAATTATTGTAACAAAATAGTGTAAAATACATAAATAATTCGTTTTTTAGCAAGAAATCCTTATATCAACATGTACTTAATACTATATATAGAATATATCCTTATTTTATAAATAATGTATAGAGTAAATTTGTCTAGTGCAATTTTCTGGTAAATGCCAGAATTGGAGATTTAGAATGACAAGTAAACAGAATCAGAGTAAAAAAGATGACAAACCATTGTTAGATTTATCTGATGAATTTATCAAGAAAATGATTCGTGATGCTCGGAAAAAAGGTTATGTAACCATGGATGAGCTCAATAGTATATTGCCGTCTGAAGAGTTAACTTCTGATCAAATTGAAGATACTATGACTATGTTGTCAGAAATGGGAGTTAATATTATAGAAGAAGAGGCAGATCTAGAAGAAAGTGGTGTTACTGATTTAGTAGAAGTATCTGGAAGAGCATTAACTACTGCTGCACCGAAAAAATCTAATATAGACAGCACTGATGACCCTGTTCGAATGTATCTGCGCGAAATGGGAAATGTAGAACTATTGTCACGTAGCGGTGAGATAGCCATAGCAAAAAGAATTGAAGCAGGTCGAGCAACCATGATTTCAGGGTTGTGTGAAAGTCCATTAACTTTCCAGGCTTTAATTATTTGGAGAGATCAGTTAGAAGATAAATCTGTACCTTTAAGAGAGGTAATAGATTTAGAAGGTAGTTATGTTGAACCTATAGCAACCGATGAATTAGATCTATTGACAGAAAAATCTCCTAAAAACTTTAAAAAGTCGCCATCTTTATCATCTAATAAACTAGAAAATGAATCCTTAGATAAAGATATGGAGGAAGATGATGAGATTAATCCTTCTTTGACCGCTATGGAAGAAGAGCTTTATCCAAGAGTTATGGAATCATTAAATATTATTGCTGAAACATATGTTAAATTGCGTAAATTGCAAGAACAGCAATTTGATGATAAAAATGAGGTAAATCTTTCTGCAAAACAAAAAAAATCCTATAAGCTTTTACAAGCATCATTAGTGAATGAAGTTAATTCTTTGTCTTTGCATCCTAACAGAGTAGATGCCTTAGTTGAACAGTTATATAGTATTAATAAAGGTTTGATACAAAGTGAGGGTAGCTTAAAACGTTTAGCGGATTCTTACGGTGTGACACATGAAGATTTTCTTAAACAATATTGCGGAAAAGAAATATCTCCTAATTGGATAAATCATATAAGTACCTTAAAGAGCAAGGTTTGGAAAAAATTTGCTGCAGAGAAACAAGATGATATTTTACGAATACAACAAGATATCAGAGAGTTAGTGCAAGAGACTGGAATATCTATAGGAGAGTTTAAACGTATTGTAACTAGTGTACAAAAAGGTGAGCGAGAAATGGCTCTGGCTAAAAAAGAAATGGTTGAGGCTAATCTAAGATTGGTTATTTCTATTGCTAAAAAATACACTAATAGAGGATTACAATTCTTAGATTTAATACAAGAGGGCAATATTGGTTTAATGAAAGCAGTAGATAAATTTGAATATCGTAGAGGATATAAATTTTCTACTTATGCAACTTGGTGGATAAGACAAGCTATTACAAGATCTATTGCTGATCAGGCGCGTACAATACGTATTCCTGTACATATGATAGAAACTATTAATAAAATAGTTCGTACTTCAAGACAAATGAATAACGAAATTGGTAGGGATCCTACACCAGAAGAATTAGCAGAAAAATTGTCAATGTCGTTAGATAAAGTTTGTAAGGTGCTTAAAATATCTAAGGAGCCTGTTTCATTAGAAATTCCTGTTGGGGATGAGGATGATTCGCATTTGGGGGATTTTATCGAAGATAAAAATGCTTTATTACCTATTGATGCGGCTATTCAAGCAAACTTACGCGATACTACTACTAAGGTTTTAGCTTCTCTTACTGCAAGAGAAGAAAGAGTTTTACGTATGAGATTCGGTATAGGTATGAATACAGATCATACTCTCGAAGAAGTGGGGCAACAATTTTCAGTTACAAGAGAAAGGATCAGACAAATTGAAGCAAAAGCCTTGCGCAAATTGAAACATCCTAGTCGTTCTAGAAAGTTACGTAGCTTTTTAGATAATTAATAGGAATATATTATTGGGAATATATTATAAAGGAAAGATTACATGGCGGTAATTACTGGTATCATTGATTTTGTAAATTATTATCTTTGGGGATATGTATTAATATTTGGTCTTATTTTGACTGGTGCGTATTTTACTTTAAGGTTACGTTTCATTCAAATAGTTCATTTTGGTGAATTTTTACGATTAGCATTTAAACCAGCACGCAAAGGTGGTAAACGACAAGGTATTACACCTTTCCAGGCGTTAATGGTTAGTTTGGCATCAAGAGTAGGTGTAGGTAATATTACTGGTGTTGCTGTTGCACTTTATTTGGGTGGAGCTGGTGCTATATTTTGGATGTGGGTAGTAGCTTTCTTAGGTATTGCTACAGCTTATGCTGAAAATGCGTTGGGGCAATTATATAAAGTGCGTAATGAAGAGGGGCAATTTAGAGGTGGTCCTTCATTTTATATTGCTCGTGGATTAAAAGCACCTCTTTTAGCTAAAATATTTGCTTGTTGTTTAATATTATCTTACGGGTTGGTATTTAATGCGGTGCAAGCTAATTCTATTGCTGATTCTATAAATTTTGCTTTTGGTGTTCCTAAATCAGTAATGGGTGTTATTTTAGCTATTTTAGTTGGTATAGTCATATTAGGAGGTATTAATAAAGTTGCTAAAGTGGCTCAATATTTGGTGCCAAGTATGGCTTTATTTTATTTTTTAGTAGTTCTTTATATTGTGCTTACCAATATTACTGAAGTCCCGGCGGCTTTTAAAATGATATTTTATAGTGCTTTTGGCTTTGAACAAGCTGCAGGTGGATTTACTGGTGGATTAATGGCTGCTATGTTAAATGGTGTAAAAAGAGGTCTATTCTCTAACGAGGCCGGTGCTGGTTCTTCTCCTAATATAGCTGCTGTTGCTGATCCTACTCCACCTCATCCAGCTACTCAAGGCTTTATTCAAGCTTTAGGTGCGGCATTGGATACTCTTGTGGTTTGTACTGCTACTGCTTTGTTAATTTTATTATCAGGACAATTAGATTTTGGATCAACTGTTACCGGAATGGAATTAACTCAAAGGGCTATGCATACATACTTCGGTGATTTAGGAGTATATTTTGTGGCTTTAATTATATTCTTTTTTGCTTTCACCTCTATATTAGGTAATTATTCATATGCAGAAAATGCTATGGTTTATTTAAAGGTTGGGTCTCGCAAATATTTATATATTTTATGTGCCGTATTATTAATTATGGTCATGTGGGGATCCGTTCAAACTGTGCAGATGGTATTTAATGCAGCGGATGCTTCTATGGGAATTATGGCAACAATAAATATTATTGCTATCCTAGTTTTATCTAATGTAGTAGTAAAAATGACTAAAGATTATTTTAATCAAAAAAATATGGGGAAAATACCAGAATTTAATCTTAGTGAATATCCTGAATTAAAAGGACAAATAGAAGAAGATATTTGGGGTAAAGAACAGATGGATCGTCAACGAGAAGAAGATAAAAAATAAAATAAAATATTTTGGATAAACGCCATTCTTTCAAAAAATGGCGTTTATTTTTATTTTTAACTATTGCTTATGTTGTGATTTTAGAGTATTTATACTATATAAATGTGGGCCTGTAGCTCAATGGTCAGAGCCAGCGGCTCATAACCGCTTGGTTGGGGGTTCGAGTCCCTCCGGGCCCACCATTTTATGATATCCAAATATAGATACATAATTTAATATAACTTAATTTGATTTAGTTATAGGTCATTATGTACTATATGTTATGGATATTTAGCCTTAGTTATTTTGTTATAAGTTAGTAATTATAGTTATTATCTTTAGCGGCTCTGCTATTGGTTGGTAATTATAGTAATTGTCTTTAGACGTTCGGTTATCAGATAGTAATTCTAATTATCGTTTTGTCTATCATTGGCTACAAATTTATAGCTTTTTTATTTCTCCTTATACTAACTTGATATGTTATTAAATTCCGTGATATATAATAAATCGCGCTTAATTTAATATGTTTAAAGTATTTAAATTATTTATTTTAGGTTTATTATCTAGTTAGATTATTAAACAAGTTTAATAATTTTTAATAAATATACTTAAGTAAGCCTCCCTTATATTAATATGTGAGTTAGTATGAAAAGTTTTTTATTTTATTGTAAATATAGTTTGTGGATTACTTTTTTAAGTTTTAGTTTAGTTGCCTTATTAGGATATCTACAAGGCGAAAATTTATTTTCAATATTTAATAATTTATTGATTGCTATAGCATTAGTTTGTTTGGAGGTATCTTTGTCTTTTGATAATGCTGTTATTAATGCTCGTATTTTAAAGAATATGTCTGAAAAATGGCAAAAATATTTTTTGACATGGGGTATTTTAATTGCAGTATTTGGAATGCGTGTATTATTTCCTATAATTTTAGTGAGTTTTTTTGCTGGTATAAGTTTATCAAATGTAGTCGAATTAGCAATTTTCTATCCTGAACAATATGCAGCTATTTTACATGAATCACATATATTAATATTAGCTTTTGCGGGTAGTTTTTTAATGCTGGTAGCTGTTAATTTTTTTATTGATAATAATAAAAAAATACATTGGTTTAACAAAATAGAGTGTTTTTTAACTAAAAATTCTTATCCTTTACTAACTTCGTTGTTACTAGTTTTTGTAATTATAAGCTTTTTAACTTTACTGATAAATCCAATTTATAAATATGCTTTTTTTATGTCTTCGGTGGTAGCTATTGTAATTTTTTTTATTATTGAAAGTATATCATATTTATTAAATAATTATTTTGTAAATACAACTTCTGTTGCAAAATCTGGTTTGATAGGTTTTTTATATTTAGAATTATTAGATGCGAGCTTTTCATTTGACGGTGTAATAGGGGCCTTTAGTTTAACTAATAATTTGTTTATTATTGCTGTTGGATTAGGGATTGGAGCTTTTTTTATCAGATCTTTCACTCTTATGTTAGTAGAAACGGGTAGTTTAACTAAATATCGTTATTTAGAACATGGAGCTTTTTATGCTGTTTTGGCTTTAGCTGTAATGCTATACATCCAATTATTTATAAAATTACCAGAAATATTTATGGGTATAATTGGCATATTAATAATATCTTATTCGTTATTTGATTCTTTCAAATATAATAAAAAAAATATTAATTAATTGTGAGTAGCTTTTTTGCTTGCTTTTTATTGGTTAGTAATATCCATTTACCATTCTTGAAGTATATTTTTTTTTCATTAATAAACAACCTAAGCTTTTTAATTGTCATTTCAGGGTGATTGAAAATATGATCTATTGGTAAATTTTTTCTAAAAAATAGACTTTTAACATCACTACCTAGACGAAATTGCTCAAAAAGTAATATTATTTTAAATAAAAATATTGTAAAATGAGATGACTTTAAAATTAATTGGTTATATATAGATATTTTATTATGATTTAAAAATAATTTTATATTAGGAAAATATAATATTTCGTTAGCATTATATTTTATAACAACCATTTGTTTTATAGAATGAAATTCTTTATTGTTAATAGGTTTTTTAACTATAGGTGGTAGGGGCATCTTATTATCTTATAGTTTAGGACTTTAATGATATATTAATATCAGGGATTTTAATTTTTATAAAGAAAAATATTTGAGGAATAATAAGGTGGCAAAGCAATTTATTTATCATATGGCAGGTCTTAGTAAAGCCTACAATGGCAAAAAAGTTTTAGATAATATACACTTATCTTTTTATCCAGATGCAAAAATTGGTATCCTAGGTCCTAATGGTGCAGGTAAATCTACTATTTTACGTATAATGGCAGGGGAAGATAAAGAATTTACCGGAGAAGCATGGTTAGCAGATGGTTTTACTTGTGGTTATTTACCTCAAGAACCTAAATTAGATGAGACTAAAGATGTTTGGGGTAATATTCTGCTAGGTGTTTCAGCTAAAAAAGAGATTTTAGATCGCTACAATGATTTAATGATGAATTATAGTGATGAAACTGCTGACGAAGCTGCTAAACTACAAGATTTAATAGATAGTCAAAATTTGTGGGATCTAGATAGTCAAGTAGAAATGGCAATGGAAGCATTAAGATGTCCTGATAAAGATGCTGATGTTACTAAATTGTCAGGGGGCGAAAAACGTAGGGTGGCTTTATGTCAATTATTATTATCTAAACCTGATTTATTGTTACTGGATGAACCAACAAACCATTTAGATGCAGAAACTACCGCTTGGTTAGAAAAACATTTAAGAGAATATTCAGGAGCGGTATTACTTATTACTCACGATAGATATTTTTTAGATAATGTAACCGGATGGATTCTAGAATTAGACCGTGGACGTGGTATTCCTTATGAAGGAAATTATTCTGCTTATCTATTAGCTAAGGCAAAAAGGATGAACCAAGAAAATAGGGAAGAAGCTTCTAGACAAAAAGCTTTACTGAGAGAGCAGCAGTGGATATCTTCAAGCCCTAAAGCCCGTCAAGCAAAATCAAAAGCAAGGGTGAAAGCCTATGAAGAGCTTGTACAAGCAGCTGCCGCGAGAAGTCCTGCAGATGGACAAATTATTATTCCTATTGCAGAAAGATTAGGTCAGACGGTTATTGAAGCTCAAAATTTATCTAAATCTTTTGGAGATAAATTGCTTATTGATAATTTAAACTTTAAATTGCCTCCTGGTGGTATTGTAGGTGTTATTGGAGCTAATGGTGCTGGTAAGACAACTTTATTTAGAATGATAGCAGGTTTAGAGCAACCAGATTCAGGATCTATCCGTATAGGTGAAACTGTAAAACTATCTATGGTAGATCAAAGTCGTGATGATTTAGATCCTAATAAAACTGTTTGGGAAGAAATATCTGGCGGGGTAGATGTTGTAAAATTAGGTAAACATGAGATGAATAGCCGTGCCTATTGTTCTGCTTTTAATTTTAAGGGTGCAGATCAACAGCAGAAAGTAGGTAATTTATCTGGTGGTCAAAGAAATAGAGTGCATTTAGCTAAATTAGTGAAATCTGGCGGTAATGTATTGTGTTTAGATGAACCTACAAATGATTTAGACACAGAAACTTTAGCTTCTTTAGAGGATGCTCTAGAAAATTATGCAGGGTGTGCTGTGATTATCAGTCACGATCGTATGTTTTTAGATAGATTAGCTACTCATATATTAGCCTTTGAAGGAGATAGCCATGTGGAATGGTTTGAAGGTAATTTTGCTGAATATGAAGCGGATAAAATCAGGCGTTTAGGTGCTGAAAGCGTGAATCCTAAACGCGTAACTTATAAACCACTTAATAGATAGCTAAAAGTTAATTCTGGTAGAAGCTAGATAAAATCTTCAATGTGATTTTTATCTAGTGTCTACTAGCAAATGAGACTTTAGCTATTTCTGAATAAAACCATAGCATATGCTATGGTTTTATTGTTTTATTAAGATCAATAGTATTTAACCTATTTGCTAGTGTTGGTTATATTTACTTGTGCTAGTTATTTATAGGTTATGACTATGAGGATAGCTATATAAGTTTATTCACTAAGCTCCATAATATTTAGCGCTTAATTGGTAATTTTATATAAGATTTGATTGTGCTAACTATTTATAGATCATGATTAACATGAGGATAGTTATATAATTTTATTCACTAAGCTTAATAATATTTAGCTCCTAATTTGGTGATTTTATATGCGATTTGATAGTGCTAGCCATTTATAGATCATGATTAACATGAGGATAGTTATATAATTTTATTCTTTAAGCTTAATGATATTTAGCACTTAATTTGGTGATTTTATATTCTATTTGAGAGTGCTAGCCATCTATAGATCATGCTTAACATTAGGATAGTGTTTAGTGAGGTGTTATTTATTAAGTTTAATGATTAACTTATTTTGTAGTGTTAGGCTCTATTTATTTGCGTTGACCTTATTAGTAAAGGAGCGTCATTAGTAAAAGGGGAGTATATATTATCATACTCCCCTTTACCGCTAAGTTTAATAGTATTTTTATATTGAGTAAGATTTATTAAGCTCTATCTAATTTCAACCATCTAGCTGTGATTTCACTATATTTCTCTAATGCATGTAAAGATTTATCTCTACCAATACCAGATTGTTTATATCCTCCAAAAGGTACACTCATATCAAAATCAGAATCGTAACAATTCATATAAATAGAACCTGCTCTTAATCTATCTGCTACGTAAAATAATTCATTAACATCATCACTCCATACAGCAGCGGCTAAACCATAGATAGAGTCATTTGCTACTTCTATCGCTTCATCCTTATCATTTACAGTAATTATACTTAATACTGGTCCAAATATTTCATCTTGAGCGATTTTCATATTAGACTTAACATTGGTGAAAATTGTTGGTTCTATCCAATATCCATCTTGGTTTAATTTTTGACCTCCTAATATTAAATCAGCTCCTTCTTGTTTACCTAATTCAATATAATGTAAAATTTTATTATGTTGTGTTTCGTTAATGATTGCGCCCATCCTTGAATTTATATCTAGTGGATCTTTAGGAGTATATTCTTTTGCTTTCTCAGTTAAATGTTTTAACACTTCTGGTAAGCTTTCTTTTTGTACTATTAATTTAGAGCCCGCTGAACACATTTCGCCTTGGTTAAAAAATATCGCATCGGCTGAAGTATAAGCAGCTTTTTTGAGGTCTTTACAGCTATTTAAAATAATATTGCCGGATTTTCCTCCACATTCTAAACTGATTTTTTTTAAGTTGCTTTGCCCGGCATATTGCATGAAATATTTGCCCACTCTGGTTGAGCCTGTGAAAAATACACCATCAATATTATTATGTAAACCTAAGGTTTTTCCTACGGTTTCTCCTGTTCCCGTAACTAAATTAAAGGTACCAGCTGGAAGACCAACTTGTAGAGATAATTCTGCTAATTTGCGAGCAGAAAGACTAGAATTTTCAGAAGGTTTTAATATTACACTATTGCCCATAGCTAAAGCAGGAGCTATTTTCCACATAGCCATTAAAAGTGGAAAATTCCACGGTACTACTACTGCTACAACTCCTAATGGATCTCTAGTGATAGTAACAAGGTCATTTTTGCCAGTTGGAGCTACTTCGCCATATATCTTATCTATTGCTTCTGCATTCCATCTCAAACAATTGATACTAGCTTTTATATCGCCGTTATAACTATAATATATCGGTTTACCTACTTCTAATGTTTCTAGCAAAGCTAGTTCTTCAGCATGTTGTTCTAATACATCTGCCCATTTTAATAATATATTTTTACGGGCGCTAGGGGCTAAATTTGCCCAAGTTCCAGCATTAAAATTATTGCGTGCTGCTGTTACTGCTAAATTTACATCTTCTTCTTGCGCTAGGGCTGCTTGGGTAAGAATAGTCCCATCGATTGGACTGGTTAGATTAAAAAATTCATTATTAGTTGCATTTTGAAAGACGCCATTAATAAATAATTGTACTGGTTGTAGATTGTTTTTAATTTCTGTTGCTTTTTTGTGCCAATCTGTCATTTTCTCTCTCCATTTTTACTTGTTAAATAGATCTTGTAAATATGTTTTAATATAGAATTTGGAACTTATTTATATATTGTCTTAATTTGTAACAAAGCTAGTAAAGAGTCATTAAAAAGTATGTAAATACACTTTATTTTAACATAAAATTTCGTACAATACAAATAAGAATAAGAATAACAGAAATAATAAGAAGAATATTTCAGTATAGTTTACGCTATCAAATTAACATTAAACTCCCTCAACTTAAATATATATTTGTTCATAGATAAACTTTTATCTGTTTTGAGGGATAAATCATTATATAAGGAGGAGAATATATGAAAAAAATATTCTTTACATCATTAGTTGCTATTATGGCATCAACTAGTGTTGCGGTTATTGCGGCTCCACTAACACAGGAGCCTATCGGGATACCTACAGCTCAAGAACGGGTTACAAAAAAAATTCATGCGAAGGCATCTACTTATGATGACATAATTACTAAATATGCACAAATGTATAATGTTCCATCTAAGTTGGTACATGCTGTTATTCGCTATGAAAGTTCTTACAATCCAAAAGCTGTTGGAGGTGTAGGTGAGATTGGATTAATGCAAATTAGACCAGAAACAGCTAAATTTATGGGATATAAAGGTACTACTGCTGGATTATATGATCCAGAAACAAATATCCGTTATGGTGTTAAATATCTAGCTGGTGCTCATCGTTTAAGTGGTGGTGATATCTGTGGTACTATATTAAAATATAACGCAGGGCATGGAGCTAAAAGAATGAATCCTATTTCTGCTAAATATTGTCAAGTCGTTAAAGGTTATATTGCTTAAAAATTATAAATATTTATAATTTAACTAGTAAAAATAAATAATTACATCCGTGAAATTACATTATTAAAATAGCTATTATAGAAAATTTGAAGTCTTTAAAAATGTCGCTAATAACTGCGACATTTTTTTTGCTCTTTTGATAAAAATAATTTATAATGCACCGTCAGTTGATTGGATGGTCGCGCTTTCTAGACTCGAAAGGGTGAAGGTGAGGAAAGTCCGGGCTCCTTGAAACACAGTGCCAGATAACGTCTGGCAGGGGCGACCCTAGGGAAAGTGCCACAGAAAGTAAACCGCCTATATTATATAGGTAAGGGTGAAAGGGTGAGGTAAGAGCTTACCGCAGTAACAGTAATGGAGCTGGCATGGTAAACCCCACTGGGAGCAAGACCGCATAGAAACAATAGTTATATTTTATAACTGCCTGAGTTTCACAGGATTATTGTTTGGGTAGGTTGCATGAGGTAAATGGTGACATTTACCCCAGATGAATGACCATCATATTTATACAGAACCCGGCTTATAGATCAACTGACATATATAATCTTGATAATTTAAAATATTTATTTTTAATTAAATAAGCTATGATAAATTATATTCTGCGAATCAATTTTGGAATATAGAATGTCTCAATATAAACATATACCGGTAATGTTAAAAGAGGTGGTCGATGTTGTTAAACCACAGCAAGGAAAATTAATAATTGATGCTACTTTTGGAGATGGGGGATATACTAAAGCTTTTTTAGAAAAAGGCGCAAATGTTATTGCTATAGATCGTGATCCTAATGCTATAGAGAGAGCAAAAATTTTAGCTAGTCAATATGCTGAAAAATTTACTTTAGAGTTAACAAATTTTGCAAATTTAGCAGAGATAGAAAAAATATCAAATCAAAACATCGATGCAATTATCCTGGATATTGGAGTTTCCTCTATGCAGATTGATAATGCTATTCGTGGCTTTTCTTTTCAAAAAGAGGGGCCTTTAGACATGAGAATGAGTCAAACAGGTATCTCCGCTGCTGAAGTTATAAATCAATTACCAGAAAATGAGTTAGCAAGGATATTCTATATTTTAGGTGAAGAAAAACAGGCAAAAATATTTGCTAAAGCTATTACGGAATATCGTAAAATCCAACCTATTAACACTACGCTACAGTTAGCAACATTAATTGAAAAAACTAATAAAATAAAACAATATAAACGTAATATACACCCGGCAACGAAAGTGTTTCAGGCATTGCGAATTTATGTTAATGATGAATTAGGCGAGTTGGTAAAGGTGTTATTTGCTAGTGAAAAAATTTTGAAGAATAATGGTATTTTAGTAGTAGTTACTTTTCATTCTTTGGAAGATAGAATTGTTAAAAGATTTTTTAATTCACGTAGTAGATTATTACAAAATTCTAGATATTTACCAGCGGTTGAGGTTCCAGATTTTAGTTTTGAAATGATAATAAAAGGCATAAAAACACCATCAGATGATGAAATAAAAAATAATCCAAGATCCAGATCTGCAAAATTAAGAGCAGCTAAACGTACTAGCGGTGAAGCTTATAGTCCAGTAGAGGAAGATTTTTTATCTGCTAAAATGCCACGATTAAAAAATTTTTTTATTGAGAGATAATTATGCGTTTTATTAATATTGTTTTAATTATAATTTTATTAATTCTGGTAGCGGTAACTTATCAAGTAAAAAATAGAGTACAAGCAAAAATAATTTATTTAGAAAAATTACAAAAAGAGGTAAAAGATACTAGTCATAAAATAGATTTATTAAAAATAGATTGGCATTTTTTAACCCAACCAGAAAGGTTAGATAAATTAGCAAAATTATATAAACAACAATTAAATTTGGTGCCTATTGATCCAAAGCAAATTATTACCATTAATGAATTGTCTGATTTATTAAAATTAGATAGTAAGTAAAGAATAAAATGATTATAAAAAAAAAATTAATGCAGCGAATTTTTTATCGTAGACCTTATTATTCTTTAGCGCGCTTATATCTAGTGTTATTTTGTTTTGTTGTTTATTTTTTTATATTAATAGGGCGTTTGATTAATATTCAATTTAATCATAATAATCATTATTTAAAAACATTTTTGACTGGCACGATAATTGCTAGACCAAAGATCTTGGATAGAAATGGTTATTTATTAGCTGGAGATATTGATATATTTTCTTTATATGCTAATCCAAAACAAATTGAAAATATTGAAGAGACAGTAGAATTAATACATAATATTTTACCAGAAACTAATTTAGTCACCTTAGAAAAAAAATTAAAAAATAATAATAATTTTGTTTGGTTAGCGCGAGGTTTAACACCAAAACAACGTGATGCAATTATGGAGCTTGGTATACCAGCTTTAGGATTTAGGAAAGAAGTAAAGAGGGTTTATCCAGCAAATAATATAACCAGCCATGTAGTAGGATTAGTTGATGTAGACAATAAGGCAATTTCAGGCATAGAGAAATATATTGATGATAATGAATTATATAAAATAAAAGAAACTTCTAATGCTTTAACTGATGATAAGATTTCACCAATTTATCTTTCGTTAGATTTAAAAATTCAGACAAAAGTACATCAAATTGTCAAAGAGTTTATGTATAAACATAAAGCAAAAGCAGCGGGCGCAGTTATTTTAAATATAAAAACAGGCGAAGTGATGTCATCTGTTTCTTTACCTGATTTTGACCCGTTGAATATGAAAGAGGCTTTATTGGATGATAGGCTTAATAGAATTGTTGCTGGAGTATATGAAATGGGGTCTATTTTAAAAAGCTTCACTACAGCAGTATTGTTAGAAAAAGGTGAATATAATTTAAATTCAATTTTTGATGTTAGTCGCCCTTTAGTATTTGGTAAACAGACTATTAATGATTTTCATGGAAAAAAAAGACCTTTAAAAGTTTGGGAAATTTTTATTTTTTCTTCTAATATTGGTTCAGCGTTAGAAGCACAAGCAGTTGGTATAGATTTTCATAAAAATTTTTTGAAACGCTTAGGATTGTTAGATCGTTTACGTACTGAATTATCTGAAAATGCTGCGCCAATTTATCCAAGAAAATGGCAGGCAATAAATTCTGCTACAATTGCTTTTGGACATGGATTAGCTATAACACCATTACAAATTGCAACTAGTGAGGCCACATTGATGAATAATGGACGATATATACCTCCTACTTTCTTAAAAAGAGACCGTAAAACAGCCGAACAATTAGAACAGCAATTGATTAAAGAAACCACTAGTAAACAGATAAGATATCTTAATTGGTTAAATGGAGTGTTAGGGTCAGGTAGATTAGCGAGGGTAGAAGGATATCGGGTTGGTGGAAAAACCGGAACAGCTGAAAAAGTTGTTAATGGTCGATATCAGTCAGGCAAGAGATTTAATAGCTATTTAGCAACATTTCCTATTGATGATCCATCTTATATTGTATTAACAATTATTGATGAACCACAGAAATTAGCTTCTGATCCATCAGCTGTAGCTGCATATAATGCTGGTAGAATGGCCGCTGCAATTATTAAAAGAGTAGCTTTTGATTTAAATATAGAACCAAATTTTTATTTGGAGGGAAGACCCCCATATTTGCGCGAGGAGGATAGACCAAAATGAAATTAAAACAAATTATTAATTTAACTGATGAATATAAACAATTTGCTGAGTTACAAATAGACGGATTGTCTGTTGATAGCCGTTTACTTAAAGAAAATGAAATATTTTTTGCATTGCAAGGAAATAAAACTAACGGGTTGAATTTTATTCAGCAGGCGTGTGAAAAAAAAGCTAAAGCTATAATAGTAGAAAAAGGTGAATATAATCGGTTAGAGAAATTAAATTGTCCAGTGATTGAAATAGA
Source organism: Bartonella sp. DGB1 (assembly GCF_041345015.1). Lineage (NCBI taxonomy): Bacteria > Pseudomonadati > Pseudomonadota > Alphaproteobacteria > Hyphomicrobiales > Bartonellaceae > Bartonella > Bartonella sp. DGB1. Next base: position 491,971 of record NZ_CP166769.1, read on the forward strand.
AAATATACGTTATAATTTGGCTATGAGCGCAGCTAAATTTTATCAACCTCAACCAGATGTTGTTATTCCTGTTACGGGTACTAGTGGTAAAACTTCGGTTGCTTCATTCTTACGACAAATTTGGCAGCAAAATAATATCCAGGCGGCAAATATTGGCACAACTGGAGTAATAACAGCTGATAAAATAGAAGCTACTAATTTGACAACACCTGATCCTATTGAACTACATAAAATATTACAAAAATTAGCTGTAAAAAATATCAATCATATTGCTATAGAGGCTTCCTCGCATGGATTAGATCAATATAGATTAGATGGAATTAAAATAGAAGCCGCAGGATATACAAATCTGGGAAGAGATCATCTAGATTATCATAAAGATTCTAATGATTATTTAAGAGCTAAATTGAGATTATTTGATAGATTATTACCGCAAGGGAAAAAAGCAGTTATCTTTGCTGATGATCCTTCTTCTGAACAAGTTATAAAACATTTAAAACTAAATGATAGAATAGCTTTAACAGTTGGAAGAAAAGGAGAATTTATTCAACTTAAACGGGTGGAGCATGAAAGATTTAGACAAATTTTAGATATAATGATAGAGGGTAAATTATATCAGGTTAAATTTCCATTAGCTGGTGGTTTTCAAGTAAGTAATGCTTTAGTTGCTTTAGGATTAGCAATTGTATCAGGTGTACCAATTAATAAAGCAGTTAATGCTTTAGAATATCTAAAAGGGGCCTCAGGACGATTAGAGTTAGCCGGATTTACTAAAGCAAAGGCGCCTATTTATATAGATTATGCACATAAGCCGGAGGCGTTAGAGCATGTGTTACATGCAGTAAAGCCTTTTACTATTGGTAAAATAATTTTAGTATTTGGTTGTGGAGGCGATAGAGATAAAGGTAAAAGAGCAATAATGGGTAAAATCGCACAAGATAATGCTGATGTGGTGATTGTAACAGATGATAATCCTCGTACAGAAGTAGCAAAAGAAATTAGACAGCAAATATTGAGTAACTGTCCAAATGCATTAGAAATAGCTGATAGAAAATTAGCAATTTTTACAGCGATAGGAATGTTACAAGAAGGTGATACATTGATTATAGCCGGTAAAGGACATGAAAAAGGACAAATCATTGGCGATAAAGTTTTTCCTTTTTCTGATCATGAAGAGGTATTAAAAGTTTTACGTTCTCAATAGGAAATAGATATGCAATATTTGTGGGATCGAAATGAATTAGTTAATATTTTAGGTAATAAAATCATCGGTAACTTGGTTATGGGGGTTACCGGGGTTTCTATTGATAGTCGCTCTTTACAAAAGGGAGATATATTTTTTGCTATAAATGGTAATAATTACGATGGTCATGATTTTTTAGAGCATGCTATTAAAGCTGGTGCAGCAGCTATTGTAGCAGATAAAAAATATTTAGACAAAATAACTAATTTAATAGAAATTTATAGTAAAAACATAACAGTTTTCTTAGTTGATGATGTTTTATTAGCACTAGAAAAATTAGCTATCTTTGCTAGAGCTAGAACTAAAGCAAAAGTTATTGCAGTAACAGGATCTGTCGGTAAAACGACTACTAAAGAATTATTTTTAGTAGCCTTACAACAAATAGGGAAAACTCATGTTTCTCCTGCTTCATTTAATAATCATTGGGGCGTACCTTTATCTTTAGCGCGTTTGCCGAAAGATTATGATTATGCAATCTTTGAGATAGGAATGAATCATAAAGGAGAAATAGATAAATTATCAAAAATGGTAAAACCAGATATTGGTGTAGTCACTTTAATTGCTCCCGCTCATTTAGGAGCTTTTTCTTCCTTACATGAGATTGCATTAGCTAAAGCAGAATTATTTGATAATATGAATTTATCTGCTACTATTTTTTTGAATAAAGATGATATTTTTACTGATGTATTAATCACTAAAGTTCCAGCTAATGTACAGATTAAATATTTTGGTGTTAGTAGTGAGGACATCAATTATAAAGCTAGTAACATAGTAAATTATAGTGATAAAATTAAATTCTTTTTTAAGGATGTTGATAATAATATTTCTTTTCCCGTAAATTTGAAATTAATGCCATTACATATAGTAAAAAATAGTATCGCTGTGTTAGGTGTAGTTGCTTATCTTAAGGAAGATTTATCTAAAGCTATTAAAGGAATAGAAAATTTTAGTTTAGGAGCCGGTCGTGGGCTTACTTATAAAATTAATATAGCGGATAAGGGAGAAATTGTAATTATAGATGAAAGCTATAATGCTAATCCGGTTTCTATGATAGAAACATTGAAATTTTTTGCAAGTTTAACTAATAGTAAGGGTAAAAAAATTGCTATCTTAGCAGATATGCTAGAATTAGGTGAGCAGACACAATATTATCATGAAAATTTAGCCGAGGTAATTTTATCTTTAAAGTTAGATAAAATATTATTATTAGGTAACAATATGAAATTTCTACATGATATATTATTACCTTATAATATATCTATCCATAATTCAACTATTGAGGAATTATATGAGAATTTATTAAAAAATATAAATAAAGATGATTATTTAATGTTAAAAGGATCCAATGCTATGGATTTGAAAAAACTATTATCAAAAATATCTGAGATTTAAAATTAGGAATAAATAATGCTATTATATCTGTTAGCACTGTCTGAATCTTTTCCTGCAGTTAGACTTATTAGTTATTTAACTTTTCGTACTGGAGCTGCATTATTAACATCTATGCTGATAGTATTTATCTATGGGCCTATGTTGATAAGATTATTAAAAGTTAAGCAAGGATATCAACCAATAAGAGATGATGGACCACAAACACATTTTAAGAAATCTGGTACTCCAACTATGGGTGGAGTAATAATTTTACTAGCGGTTTTTTTATCTTCTTTATTATGGGTTAATTTGCATAATATCTATGTTTGGTTGGTGTTGGGCGTTACTTTGGCGTTTGGTCTGATAGGTTTTTATGATGATTATCTTAAAGTAACTAAACAATGTCATAAAGGCTTTTCTTCTAAACTAAGATTAATGTTAGAAATTGGTATCGCTGCTGTGGTCGCAATTTATGTTTTCTATAGAGCGGGGTCATTAATTAATATTCCTTATTTGAAAGATGTTTATTTTGATATTGGTTTGTTATTTATACCGTTTGCTATCTGTGTAATTGTAGGAGCAGGAAATGCAGTCAATTTTACTGATGGTTTAGATGGATTAGCTATCGCGCCTGTTATGATAGCTTCAGCTTCTTTCGCATTAATTGCCTATTTATGTGGAAATTGGGTCTTTGCAAAATATTTACAAATAGCTTATGTATCTGGAGTTGGAGATTTGGCTGTTATCTTGGGTGCTGTGATTGGTGCAGGCCTTGGATTTTTATGGTTTAATGCACCACCGGCTGCTATCTTTATGGGCGACACTGGGTCATTAGCATTAGGTGGAATGTTAGGGGCGGTTGCTGTTATCACTCATCATGAAATTATTTTAGCAATAATTGGAGGTTTATTCGTTTTCGAAACATTATCTGTTATAATACAAGTGGTATCATTTAAATTAACTGGAAAAAGAGTTTTTAGAATGGCTCCTATTCATCACCACTTTGAACAAAAGGGGTGGACAGAAAGCCAAGTAGTAATAAGATTTTGGATTATTGCTATTGTTTTAGCCTTAATTGGTTTAGCTAGTTTGAAGTTGAGATAGGTATGATAGTTGCAAAAACTTTTATTGATAAAAAAGTAGCTATAGTAGGCTTAGGTCAATCAGGTCTTGTTACAGCTCACGCTTTAATAGCAGGTAATGCGCAAGTCTTTTGTTGGGATGATGATGAAAATATACGTAAAAAAGCTGAGTTAGCTGGTTTGAAAATTTGTAATTTAAAAACTGCTAATTGGGCAGAATTTGATTATCTGGTTTTATCACCAGCTATAGCTCTTAATTATCCAGAGCCACATTGGAGTGTAATTAAGGCTAAGCAAGCTAATGTACCGGTAATTGGCGATGTGGAAATATTTATTAGAGAGTGGAAAAATTTTTTAATAGAAAATAATCTATCTTATCATGATTGTCCATTAATCACTATAAGTGGTACTAATGGTAAATCTACTACAACAGCTTTGTTAGAATATTTATTAAAGAATATTAATTATAAGACTCAGATAGGTGGTAATATTGGTATTGCTATTTTATCTTTAGAGCCCTTCGAAAAAGACAAATATTATATAATTGAATTATCATCTTATCAAATAGATTTATCGCCATCGTTATATTCAACTATAGCTTTATTATTAAATATTACGCCTGATCATATCGACAGACATAAAAATTTTTACAATTATAGTAGGATAAAAAGAAGGTTAGTAGAAAATAGTAATATTGCTTTATTGAATGTTGATGATGAAAATATTAGAAAAATTAAATTAACGAATGCTTATAAAGTATCTATTAAGGATAAAAAAACTTATTATAGAATAGAAAATAATAATTTTATAGCAGGAGATGAGATTTTAACTAATTTAGGAAAATTAGATAATCTGCCAGGCGAACATAATTTACAAAATTTAGCCATGGCCTTAGCAGCAATAGCCTATATAACTAACAATAAAATAAAAGATATTAAAGATATTATTAATAATTTTAACGCCTTACCACATAGATTAGAACAAGTTAGAAAATATAAAAATATTATATTTGTTAATGATTCTAAAGCTACTAATGCACAAGCTACTAAACAAGCTTTACTAGCTTTTAATAATATCCATTGGATTGTTGGTGGAGTTGCTAAAGAGGGTGGAATAAAGGAGCTGTTACCAATTTTGCAAAATGTAACACATGCTTATCTTATTGGAGAAGCAGCACAAGAGTTTGCGCAAGATTTGGTTGGACAGGTTAAATATGATATTTGTCATAATATGGAAACTGCAGTAGTAAAATCTTTTCAAAATGCTATAAGTCAAACTAGTAATAAGCAAAATATTATTTTATTATCACCAGCTTGTGCTAGTTTTGACCAATTTGATAATTATCTTCAAAGAGGAGATAAATTTAAACAATTGGTTCAACAAATTATATAATATATATTTGCTATAAGGTAATAAAATGGTGCTAAAAGTTAAGCAGGGTGGGTTTTTATTTAAGTGGTGGCGTACTGTGGATAGGAGCTTGCTAGTGATAGCTTTACTATTAATTATGGTAGGGCTTATTTTGTCTTTTGCTTCTACACCTGCAATTGCAAAGAAATATTCTTTACCTTATTATTATTTTGTTATACGACATGTTATTTATTTGTTAATAGCATTATCAATAATGATAGCTATATCATTTTTGTCGGTAGAAAATATTTGTAAGTTATCTTTTTTGCTGTTTTTTTTCTCTATATTGTTACTTTTGTTAACTCTTTTTAATGGAATAGAAATTAAAGGGGCTAAGCGATGGTTAGCATTTGCTGGAGTATCGTTACAGCCATCTGAATTTATGAAACCATTTTATATAATATGTTCTGCTTTCTTGATGATATATGCTGTTAAATATAATAACCTGACTTTAAAAATACTTATGTTTGTAAGTTTACTTGTGGTTGCTACTTTATTAATTTTACAACCAGATTATGGCCAAATGATTTTGATTTTTTTAATATGGTCAATTATGTATTTTTTATCTGGAGCTTCGTTGATTTTAATAATGCCCTTGGTTGGAATATTGGCCACTATAACGATGATAGCTTATTTTTATGTTTCACATTTTAGAAATAGAATTATTAGTTTTATTACTGGTGAGGGGAATAATTTTCAGACCGAATTAGCAATTGATGCTATTAAAAAAGGTGGATGGTTTGGGGTTGGTCCTGGTGAAGGAAAAATTAAAAATATTTTACCAGATAGTTATACTGATTTTATTTTTGTAGTGGCGGCAGAAGAATTTGGAATTATATTTTGTATTATTATTTTACTGTTATACCTTGTTTTATTTGTCAGGTTAATTTATTTGTCTATGCAGCAATCAGATTTATTTAAAAGATTAGCTATCGCAGGACTCGCATTATTGCTAATCCTGCAAGCGCTGGTTAATATATCTGTGAATGTTAACTTGATACCTTCTAAGGGAATGACATTAACCTTAATATCTTATGGAGGATCATCGTTAATAGCTAGTGCTATAGCAATAGGATTATTATTAGGACTTACCCGTAAATATCCTAAAATATTTTTTTATAACAGATAATTATATGAGGCAAAAGTGAAAAATAATAACGTAATAATTCTAGTTGCAGGAGGAACCGGAGGACATTTATTTCCAGCACAGTCCTTAGCTGAAGAATTAAGAAAAGAAAAAGTGCAGATAATTTTATTTACTGATAATAGAGCAAAAAAGTTTGTTAATAGTAATGTTTTTGATAAAATATATGCGCTACCAGCAGCGACAATAAATAGTAAAAATCCTGTTAAAATAATTAAAACTATTTTTACTTTAATGAAAGGTCTTTATAAGGCTAATCAATTGATTAAAAAATATAAACCAAAATTATTAGTAGGATTTGGAGGATATCCTACTTTGGCTCCTGTATTTGCTGCTCGGTTAAATTCTATACCTACTTTAATACATGAACAAAATAAAGTAATGGGACGAGCAAATAAGCTGTTATCGCGTTGGGTAAAGGCAATAGCTTTAGGTTTTCCTTTGTCTGATAATAAATATTCTTATAAGACTTTGGTTACTGGAATTCCTCTAAGAGAAGAAGTATTAAAGCAATTACCCGCGGATTATAATATACCGAATGAAGAAGAAAAATTTAATTTATTAATTTTTGGTGGAAGTCAGGGTGCAAGTTTTTTTACTGAGATTTTTGCCGAGACTTTACCTAAATTAGATAAAGAAATATTAAAAAAATTTTCTATAACTCAACAAGTGCGAAACAATCACGATTATCAAAAACTTAATAAAATTTACAGTGATTTAGGTTTGCAATTTGAGCTTTCAGAATTTTTTACTAATATGCCTTTATTGATGAAAAAAGCTCATTTTATTATATCAAGAGCAGGTGCATCTACTGTAACTGAAATATCAGCTATGGGACGCCCGGCTTTATTGATACCTTTTCCCCATGCTTTAGATCATGATCAGGCACTCAATGCTGAATATTTAGTGGAAAGCGGTGCGATAACAGTAATAAAAGAAAATGACTTAAATGTAGAAAAATTAATATATATTTTAACTAATTTACTCACTAATAGTGAAAAATTTAAAATTCAAGCGAAAAATCTTTATGAAAAATCTCCTGCTGATATTAATAAAAATTTATTTAAATTAACACAAGGCATGATGAATAAAAAATCTATTGATATTATAAAAAAGGATCTAAAACTATGAAAATGTCCCTAAATATTGGTTGTATTCATTTTATCGGAATTGGGGGGATTGGAATGAGTGGTATTGCTGAGGCATTACATATTTTAGGTTATAAAATCCAAGGGTCTGATCAAGTTGAAAATTCTAATGTTATTCGTTTAAGGCAGAAAGGTATTAAAATCTTTATAGGTCATCATGTTAAACATGTAGAGGAGGCAGATGTTGTAGTAGTCTCAACCGCCGTTCAAGCGACTAATATAGAATTAAAAAGAGCTAGAGAAAGACGTATACCAATTGTTAAAAGAGCTGAAATGCTAGCCGAGTTAATGCGGTTTAGGCAATCTATTGCTATAGGTGGTACGCATGGTAAAACTACTACTACTTCTATTATAGCCACTTTACTGAATGAAGGAAAATATGATCCTACAGTAATAAATGGAGGTATAATAAATGCATATGGTACTAATGCTTATATAGGTAAAGGTAATTGGATGGTTGTTGAAGCTGATGAAAGTGATGGCACCTTTTTAAATTTACCTACGGATATTGCTGTAGTAACTAATATTGATCCAGAGCATTTAGATTTTTATCATAATTATGACAATGTAATAGCAGCTTTTAAAAGATTTATTGAAAATATTCCTTTTTATGGGCTAGCAGTATTATGTAATGATCATCCAATAGTGAGAGATTTAGCAAGTAAAATTGTAGATAGACGTATTGTAACTTATGGATTTGATGATAGTGCGGATGTAGTATGCACTAATTACATGGTACAATCTGGTAGAACTATTTTCGATGTTTTGATAAAACCACGGAAGCGTAAAGGAAATATTGAGTTAAAGTCTTTAGAATTACCATTACCAGGAAAATATAACATCTCTAATGCCTTGGCTGCTATAGTTGTAGCTTATACTATTGGAGTTAGTGAAGCGGCTATTAGAAGAGGGTTGAAGAATTTTTCTGGGGTAAAACGTAGATTTACCTTAACTGGATCATGGCGAGGTGTGAATTTTTATGATGATTATGCGCATCACCCGGTAGAAATAGCAGCTGTGTTAGAAGCAGCAAGGGATAGTTGTTCAGGTAGAGTAATTTTAATTATGCAGCCGCATAGATATAGTAGATTGGCTAATTTATTTGAGGAATTTGTTAATTGTATGAATTTAGCGGATATTATTATTGTTACTCCAGTCTATGAAGCGGGAGAAGAAGTTATTGAAGGTATGAATTCTATTAATTTGGTAAATAGAATTCATGATCAAGGTAAGAAAGAAACTTATCACTTAAAAAATCTAGAAGAAATAATAGATTTTTTACAATGTAATAGTAAAGCAGATGATTTAGTATTATGCGTTGGAGCTGGTAATATTACTAGTTGGTCTTATGAGTTGCCTATTGAGCTAAATAAAAGGTATAATAAATGATAGATGGTGTAAAGTTATTTAATGATTTGAAAGATAAATTTATAGATATTGAAGGAAATTTTACTCCTAATTTTGAACTAGGTAAAGCTAGTTGGTTTAGAACTGGAGGTCAGGTAGAAATTTTATTTGAGCCTGCAAGTTTAGAGGATTTGATTAAATTTATTAAATTATTACCAAAAGATATACCTATAAAATTAATAGGTATGGGTTCTAATGTTTTGGTAAGAGATGGAGGATTACAAGGATTTGTTATAAGATTATCGCCAAGGATATTTGGAGACATTAAATTATTATCACCTAACTTGGTCTCTGTTGGAGCTGGTGCTCCAGATAAGTGGCTTTCTAATTTTGCTTTAAAAAATGCTTTAGGTAATTTCCATTTTTATCAGGGTATTCCAGGGTTAATAGGAGGAGCTCTGCGCATGAATGCAGGAGCTAATGGTTTAGAAACAAGTCAATTATTACAGGAAGTAACAATATTAGATTTACAAGGAAAATTACATAAAATAAATGTATCTGAGATGGGATATAGTTATAGACATTGTAGTTTGCCTAAAGATATTATTTTTATTGATGCTACTTTTATAGCAGAAAAAGAAGACCCACAAAAAATACAACAAGATATTGAAAATGTACAATCTCACCGTAATAAAATGCAGCCCGTTAAAGAAAAAACTGGCGGGTCAACATTTAAAAATCCAGCAGGCTATTCTGCTTGGAAATTGATTGAAGAGGTAGGTGGAAGAGGATTTAAATATGGAGGTGCACAAATGTCACCTTTACATTGTAACTTTATGGTGAATTTTAATGAAGCCTCAGCTTATGACCTAGAAACACTAGGAGAATTAATGCGGAATAAAGTGTTAGAGCAAAAGCAGATAGAACTAGAGTGGGAAATAGATATCATTGGTCAACTAAAAAAGATAAATAATTAACAGCTTTGAATGATATGTTAATTACGGGTAAAGGGAGATTTATTAACTATTTAGAAAAATTTTATCTATAAAAAGACTCTCATAGGAGATGATGTTATGGCTAAAAAACACATAGTAATATTAATGGGAGGTCTATCAGCAGAGCGAGAAGTTAGTTTAGCGTCAGGAGAAGCCAGCGCAGAAGCTTTAGAAAACTTAGGGTATAAGGTAACTAGATTAGATGTTGATCATAGTTTGATACAAAGTTTACAAAATTTGAACCCTGATATAGTGTTAAATATGCTGCATGGCGAATATGGCGAAGATGGTATCATTCAAGGTATCTTAGAATATTTACAAATAGCTTATAGTCATTCTGGTGTGTTATCTTCTGCATTAGCTATGAATAAAGATCTTTCTAAAAAAATTGTGTCATCTGCTGATGTTACCGTAGCTCCTTCTGTAGTTGTTAATAAAAATGATTTATTAAAGGGCGACCCACTTAAAAGACCCTATATTATTAAACCTGTGTTAGGCGGTGGTTCAAGTGTAGGTGTATTTTTGGTTGCTAATGATAATGAAAATATTTCTGACATAATTAATAAAGCTAATTGGAAATCTGATGAGCAATTATTAGTAGAAAAATATATTCCAGGTAGAGAGTTAACATGCGCGGTTATGGGTAATAAAAGTTTGGGGGTCTGTGAAATTGTCGATGTTAATTCAAAAATTTATGATTATAGTGCAAAATATACAACAAATGGTTCAAAACATATTTGTCCTGCAAAAATTTTACCAAATATTTACGAACAAATAGAGATAATGTCTGTAAATGCTCATATAGCTTTAGGGTGTCGTGGAATTAGCAGATCAGATTTCCGTTTTAATGAGGATACTGGTGAATTAATATGGTTGGAATTAAATAGCCAGCCTGGAATGACAAAAACATCTCTTGTGCCAGATATCGCAAAAGCGGCGGGCATATCTTTTAGTGAATTATTAGAGTGGATGGTGGAGGATGCTTCTTGCAGGCGTTAATAACTGATACAAAAATGTACAAAAATAAAATATCTATTAATATAATTCATCGTTGGTGGAAAAGCTTTTCTTTTGCCATGGTAAAATTTTGCCGCGCTTTTCCGGTGTTACCTAAAAGATTTGGAATTTATTTAAGTATATGGTTGTTTCTATTAACTTTCGTTTATGGAGCTATTATTGGTGGACATTTAACTATGATCGTTAATAATGTTTCTAAATATTTAGGTATTACAGTTACAAAAGTAAATATTACCGGTTTACATTATTTAAAAGAAAAGAATATTTTAGAAATTTTAGCCTATCAAAAAGATCAATCAATTTTAGATTTTGATATTTGGGAAGCTAAAAAAAGGATAGAACAACTTCCGTGGGTAGAGAAAGTTTCGTTAACTAAATATTATCCTAATAATATTAATATAGATGTTGTTGAAAGAAAACCATTTGCTATCTTACAGATAGAAGATAATTTTAAATTAGTAGATAAATTTGGAACTATATTGACTAACCTAGAGAGAGATCAACTGCCAGCTTTACCTCTAATAGCAGGAAAGGCAGATGTAACTAAATTTGTAGAATTATGGAATTCTTTGAAAAAATATCCAGTATTGTTAAATAGAATTTCTGGATTTATTTGGGTATCAGGAAGAAGATGGGATATTTTATTACGTGATAATGTACAGGTTAAATTACCAGAATTTAATTGGAAAGATAAAATTAAACAGCTTGTTTTTTTACAAGAAAAATATAGTTCTTTTTTAAAAGATATAAATGTAATTGACTTGCGGTTAGAGGATAGAATTACTTTGCAAGTTACGAATAAAATTAAAAGTTTGAATGACGCGCGAATTAGAAGTGCATTGAAAAATGCACCTAATATGTCGTCTTTGTTAGTACGTTAGGAAAGTTGTATGGGGTTATTCAATCGTTCAACTACGCTTACTAATTTTAGAAGTAAATCTAGAATATTAAGCTTGTTAGATGTTGGTTCAAATAAAGTCGCTTGTATGATAGTAAGATTAGTGCCGCAACCAGAAACAACAAGTTTATATCAGCGTACTCATAAAATTGAAAAGTTAGGATTTTATTGTCAAAGATCACATGGAATAAGTAGAGGATCCGTAGTAGATATGGCTGCTGCAGAAAGTGCTATTCGTATTGCAGTTGATCGAGCTGAGACGCAAGCTGGAGTTATAGTAAATTCGTTAATAGTTAGTTTGTCCGGTAATCATATTTATAATTATAATTGTCGTGGTTCTAAAAAATTTATAGAACAAAATATCAATAAAAGACTAATTCAAAATGTAATAAAATATAGTTTAAAAAATATAGAAGATATACCGCAAAAGTTATTATATGCAGCACCTATTAACTATTATATAGGTGGTAAAACAAGAGTAGTTGATCCTATGCATATGTATGCTGATCAATTAGATGTCGATGTTTATGCTATCTTAGCGGACAGGCAAAATTTATGTAACTTAGAAGTTTGTTTAAATAGAGCTCAGTTAGCAGTAGAGTCTTTTGTACCTGCTCCAGTAGCTAGTGCAATATCATCTATTACCGCTGATGATGCAAAAAACGGGGTGGTATGTATAGATTTTGGTGCTGGCTCTACAAGTGCATGTGTTGTAAAAGATGAAAAAATAATTCATGTGGATTCAATTAATATGGGTGGCGATATGGTAACTTCAGATATTGCTACTGTATTAAATATTAATATCATAGAAGCTGAAAAAATAAAATTAGCTTATGGAGCTTATCGAGTAGATCAAAAAAATGATATGAAGAATTTTACAGTAAATTCTTTTGTACCAGGAGAAGGACATTGCCGTGAAGAATATAGTTATTCTTTTTTGTCTTCCATAATTAGGGCAAGAGTGAAAGAAACTATTGAATTACTGCGAAAGCGGCTATATAATGCAGGGGTAGGAAATATTTTAAGTCGTAATATTGTAATTACGGGTGGAGCAAGTTTGTTACCTTGGCTGAAAGAAGCGATTGCAGAATTAACAAAAGCACAAGTAAGACAAGGTCGACCATTTGGTGTTGCTGGTTTGGATAAAGCAGCAAGTAATGGTAGTTATTCAACATTAGTTGGGCTCGCTGTTTATCCGCAAATGTTACAACGGCAGCAAATATCGCTACAAAATATAATTACGCCCATTGATCAATTAACAATGATAGAATATGAAAAGCCTTTATCTTTTATTACAAAATGGTTAAAATAAAGCTGCACACATTGTGAAAAGGATGACGATATGCCAATAACTCTTAAAAAACCTGACATTGCCGAGCTTAAGCCTCGTATCACAGTTTTCGGAGTTGGAGGCGGTGGTGGAAATGCAGTCAATAATATGATCGCGGCTGGATTAAAAGGCGTAGATTTCGTTGTAGCTAACACCGACGCTCAAGCTCTTATGTCTTCTAAATCTGAAAGAATTATTCAATTAGGGGCCTCTGTTACTGAAGGTTTAGGAGCTGGTTCTCATCCAGAGGTAGGTAAAGCAGCTGCTGAAGAATGTTTAGATGAAATTAGAGATCATTTATCAAATACACATATGTGTTTTGTAACTGCAGGCATGGGTGGAGGAACTGGAACAGGATCTTCACCAGTTGTTGCAAAAGTTGCTAGAGAACAAGGTATCTTAACTGTAGGCGTTGTCACAAAACCATTTCATTTTGAAGGTCCTAGAAGAATGAAAGCCGCTGAGGCTGGTATCGAAGAGTTACAAAAATATGTTGATACGTTAATTGTAATACCTAATCAAAATTTATTTAGAGTAGCTAATGAAAAAACTACTTTTGCGCATGCTTTTTCTATGGCTGATCAAGTTTTATATTCAGGGGTAGCTTGTATTACCGATCTTATGGTAAAAGAGGGTTTAATTAATTTAGATTTTGCTGATGTTAAATCTGTAATGCATCAGATGGGTAAAGCTATGATGGGAACAGGAGAAGCATCTGGTGAAGATAGAGCTGTTAAAGCTGCCGAAGCTGCTATTTCTAATCCTTTGTTAGATGAAACTTCTATGAAAGGCGCTAAAGGATTATTAGTATCTATAACTGGAGGAAATGATATTACCTTATTTGAAGTAGATCAAGCTGCTACAAGAATAAGAGAAGAAGTAGACCCAGATGCTAATATTATCGTTGGAGCAACACATGAAGATAGTTTGGATGGAACAATTAAAGTTTCTGTAGTTGCTACTGGAATTGATAATTCTGATTTAATAGATGATGAACAAAATTATAATGATAGAGAAAAAGTATCTAATTTTTCTACGGTAAATACTAAAATTATTAATGAACCAATAAAACATGTAACTGCTGATAAGGAAATAACTAATAAAGATGCTAATTTAGAAATTCAGTTAGAGAAAAATATTGTTAGTAATAATTTAGTTGATGAATTTGATAAAAAAACCGAAGAAAGCAATATTTTAGATAATAAACTAGAGAATTATTCAAGATTTTCTCAAAAAATTAATCAAGATATAATAGATAAAAATTCAGAAAAACTATATGATAATTTAGTTGAACAAAGTGTAAATCAAGATACAACAGTAGGTATTATGAGGGCAGAAACTACGGCGAAAGCTCAAGCTTTTCAATATAATAAAGATGATACCCCGCAAGATAATACATCTATGAATACACAAATACAAGTAAAGACATTAGTGCAAGAAAGATTAAATCGTCATGAATATCCAGATATTATAGATAGTTACAAACAGGATATAGATGACTATAATTTCACCGAAAGAGAAGAGGCTACTCCTAGAGGCTTATGGCAAAAAATTACTCATAGTTTGAGAGGTGGACGTAAAGCAACTGATGGATTAGCTAAACTTGAGCCAGCAGATGAAATATATCAGAATAATAATAAGAGCGATTATAATATAGATTATAATAGAAATTTTAATCAACAAACTCGTAAAAAAAATGAGTTTGATCCAGAGCAACAAGAACAATTGGAAATACCTGCTTTTTTGCGGCAGCAGGGAAATAAATAGCATATTGTTAAAAATACTTATATATCAAAGATAAATATTAATTAATGATATTGTTTTAGTAATAAGTGAAGAATTATAGTTGGAGAATTTTTAAATGTGGCAAAATAGAAAATTGCTTAGCCTATTGATGACCTTGAGTTTTATTGTTTTGCTACCGGCGTGTTCTTCAGTTAATAATAACAAGAGATTAAAAATATTAGAAGCAGCACCCCCAGAAGAGCTATTTGAACTAGCGCAACAAGATATGGACGAGGGTAAGTTTGATGCTGCTTTAGTTAAATATTCTATCATTAATAAAAAAGATCTTTTTTCACCTTGGGCAGAGGCATCTTTATTAGCTGAAGCGGAGCTAAGTTATCATTTAGGTCAGTTTGATGAGGCAGAAGATGCTGGTAAAAGATATCTGCAATTATACCCTAGTTCAAATAGATTGGAATATATATATTATTTAATTGCTAACTCAGTATTTGCTAAAATTTCTGACATCGATAGAGATCAATCTATAAGTCATGAAGCAATTGATTGGTTTAGAAGAGTAATTAAAATAAATCCTAATTCCTCTTATGCTAAAGATGCAAAAGAGAAAATAGAAATTGCACGTAATCAAATAGCTGGACAAGAAATGGAAGTAGGTAGATATTATCAACAACAACACTCTTATGTGGCTGCTATTAATAGATTTGAAACAGTCATAAATGACTTTGGTGATACTAAACAAGTACCAGAAGCTTTAGCTAGATTAGTGGAATCATATATAGCTATTGGAATAAGTTCTTCAGCACAGAAATATGCTTTAGTGTTAGAAAAAAATTATCCTAATAGTGAATGGTATGGATATGTTAATTCACTATTAACACAGTAATTATGTTACAGTACAAGCATAAATTTTATGGAGCTTGTTAATATGTTATCACATATATCTGTTAGAGATATTGTTTTAATTGATAAGTTAGAAATTGATTTAACTCAAGGTTTTTCTGTCTTTACTGGAGAAACAGGTGCAGGAAAGTCTATTTTATTAGATGCTCTTGCACTTGCATTAGGTGGTCGTGGGGATGCAGCCTTGGTAAGGGCAGAGATGCCATACGGTAGTGTATCAGTAGTTTTTGATCTAGATAATAATCACCCGGCTAATGATTTTTTAAGGGCTAATGATTTTGAAGTTGAAGATAGGCTTATTTTAAGAAGAATACAATATAGAGATGGAAAATCTAAAGCTTATATTAATGACAAAATTACTAGTATAGCTTTTTTAAAAACTTTAGGTAAAAAATTAGTAGAATTGCATGGTCAACATGCTGATAGAGCGTTCATTGATATTGATGCTCATATGGATATATTAGATAATTTTGGTAATTTATTCGAACAACGTAATAAAGTAGAAGAAACTTACCAGGTTTGGCATCAATTAAATAAAAAGTTAGATGAACATAAAGAGAAAATTTTAAATTCCGCTAGAGAGGAAGAATATTTAAAAGCAAGTGTCGCTGAATTGGCTAAGTTAAATGTTATTCAAGGAGAGGAAGAAGATTTAGCACAAAAAAGAGCTAATTTAATGAAAATAGAAAAAATTGCTACTGATATTAGTGATTTTGAAAAATTTATTTCTGGTCAGCATTCGCCTATTGCGCCCTTAGCAAATTTTTTACGACGTTTTGAAAGAAAAGAGCCAGAGGAACAAAAAATATTAGAACCTTTAATCATTTCTTTAGATAAAATTGTTACTGAATTAAATGAATTAGATTATAATATTTCTGCTTTATTAAATGGATTAGATTTTAATGAAAACGAATTAGAAGACACAGAACAGAGATTATTTGCTTTGCGGGCGGCTTCACGTAAATATAATGTTTCAGTAGATATGTTGCCTAAGTTATTATCAGACTATGAAAATTCTTTATTAACATTAGAGAATGACACAATTTTAGAAACTAAATTAGTACAACAATTGGATTTGGCTTATAAAAATTATTGCTGTGAAGCTGAGCAATTATCTAAATTGCGAGAGGATGCTGCACACAAATTAATGGAGGCAATGCAACAAGAATTAAATAATTTAAAGTTAGGACAAGCTACATTCATTGTAAAAATATTTAGCGATAATAATATTACTAAAACAACTGGGTTTGATAAAATAGAATTTTGGGTGCAAACTAATCCAAATACTGTAGCGGGTCCAATGATGAAAGTTGCGTCAGGTGGAGAATTAGCTCGTTTACTATTAGCTTTAAAAGTTTGCATAGCAGAAAATGATAGTGTGGCAACTTTGGTATTTGATGAGATAGATACAGGTGTGTCAGGAGCCGTTTCTGCTGCTATTGGTCAACATTTAGCAAAATTATCAAAAAAAGTACAAACTTTATGTGTGACTCATGCTGCTCAAGTAGCAGCTTATGCGACTAATCATTTTTTAATTCAGAAATCAACACTGGATGAAAGCTCTTCAGCTACTAATATTTATAAGATTAGCGCTGAACAACGACAGGAAGAATTAGCTCGTTTATTGTCAGGTGATAAAATAACTTCAGAAGCAAGAGCTGCAGCTAATAGTTTATTATTGGAAACTATAAGTTCATATTAGTGGTTTAGTTAAAATTATTTATAAAATTAATACTGAACAAATAGTAATAGATTTGCTTTATTGGTGTTAGGTAATAAATCATTTCACTAATAAATCCTGAGTTAATATATAATTATTAGGTGATATTAATAAGTTAGTTTAAATTCTTTATAAGCTCAATGCTGAACCATAATAGTAGTAGTTAATTTTGTCAGATAATAAAATAATTTCCGCGATAGATACGCAGCGAATAGTTTATTATTAAAGATAATTAGTTGATATTAGTGGTTAGCTAGAATTATTTATAAGATTAATGCTGAACAATAATAGCCAAGTAGTTAATTTTGTCAGGTAATGCAATGACTTTATAAGCAAAAAACTAGTTAATATATTGATGAGAGCATTAATTAATATTATTTGGAGTAATTATGAATTTTGATTCAGAGTTTAATGAAAAACAAGAAATATATAAGTTAATTGAACAAATAAATAGACATGACTATCTTTATTATAGTCTGGATAATCCAGAGATAGATGACGATGAATATGATATGTTGCGTCGTAAATTACATATATTAGTTAAAAAATATCCTGATTTAGAACATATTGCTAGTCAGACATTAAATAAAGTTGGAGCTAAACCATCAGAAAAATTAGCTAAAATAACTTATAAAGTTCCTATGTTATCTTTAGATAATGCTTTTTCTGCAGAAGATGTAGAAGAATTTTTAACTAGAGTTAGAAATTATTTATCTTTAGGTATAGATGACAATATTTCACTCACAGCAGAACCTAAAATTGACGGATTATCTTTATCATTACGTTATGAAAAAGGTATATTAGTTCAGGCTTCGACAAGGGGTGATGGTACAAATGGAGAAAATGTTACACAAAATGCTAAGATGATTGCAGATATCCCTTTAAAATTACACGGTAAAAACATTCCTGATATCTTAGAAGTTAGAGGAGAATGTTACATGCAAAAATCTGATTTTTTTGCATTAAATAATGATAGTAGTTTAATTATATCTGCAGATAGCAAACAGAAATCAAAATTTGCTACACCAAGAAATGCCGCCGCTGGTTCATTAAGGCAATTAGATACTGATATTATTGCAGAACGAAAATTAAGATTTTTTGTATATGCTTGGGGTGAGATTTCATATTTACCAGCTAATAGTCAGTTTGGAATGATTGAGAAATTTGCTGAATATGGCTTTATAGTTAATCCTATGCTTAAGTTATGCTATTCGTTACAAGATTTATTAGATCATTATGAATATATAAAAAGCCAAAGAGATGAATTAAATTACGATATTGATGGTGTTGTTTATAAAATAAATGATTTACAGCAGCAAAAAAGATTAGGGGCTGTCTCTAGAGCACCACGTTGGGCTATCGCACATAAATTTCCTGCTGAAAAGAAAATTACTAAAATTAATAAAATTGATGTTCAAGTAGGGCGTACTGGAGTGTTAACTCCTGTTGCTATTTTAGAACCAGTAACGATAGGCGGTGTTACTATTACTAGAGCTACCTTACATAATGAAGATTATATTGCGGGTAGATCGACTAATGGAAAAATAATAAGAGAGGGCAGAGATATAAGGGTTGGCGATACTGTTATAATACAAAGGGCTGGCGATGTAATACCACAAGTAGTGGATGTTATTATTGAAAAACGTCAGTTAAACTCTGAGCCTTTTAGATTTCCAAATAATTGTCCTGTTTGTGGTAGTCCTATTGTTAAAGAAGAGGGCGAAAATATTAAACGATGCACAGGATTTTTTAATTGTTCTGCTCAAGCCATTGAGCGATTAAAACATTTTGTATCACGTGATGCATTTAATATTGAAGGATTAGCAGAAAAAAAGCTCAAATTTTTATTTGAGATAGAAAATGAGGATTTAAAAATTAAAAATCCCGTAGATATTTTTACCTTGGAAAAAAGACAAAAAAACTCCTTACAGAAGTTAGATAAATTATATAGATTTGGAGAAGATTCTGTAAAAAATTTATTTAATGCTATAAATAATAGTCGTCTAATTCCTTTATATCGTTTTATTTATGCGTTAGGAATTCCTCATATTGGTTTAACAACTTCGAAAAATATTGCGGAACAATATCTTACTTATGAAAATTTTTTACAAGCGGTTGAGCAACGTCTTTTAGTTAATATTGACTCTTTAGGTGAAATAATGGCCGAGGCCATTTATCAGTTTTTTGCGGAAACTAATAATATCAATTTGTTAGATAATTTATTAAAAGAAATAACAATCTTACCGCAAGAAAGAATAATAATAGAGAAGGATTCACCTATAGCAGGTAAAACAATTGTTTTTACTGGATCTTTAAATAATATGTCTAGAAGTGAAGCTAAAACACAAGCCAAAAGATTAGGCGCAAAAGTTGTATCAGCTATTTCGAGTAAAGTTGATATTTTAATTATAGGAGAAAAATCTAGTAGTAAAAAGGCTAAAGCAGAATTATTAAATATACAAATCATGCCACAAGATGAATGGTTTAAAATTTTAAAAGAATATCAAGATTAAATATCTTTTAATTATTAAAAGCTAAATTTTTAGACAGTTAATAGCTAAAGTCTATATCATAGGTTAACATTATCTAGCTGCAGAAGTTAGTATTGTTAGACTTTCTAAATGTTCTAAGAATGAACGTTCTAGTTTAATATTGCTTTTACTATGGTCTATTCTTGAATGGAGATTATTTCACCATTTTTACTAGCGATTTTTTGAGCTAATTCTGGTAATGCTTATGCACTACCGTGATAAATAACGAAGTTATTGACGTTATCATCTAGCCAGTTATCAGTTGATGTAATAGATGACTTCAGTTCTTCAGGTAAATCATTATACATAGATAATATATGTTCTTTTTTCTCAAAATAACTTTAGCATTTATTGCTAATATTACACACATCTGTATTAAAGCATCGTCTAATGATATACCTAGGATATTTTATGAGGTGATAAATGATAAGCATTCATTGTTACCATGCTGAATAACGTTAATAATATTCAGGTCATCATCTAACTGATGGTTAGTTATTATAATAGCTAATTTGAGTTCTTCAGGTAAATCATTATATATAGATAATATATGTTCTTTTTTTCAAAAATAACTTTAGCATTTATTGCTAATATTGCACACATCTGTATTAAAGCATCGTCTAATGATGTACCTAGGATATTTTATGAGGTGATAAATAATAAGCATTCATTGTTACCATGCTGAATAACGTTAATAATATTCAGGTCATCATCTAACTGATGGTTAGTTATTATAATAGCTAATTTGAGTTCTGGTAGGCGTTAATAGTATATATTTTAATATCTATATTATTAATTATCCTCTAATGACTAATCATTAGAGGATAATTTTTAGATAGTTAAAAGTCTATGGTCATTAAGCTAACATTACCACCTGCAGCAGCAGTATTTATACTTTCAGAGTGTTCTAAGAATAAACGTTCTAGTTTAATGTTGCTTTTACCATGGTCTATTCTTTGAATGGAGATTATTTCACCATTTTTACTAGCGATTTTCTGAGCTAATTCTGGTAATGATTCTGCACTACCGTGATAAATAACGCTGTTAATATTGACGTTATCATCTAGCCAGTTATCAGTTAATGTAATAGATGATTTTAGTTCTTCAGGTAAATCATTATATATAGATAATATATGTTCTTTTTTCTCAAAAATAACTTTAGCATTTATTGATAATATTGCACACATCTGTATTAAAGCATCATCTATGTTAGATGATATACCTAGGATATTTTTACGAGGAGATAAATAATAATTATTCAATTCTCCTGTAGGTCCAGTAAGCTGATAAATATAATCAAGTAAAGAAAAAGAAAAATAATGGTTCCATACAGAAATTATATGATTTTTTTGATTCTTCTCTAACCAAGCAAGGAAGGTTTTCTGTACACTATTATAATTATGTTGATTTTTACAACGTAAAACTACAGAAGGTGAAGTCGCAATTTGATCTATAGTTAATTCAGGATAATCAGATAAAAAACGATACAGATAAAGAGGACCACCTGCTTTTGGACCAGTTCCAGATAATTTTTCACCTCCAAACGGTTGGACTCCTACAACGGCGCCTACCATATTACGGTTAACATACATATTACCTACTTCAGCATTATTTAAGACTAAGTCAATTGTGCTATCGATACGTGTTTGTAATCCTAAAGTTAGTCCATAACCACTTGCATTTATTTGTTGTATTAATTCTGCTAATTCAGACTGTTTAAAAGTTATTACATGTAATACTGGTCCAAAAATTTCTTTTTTTAGTTGGTTGAAATTTTGTAACTTAACTAAGGTTGGAGCGACAAAATAACTATTATCTGATTTATTATTAATAAAATCAATATGTTGTTGAGATTGATAAATCTCGTAACCGGCATCTTTACAATCTTTTACATGTTGTAAAATATTGTCTTGAGATTTTTTATCAATAACAGGACCAATGTCATTAGATAATATACGAGGGTCACCTAAACGTAATTCGTCCATTGCTCCTTTTAACATAGTTAAGGTTTTTTCTGCTATTTCTTCTTGTAAGCACAAAATTCTTAATGCTGAACATCTTTGACCAGCGCTATCAAAAGCAGAAGCAATAACATTGGTTACTACTTGTTCGGTTAAAGCAGAAGAATCAACTATCATAGCGTTAATTCCTCCAGTTTCTGCTATTAAAGGTATTTCTTGACCAGCCTTACAATTTTGAGATAATTGAGAATGTAAGTTTTTTGCTACTTCTGTGGATCCAGTAAAACAAACAGCAGCGATATCTGGATTAGAAACTAATGCATTACCAACGGTAGAACCTCTACCTAATACTAATTGTAAAGCAGATTTTGGCAAGCCAGCTTCATAAAATAATTTCACTGCTTCAAAAGCTATTAAAGGAGTTTGGTCAGATGGTTTAGCTATAACGCTGTTACCAGCTGCTAAAGCAGCAGCTATTTGACCAGTGAAGATAGCAAGAGGAAAATTCCAAGGACTGATACAAGCAACTACACCTAGAGCTTTATGTTTATCATTATTGAAATTTTGCTTTATCTCAGCGCTATAATAGCGTAAAAAATCTATCGCTTCTCTTATTTCTGCAACGGCATTATTGCAAGTTTTACCAGCTTCTCTAACTAAGATATTAATCAATGAAGGAATACGACTTTCCATTAGATCAGCTGTTTTTAGTAGAATATTAGCTCTTACTTCAGGAGAAACACGTTTATACTGATCAAAAGCATCTTTAGCTACATTGACAATATTAGGAATAGAATCAAGATTAATTTTACTACAGCTTCCTATTATATCAGTTGGATCAGCAGGATTTATTACTGATTTTGGTTCTTCAGCTATATAATCATGGTTAACTAAAGGAGTAGCTATTATTTTATCAGTTTCTATTGTTGCTAAATCAGCTTGTAATTGTGATAAGGTTTTTTCATCTGAAAAATCTAACCCGAAAGAATTATCCCTTTGGCTACCATATAAATTACGAGGTAAGCTAATAACTGGATGAGGTGAACCTATTTCCACATTATTATTTGCTGCATCTTCTTCTACTTGAGTAGCCGGATCAACTAATAATTCCTCTAAAGAGATATTAGGATCAGAAATGCGATTTACAAAAGAACTATTAGCACCATTTTCTAACAACCGTCTAACTAAATAAGCAAGTAAGGTTTCATGTGTACCTACAGGAGCATATATACGACATGGAACACCTAAGCCATTTTCAGCTTTTGGTTTCGTTACATTTGCATATAAGCTTTCTCCCATTCCATGTAAACATTGAAATTCATATGACTTATCACTGCCTGCCATATGATATACAGCACTAAGAGTGTAAGCATTATGCGTCGCAAATTGTGGATAAATATATTCTTGGGCATCAAGCAAATATTTTGCACAAGCTAAATAGGAAATATCTGTATGCATTTTGCGAGTATATACTGGATAATCTGTTTGACCATCTACTTGTGCTAGCTTTATTTCACTATCCCAATAAGCACCTTTAACTAAACGTACCATCAAGCGATGTCCGCTACGTTTTGCTAAATCAATCAGTTCTTTAATTACAAAAGGACAACGTTTTTGATAAGCTTGTATAACAAAACCTATACCGTTCCAATTTTCAAGCTCTTTTTCAAAGCATAATTTTTCTAATAAATCTAACGATAATTCTAAACGGTTACTTTCTTCTGCATCGATATTAATACCAATATTATATTTTTTTGCTAGTAAAGTTAAAGATTTTAAACGACCATATAATATATCCATTACTTGATCGAGGTGCGATCTTTCATATCGAGGATATAAAGCAGATAATTTTATTGAGATACCAGCTTTACTATAAATATCTGCATCTACATTAGAATTTTTACCGATGGCGTTAATGGCATTTTCATATGATAGTAAATATTGTTTTGCATCAGCTTCTGTTAGTGCAGCTTCACCTAACATATCATAGGAATAGCGGTAACCCTTTTTTTCATAAGGTATAGCCTTAGATAAAGCATCTTGAATAGTTTCACCCATTACAAATTGTTCACCCATTAAGCGCATAGCATAATCCACTGCTTTACGTATGATAGGGGTACCACTTTTGTTTAACAATTTTAATAAAGAGCTACTTAAGTGAGATTCTTTAGGTGTCTCAACTAATTTACCAGTAATTACTAACCCCCAAGTAGCTGCATTTACGAAAATAGATTTACTTTTACCTATGTGATTATACCAATCACGTTGCGCTATTTTATCTTTAATTAATAAATCACGCGTTTGCTTATCAGGAATACGTAATAAAGCTTCAGCTAAGCACATTAAAGATATTCCTTCCTCAGAGGAAAGAGAAAATTCTTGTAAAAGATTTTGTACTAATCTAGAACGACCTTTATTATTATTTTTATCGCGTAATGATTTTGCTAGTGAATGAGCTGTTCTTTTGACATCAGCTTTTATAGTTTCATCTAGTTTTGCATCATTTAGTAAATTTTTTATTGCATCTTTCTCTGACATTCGATAAGCATCTGTAATTTTTTGACGTAAATCAGATGGTGGAGTAGAGGATAATAAAAAATCGAAGCTAGAGTTAGGAGTATTTTTTACTTTATTAGTAATTGTCATATCTTTTCCGTTTAAATAATAAGAACGTTAATTTATAGGGGTTTTGTTAATTCTGTTAACCAAGCAGTTTCAGCCTCAGTTAAATAGGAAGATAGTTTAGATAATACAGAAGCATGATAATTATTGAGCCAGTCTAATTCTTCAGCATCTAATAGCGATGTGTCAATTAATTGTCGACAGAAAGGAACATAGGTAAGAGTTTCAAATGAATGCATTTCTAATTCACCATCCGCAGGAATGGTAGGAGCACTTACGGCCATAAGATTTTCTAATCTGATACCAAATGCGCCAGCCCGGTAATAACCAGGTTCATTAGATAATATCATACCAGTTTGTAGTTCTGCCATTCCACGAGAGGATATATTTTGAGGACCTTCATGTACAGCTAAAAATGAACCTACTCCATGACCAGTACCATGAGCATAATTAAAACCATGTTTCCATAAAGCTATCCTTGCTAATATATCAAGATCTGCGCCCCGGCTATGTGGTATAAATTTTGCTAAAGATAAAGATATTAAACCTTTTAAAACAAGGGTATAAAGTTTTTTTATTTCTTGATCATCTACATTGCCTATCGGAATTGTCCGGGTAATATCCGTAGTTCCTTCTTTATATTGACCGCCTGAATCAATTAAAAACAATTCTCCAGGACGCAACATTTTATTAGTTTCATTAGTAACTCTATAATGGATAATAGCGCCATGTTCACCAGAACCAGCTATAGTAGAAAAGGACTGATCTTCTAATTTACTACCAAAAATTTTTGCTGCTTCTATACGGAAATTAGCTAATTGTTCTGCTGCAGATAATTCAGTTACTTTATTTTCAGGTTGTTGCTCCACCCAAAATAAAAATTTTGTTACAGCTAAACCATCCCAGAGATGTGCTTTACGCGCACCTTCTAATTCAACTTTATTTTTGCAGGCACGAGGTAACCGACAAGGATCCATAGCAAAAATATATTTACCGGATAAATTGTCAATAATTTGAGCAAATTTCTCAGAACATAAAACAGGGTCTAATAAAGCTATTTTATTATTTTTTACTAGATTTTCGACGTGAGGTAATAATTCTTGAGGTTTTTTGAACTTACAAACTGGACCAAGGATATTTGTTATATCAGTCGTAATTTTTTCTTCTTCCATAAAACAGACGATACTTCCAAATCGTTCTACGATGGTAAATCCTAACGCTAATGGAGTATGATCAATATCCTTGCCACGAATATTTAACAACCAAGCTGTAGAAGAAGGATCGGTTAATATAGTGAAATCAGCTCCTGTTTTAGTTAAGCTTTCTTGAACTAATTTTAATTTATCCTCGCAGCTTTGACCACTATATGACATTGGATGTAGATATATTGGATTTAATGGACGGGCGGGTTGATCTACCCAAATGGTATCAACTAAATTTTGTTCTAAAGATACCAGACGAGAATTTTTATGTGAGGAGATAGCTTTTTTAAGATTCTCAACTTCATTGATGACATGTAACATAGGATCATATCCTATAGTTAAATTATTACCATATTTGCTTAGCCAAATATGAGGAGGACAACTAATTAGATCCTCATATTCATACAAAGAAGAATCAGTTTGTTGTTTTACTTGTAAAGTATAACGACCATCTACAAAAATAATTGCCCTATCTGCTAATATTAATGCAGCTCCAGCGGATCCAGTAAAACCAGTTAACCAAGCTAAACGCTGTGCATATTCGGCTATATATTCTCCTTGGAATTCATCCGCGTGCGGCACTAATAAACAATCTAAATTGTGTTTTGTCATTTCTTGACGTAGTAGATCTAAACGTATTTTAAAATGAGACATTTAAATTCCTATTTGTTTGATGAAAATTCTAAAGCTACCCAGTCACCTAAAGATAATTTATTTTTGCAGAATAGCCCAACCTTATGATAAACGTCAATAACTTTTAAGCTTTGATCAGTTAAAATACCAGATAATATTACTCGTCCACCATCAGCTAAATGGTTATACATATCAGAAGCAAGTTCGATTAAGGGACCAGCTAAAATATTAGCTATTATTAAATCATATTTTACATTATGAATTAATCTTGAATCTGAAAAACCATCTGCAACATATGCTTTAATTTGTGTAGTAACATTATTGATTGTAAAATTTTCTTTAGCTATCTCAATAGCTAAAGGATCAATATCTGTAGCAATTATATGAGGGGCTCCTAGTTTAGCTAAGGCTATAGATAAAATACCGCTACCTGTGCCTAAATCTAAACAATAATTAGGTGCTGATTTAGAATAATGGCTTGTAATTAATTGTAAACATAGGTGAGTGGTTTGATGATGACCTGTACCAAATGCTTGATTAGCATTTATTTGTATTGAGATTTTATCGTTATCTATTGAAGATTGATCATGGCTACCGTGAACAAAGAAACAACCAGCCTCGATAGGTTTTAATGTTGATAAACTATGTGCTACCCAATCAATTTCAGGTAATTCTTCTAGCTTCAACTGAGAAAGATAAACCGGAGAAATTTGTGAGATTGCTTTGGTTATATGATCTTTTGCTGTAAGAGGAGCATAAATAGAAAATTCAAAAATATTATTTTTTTCATCTAATTCAGTAATACAGATCGGATATTCTTCATCTTCAAAAATATCAGAAAAAATATGATATAATTCTTCTGCTTGTGAAGTAGATAATTCTAGAGAAAATTTAATTTGTTGCATCTTTATAACTTAATAAATCTTTTATTTTATTCATTGAAAGAATTGGATCTTCGCCGAAAGCTATCCAACTATGTAAGGCACCGCCTTTTTTAAGTAGCATAAAACCGGCTGTATGGTTTAAAGTGTAATCATTAGGATTTTTTGTGTCATAAAAGACTTTTTTCCAATTAGCACCTAAGTTTTTTAATGCTTTAAATTGTTTTTTTGGTTCATCAGTAATACCTACGATTTGACTAGAAAAATTTTCAATATAATCTTTCAATATAGGGAGGCTATCACGCTCAGGATCTACTGTAAAGAACCAGATGTTTAGATCTTTAGTCTGCTCACCTAGCTCCTCTAACCAAAAGCTTAACTCTAGGAAGGTAGCAGGACAGAAGTCTGGACAATGAGTATAACCAAAAAATACTATTGAGGGCTTTTCATGTAAATCTTGTAAGGTTACTATTCTATTATCAGTAGCATGCAATCTAAAATCCTTACCTACAGGAGAAGAATGATAATAATAAACACCGATGAGTAATAAGAGGAAGGTGATTAATATTAGGAGCAGCTTTTTCATATGGAAATCTTTCTGATATAGAGGGTATGTTTATTTTACAAAAAAATTCGTTATTAAGCTAGTAATTTATTAGCTTATCACCATTCTATAACGGAGTAACATAATTAGTTAAAACGTTTTTTTCACCAGCTTTATCGAAATTAATAATTAAATTGTCATCATAGATTTTTAGAATAGTTCCAGAACCAAATTTTAAATGAAATACTCTTTCACCTATAATAAATTGTTTAGCTGGTATAGTTTTATTTTCAAATTGTGGTGAAGAATTTAGCAATTTAGCAGATTTAGCTAAGGCGGCTCTTTGCCAACCAGGAGTTGGATATCCATTAGGTAATTTATTATGGTTAAAAGAAAATGAATTATAACCATTATATTGTGATAAGGAAGTAATTTTATTTATATGTTCTATCGGTAATTCTTGTAAAAAGCGGGAGGGCTGACTTGGTTGATGACGTCCGTGAATTCGACGATATTTAACTGAAAAAATGTGTAAATTAATTTTTGCTCTAGTAATACCTACGTAAGCTAGGCGCCTTTCTTCTTCTAATAAAGCGGAGCTTTGGCTACTTGATAAAATACGTTCATGCGGGAAAATTCCTTCCTCCCAACCGGTTAGAAAAACAGTAGAAAATTCTAATCCTTTAGAGGCATGTAAGGTCATTAGATTGACCGTATCTTGTGTGTCTATATTATTGTCACGGTCTAAGGTAAGGCTGATATGTTCTAAATATTCATATAAATTATCATAAGAACTTAATGAATTAACCAATTCTTTTAAATTTTCAGTTCTTTCCTTAGCTTCATCAGAGCTATCCATTTTATATATCGCTGAATAACCTGATTCATCTAAGATAATTTTAGCTAAATCGGCTGGAGAAAAGTGGTTTAATTCTTTTTGCCAACGTAAAAAATTTTCTATAAAAATTGTTAAAGCGGATTTTGCTTGTTTACTAAGCTCATCACTATAAGTTAATTTTTCAGCCGCCGCAAATAAAGAGATATTTTTTAGCCGCGCGTAATCATATATTTTACTTAAACTTTTTGCGCCTAAACCACGTTTTGGTGTGTTGATTATACGTTCAAAAGCTAAATCATCATTGCTATTTATAGTGAGACGTAAATAAGCTAACGCATCTTTAATTTCCAGTCTTTCGTAGAATTTAGTGCCGCCAATTATACGATAAGCTATTGATCTAGTAATAAAATATTCTTCTATTTCCCGCATTTGAAATGTTGCACGAACTAATATTGCTATTTCTTTAAGCGGATGACCTTCTTTATGTAGTTTTTCAATCTCTTTGGCTATAGTTCGGGCTTCATCTTGTGAATCTTGTGTGAAATATACATTTACTAATGGTACATTAATGTTATTTGCATCAATAGCGGCATATAAATTTTTGCCTAACCTATTTTTATTATGTGCGATTAAATGAGACGCTGCACCTAAAATATGTTTTGTAGAGCGGTAATTTTTTTCTAATCTTATTATTTTTGCTCCAGGAAAATCTTGATCAAAACGTAAAATATTGCTGATGCTCGCACCACGCCAACCATAGATGGATTGATCTTCATCGCCAACACAACATAAATTTATAAGGGCATTATTTTCTTTTTTGGAGAGTAATTTTAGCAATTGATATTGTGAAATATTTGTATCTTGATATTCATCAACTAAAAAATATTTAAATCTTTGTTGATATTTTTCTAAAATAAGGGGGAATTTTTTGAAAATTTCTATTGGATATAATAATAAGTCACCAAAATCGCAGCTATTAAATATTTTCAACCTATCTTGATATTCTGCATAAAGTTCTATAGCTTTACCATTAGCAAATAAATTTGCTTCTGACGGGGGGACGTCTTCGGGGAGCAGGGCTCTATTCTTCCAATCATCTAGTAATTCTGCAAAAGATTTAACTTTCCAATATTTACTATCGATATTTTTATCAGTGAATATTTGTTTCAGTAACTTAAGAGAATCGCTTTTATCTAAAATAGTAAAGCTAGAATGTAGACCAAGTAACTCTGCATTTTTACGTAATATTTTAACTCCTAAGGAATGAAATGTCCCCATCCAATATAGATCAGAGTTTGCATGTGATAACATATGTTGCACACGGGATTTCATTTCATTAGCTGCTTTATTAGTAAAGGTGACTGCAAAAATCTCATGTGGTTGTGCTAAGTTATTTTGTAAAATATAAGCAATACGACTAGTTAACACACGAGTTTTACCAGTGCCGGCACCAGATAAAACTAATAAAGGACCTTCGGTAGTAGTTACGGCTAGTTTTTGCTCTTCATTCAGTGAAGATAAATAAGAAAAGTCGTAGGAGATATTGTCATCATGCATGTAAAAATTCAATATGGTTAATATTAATCAGCGTCAGGGTTATGTTTTTTACGAAATTCAGCAAGAGAAATTATCTTATTATCTTGTGATGCTGTATCTTTATCTTGTGCGGTTGTTTCTTGTCTTGATGTTGATACCTTTGGATTTTCAGTAGAGTGACTTTTACTTATTTGTATATTTTCGTTGGTTTTTTTTAAGGTCTGATCAAATTCAATTTTAAAAGGCACAGAAGGATCAATAAATTTAATAATAGATTTGAATGGAATAATTAATTTTTCAGGTTGTGAATTAAAGGACAAACATATTTCAAACAGCTCGTCATTTACCTTCAAATCCCAAAATTGATGTTGTAACACGATAGTCATTTGTTCAGGGTAATCAGCCTTGAGTTTAGGTGATATAATAACACCTTTTGTGTTAGTGCAAAATGTAATAAAAAAATAGTGATCTCCTGGTGTTCCAGTTTTGGATATTTCGCTTAATACTGACTTTACTAACATTCTTAAAGAATCTTGCATTAGTATATCATAGCGAATATGGTCTTTACTCATTATATTTCCTCATCCATCTTATATTATTAATATATACATATTTTTTAAAATAGGGAAGAGTATATAATAAGATAATCAAAAATTTTACATAATTATCATGAGAAGATGAGAGCTTCTGTTGACAGGTGCCCTCGAACCCCGCTTAAGCTTGCGACAGCTTAAGACTCAGTTGGAACTATCGCACTACATTAAGCAGCGAGACGTGCTCCCGCATAGTTGTCATTTGCAACTACTAATTAGCCCGATAACGGTGGTACAATACCGAGTAAAAAACAATTTTTACGCTTTTGTCGATCCTGTTTCGCCCCCACCATATTCCAACTTATAGGTTGGAATATGGTGGAGGCGCCGGGTACCGCCCCCGGGTCCAATAAGGTTATTATATTGCCCATTTATTACCATAGTTCGCTACGCGAACTATTTCATTATATCAAAACTTATTGTTTAGATAAAGGACTTTTTTAATGGAACTAATATTACTAACAAGATTTATATTTGTATATGTAATGATAATTAATGGAGTTACAAATGTCAGTTTATGAAAATAACGATTTACAACGATATATTAATGATATTGCTCGTTATCTAGGTAATAGCGTAGATGAAGATATTGTAAGAAAATTAGTAGGTTATTTATCAATAGCATTGAAAGGTAAAGATGCTCGTTATGTAGCGGCGGGTGATCCAGCTGAATTAGCATATGTTGTTAAAAATTGGGTGCAAAAGATTTTACATGTAGATCCAGAACCAGCAAAGCAAGCTGTAGATGAAACAGCTTCTCGCATGAGGCAAGATAGCCATAAAAATAGAGTAACTTTTTATTATTTGGTAGCTGAAAAACTTGATAAATTAGAGGAAATTAGGAAATTATCTTAAAATATCTTTTTATGTGGATAATGACTTTTTTTAATTAAGCAAATCTGTTAATCATAATCTTATGAAAAATTATTTAGATTTGTTAGAATATGTTCTGAATAACGGGACTGACAAGCAAGACCGTACTAATACAGGGGTTAAGTCTATCTTTGGTTATCAGATGCGGTTTGACTTACAGCAAGGGTTTCCTTTATTAACAACCAAAAAGTTACATTTGCGTTCTATAATTTATGAATTATTGTGGTTCTTAAAAGGAGATACTAATATTAAGTATCTGAATGAACATAATGTTTCTATTTGGAATGAATGGGCTGATGAAAACGGTGAGTTAGGTCCAATATATGGTAAACAATGGCGTTCTTGGTTAACTACTGATGGTGCTAGTATTGATCAAATTAGTAATTTGATCAAACAAATAAATGAAAACCCTGAATCAAGACGTTTGATAATATCTGCTTGGAATCCTGAATTTATTGATAAAATGGCGTTGCCTCCTTGTCATTGTATGTTTCAATTTTACGTTGCTGATGGTAAATTGTCATGTCAACTATATCAAAGATCTGCTGATATATTTCTAGGAGTGCCTTTTAATATTGCGTCTTATTCGCTGTTAACTATGATGGTAGCACAAGTAACTAATTTAAAATTAGGAGACTTCGTTCATAGTTTTGGTGATGCGCATTTGTATAAAAATCATCTTGAACAAGCTAAAGAGCAATTATCACGGCAGCCTTATCCTTTACCTAGAATGATTATAAATCCTGAGGTAAAAGATATATTTAATTTTAATTATGAGGATTTTGAGTTAATTGATTATAAAGCTCATCCACATATAAAAGCTAAGGTTGCGGTGTAATGATTTCTTTTATTGTTGCCGCTACAGAAAATCAAGTAATTGGTAATAAAGGTGATATGCCATGGAAATTAAAAAGTGATCTAAAAAGATTTAAACAGATTACTTTAAATCATGTGGTAATAATGGGACATGCAACCTTTGTGTCAATTGGAAAAATATTACCTAATAGGCAAAATATAATTATTTCCCGTAATGAAAAATTACATATAGATAATGCTATCGTAGTTAATAGTCCTGATGCGGCGATTGAAAAAGCATATCAGTTAGTTGGTAAAGATGCTGAAATATTTGTTATTGGTGGTGGTAAAATATTTGAACAATTAATGACATATGCTGAGGTGATTTATTTTACTAGGGTATTAGCTAATATAGAAGGTGATACTTATTTTCCTAAGCTAGATAGTGCAAAATGGAAATTAACTTATCAGGAAAATATAATTGCTAATGAAGGTGATAGTCATGATACAATTTTTCAGATTTATAAAAAAATTAGAAGTTAATTAGATTATGATAAATCGTAAAATCGTTTTAATTGCTGGACCAACCGCTAGTGGTAAGTCTGATTTTGCTAATAAAATTGCTAAAAAGCATAATATGGTCATAGTTAATTGTGATTCAATGCAACAATATTCACCGTTAGCTATTTTAACAGCTCGCCCAACTATAGAAATACAGCAAGAGATAGAGCATTATTTATATGGATATTTAAACTATGATGAGATATCCTCTGTAGGTAGATGGTATAATGATGTACGATTTTTGTTACATGATAAATTAAAAAATAAAAATATTGTTTTTGTCGGTGGTACAGGTCTATATTTCCGAGCTTTAGAAGGGGGCTTGTCAGCTATTCCAGATATCGATGCTAAGCTTAGACAAAAATGGCGTAAGATGTTAAGTGAAATAGGAAGTATAGAATTACATAAAATATTACAAACATTAGATAATCCAATAAGTAAAATTATCAAAAATACTGACGGTCAAAGAATTGTTAGAGCGTTAGAAGTAAAAGAATCCACTGAGAAGTCATTATTATATTGGCAATCTAAAAAGGGTGATAACTTAATAAAAGATTTTTCAATAAAGCGGTATCTATTTATGCCTGAAAGAGATTATCTAACTAGTTTAATTGAAAAAAGACTTAATATTATGTTACAACATGGTGTTATCCAAGAGGTGGAAGATTTTTTAACATTAAATGTACCATCTGATTCACCTTTAACTAAAGTGATTGGTGTAGAAGAAATAAAATTATTTTTGCAGAAAAAAATTGACAAATTATCTATGATAGAACTTATAATAAAAAAGACACGTAACTATGCTAAAAGACAACAAACTTGGTTTAATAATCAATTAGATGATCAATGGCAAAGAATTGAGAATAGTTCTAATTTAGTGACTATAATATAAAGTATAATAACGGATGAATAATATATATCATTATAATGGTGGTTTATTACCGCGTCGACAAACACCAACAGTACAAGTAGATAAGGTGCTTATAGGAAGTAGTGCGCCTGTGGTAATACAATCTATGACAAATACTGATACTGCAGATATTGATGCAACAGTGGCGCAAGTTTCTGCTTTAGCTTTGGCTGGATCAGAATTAGTTAGAATAACTGTCGATCGAAATGAATCCGCTGCTGCGGTTCCTTATATTAAGGAAAGATTAGTTAGACTTGGTCATAATGTACCACTTATTGGTGATTTTCATTATATAGGTCATAAATTATTAACGGATTATCCAGAATGTGCTCAGGCTTTAGCAAAATATCGTATTAATCCTGGAAATGTGGGTTTCAAAGATAAAAAAGACAAGCAATTTGCTCAAATAATAGAAATTGCTATGAAATATAATAAGGCTGTAAGAATTGGTGTTAACTGGGGGTCATTAGATCAAACGTTGCTTACTAGATTAATGGATGAAAATCAAAAGTTGCAACAAAGTAAATCTACCAGAGAAGTAATGCGAGAAGCGGTAGTTCAATCTGCTTATTGCTCAGCTAAGTTTGCAGAGGAACTGGGGATGCCTGCAAATAAAATTATTTTATCAGCAAAAGTAAGTCAGTTACAAGATCTAGTAGCTGTAAATGTAATGTTAGCACAGCGTTGTTCTTATGCCTTGCATTTAGGCTTAACGGAGGCCGGCATGGATAGTAAGGCTATTGTAGCATCTAGTGCTGCCTTAGCAATTTTATTACAACAAGGTATAGGTGATACTATTCGTATATCATTAACACCTAAACCTAATGGAGATAGACGACAAGAAGTGCAAATAGCACAAGAATTATTACAATCATTATCGTTGAGAAATTTTACACCAGTAGTTACAGCATGTCCTGGGTGCGGGAGGACTACTTCTACTGTATTCCAAGAATTAGCACAAAATATACAAGAAAAATTGCGGTCTAATATGCCTATATGGCGTGAAAAATATCCTGGAGTAGAAAATCTAAAAGTTGCTGTTATGGGATGTATAGTAAATGGCCCGGGTGAATCTAAGCACGCAGATATAGGTATTTCTTTACCAGGAATAGGAGAAAATTTAGCAGCTCCAGTATTTGTAGAGGGGGTAAAAATTGCTACTTTAAGAGGCGAAAATATTGCTGAAGAATTTCATAATATCGTGATAGATTATATTAAAAATAAATATCTACCACAGATTCCGTTGCCTGAATTAAATATTAAATGATTAATTTTATAATTAATAAGTGCGGTTAATAATAAAATTAATCATAGTTTGTAAATTTTTAGCTCTCTTACCAAAGGGGGCTAGAATTTCAGTTGCTATTTCTGCTTTCTTTTTTAAGATAGCTTTTGTTTTAGTTTCACCGTAATAATCAATTAAGGTTACTTTATTTTTACTAAGATCTTTTTGTGTTTTTTTTCCTGCTATTTGGCAATTAGAGTTTAAATCTAATAAATCATCTGAAATTTGAAAGGCTTGCCCGATAATTTGACCAAAATATCGTAATTTAGAAGTTATTTCATTTGGTTGTTCAGCCATTATAGCGCCGGTTGCAGCAGCATATTCAAATAACATAGCCGTTTTTAGTGATTGCATATTTTCTATATCTGCTAATTCATTAGCTTGTTTATGTATATTAAGATCTAGATATTGTCCTGCTACCATGCCGCCAACCCCAGCAGCTTGAGATAAGAAAGAAATTAGTTCAAGCGCAATATGTGGTTTCAAATTATTTTTTGATGATGATAATAAAGAAAAGGACATTGTTAATAGAGCATCACCTACCAATATAGCGGTAGCTTCATCATATGCTTTATGTAAAGTTGGTTTACCTCTACGTATATCATCATCATCCATAGCCGGTAAATCATCGTGTGCTAATGAATAACAATGTAATAATTCTAATGAAGCAGCAACATATAAAGAAGATAAAGAACAATTATCAAATAAGGCAGAGGATTCAATTATTATAAATGGTCTGATTCGTTTGCCACCATTTAAACTAATATATCTTATAGCTTCTAATAAGGTAATCGGACGAAATTTTTCATAATTATCAGGTTCACAAGTCAAAATTTTTGTTAGAAAATCATTAAAATTCTTAGTATGATGATCTAATATGTTGATAAACGGCATTATTTTGTTCCTGCATATAATAATTATTTCAAATGACCTGATTTTAACATATATTTACCTATATCTTTATATTTATTTTATAATTGTAAAAGATAATACTAGCAAAATCTAAAAAATACGTGTATAACAAATATTATTTTTGATTTGAAGAGTTAAATTATTCTTATATTCTTGGAGCATACCTATGGCTGTACCTAAAAGAAAAACGTCCCCCTCTAAAAGAGGAATGCGTCGTTCCGCAGATGCTTTAAAGGCACCTACCTATGTAGAAGATAAAACATCTGGTGAATTACGTCGCCCCCATCATATTGATTTAAAAACAGGGATGTATCGTGGTCGTCAGATTCTTTCACCTCGTGGGTAAAGGCGTTGTAGTTTTTTAAGATATAAAAGGCTGGGAAACCAGCCTTTTATATTTTAAATTCGTGTTACATGAATATTGGATCTATCGTAAAAGAGAGTAATATGAGTTTAAATCAAGTAAAAATTGTGGCTGAAAATAATGTCGTTGATCAAGATGGAAATGTAATAGCTACATTTGATGGATTAAAAATAAAAATTTTTTCTAATGACACAGCGTTAGAACATGATTGTTTAAATATAATTTATGATAAATTATTAGAAAAATTTTTATCTTCTTCTAATTCTGATTTTTCAGTTGCCCGTGATGGTGCTTTCCGCTGGTTAGGCGTTGTAATAGGGCGCTTAGTAGCCGGAGAAGATTATCTTAATCCTAAACTGATGTTATTTTTTGATGACAAAATAAGTCAAGATATCAAAACAAAATTTACTGATAGAGCTAAAAGATTTGTTAATTATTACTTTGAAGAAACTTTAAAGCCATTATATGCTTTAAAGGATGCAAGCAATTTAGAGGGTACTGTTAAAAAAATTGCTCAATCTATAGTAAAAAATTACGGAATTCTTGAACGTAAGCATGTTTTACTAGATATGCGTAGCTTGGAAAAAGCCGACAGAATTAAATTGAGGCAATTAGGGGTCAAATTTGGAGCTTATAATTTATTTATACCAATTTTATTAAAACCATTAATGGTGCAAGAATTAGCTTTATTATGGAAAATATTTTATAATAAAACGGAAGTAATAGGGTTAGAACAATTAGTAACAGCATTATTATCTGGGCGTACTTCTCAAGTAGTGGATAAAAATATACCTATGATGAGTTATAAATTATCCGGATATAGAGTGCTAGGAGAACGTGCTGTTAGAGTGGATATTCTTGAACGGTTAGCTGATATGATTCGTCCTTTATTAGCATGGGATGGTACGCCTAAAAATTATATCGAAGGAGCTTATTTTGATAATAGCTTTTTTGTAACATTACCTATGATGGCTGTATTAGGAGCAACCAGTGTTGATATGCAAGTAATATTATCAGAATTAGGTTATGTAAGTACAATAATTGATAAAAGAGTAGTTGATGAAACTTTAGTTAATTATAGAAGTTTTAATAAATGTAATCCTGAGCCAGTAGGTGATTTATGGAAGCTTGAGAAATGTCAACTAGAGCAAGATGAGTTAGATAATAAAAAGGCCGAAGCTAGTATTAATATTTTATTATGGAAAAGATCCACTGTTAAATTTAGTAATATTTTACAAAATAGTGGTAAAACTAATGATACACTGCCCAACAAATTTACTAGTAAGAATAAATCATCGTTTATAAAGAAAAAAGACAAAAATTTTAATAATAAAAAAATTGTTAAACCGACAAAACCGATTGATTTAAATTCTCCTTTTGCTAAATTAGCAATTTTAAAGGATAAACGTTCTAGTAACTGATAATAAGTAAAAATATATTTTTTAGTATTCAGAGGTCATTATGACATATGTAGTAACGGATAATTGTATTCGCTGTAAATATACCGATTGTGTAGAGGTTTGTCCGGTAGATTGCTTTTATGAAGGCGAAAATATGTTAGTTATTAATCCTGATGAATGTATAGATTGTGGTGTATGTGAGCCAGAATGTCCTGCTGAGGCTATCTTACCTGATACAGAGTTAGGATTAGAAAAATGGTTGGTACTAAATGCTGAATATGCGGCTAAATGGCCAAATATAACTGTAAAAAAAGAGCCATTAGAAAATGCTAGCGAGTTTGATGGTGTGGAAGGTAAATTAGAAAAATATTTTTCATCTAAACCAGCTACCGATGATTAATGTATCTATATATTAGCAAGTTAAGCTATTCCTTGATTTTTATAGCTAATTGTGTTATTTTATTTTAATAAATGAGGGGCATAACACAAGTTTTTTGCCGATAGGAGTGTGTTTATATGTCTGCTGTCACTAAAGTTACTCATTCAAGTAGTTTTGAAGCTAATGAATATATTGTTTATCCTGCGCATGGGGTAGGTCAAATTACGGCTATAGAAAAGCAATCTGTAGTAGGTCATGAATTAGAACTTTTCGTCATACATTTTGAAAAAGATAAAATGGATGTTAAGGTTCCAGTACTAAAAGCTTTATCTAGTGGAATGCGAAAGTTAGCTGATGATAAAGAAATTAAACGTGCTTTAAAGGTTCTTACAGGTAGATCAAGAATTAAAAAAACCATGTGGTCACGTAGAGCTCAAGAATATGATAGTAAAATAAACTCTGGTTCTTTGACTACAGTTGCTGAAGTGGTGCGTGACTTATATAGAACAGAAACTCAAAATGAACAATCTTATTCAGAAAAGCAAATCTATGAAGTAGCTTTCTCGCGTATGATGCAAGAGATATCTGCTGTATATGATATCACAATGGATGAAGCTAAGAAACTCATTGAGGATAATTTAACTGTCGAAGATGAAACATTATAGTATATCATTTTGTTTTTAACTGTTTAGTTGTTTTTTACAGCGTTACATTATTTAAATCTTATATTTAATTACTTTGTAGTTTATCGTATAGCTAAGTTATTTAATCTTTAATAGCTAATTGACTTTATTTCTTTGTTACTTGGTCTTGTTATTTAACTCTAATATTAATTAGCATTGTTTCTTGGTGGTCAGGTTACGTTATTTTCATTTCTATATTTAATTAGTTTGCTGACTTACCTTAGTAAAGTTATTTAATTTTTGTTGATTAATTTTGTTATCTTATCATAGGATTATGTTATTTAATTCTTAGTCTAGCTAGCTTTGTTTTGCTGATATGATTTTAATCAGAGTTAATTTTGTTATACGGTTATAATTATCTAATTCATAATATTTAATTAGTTCTGTGGTTTTTATAATTAGATATTAATTTTTGATATCAAGATAATTCATAATATATGAAGTTAAATAATTATTTTTTAACTAAGGTGGTTTTATCACCAATCTATATTATTTTATAGTTAGTACGAATCATATATTAAAAGTGTGATAATTTACATTAATGTTATTATAAAATTTATCTATAAATTAGTTTTTGATTCTATTATTTTTATAAAAAATTCTTTATTGGGGATATTAAACAAACATTAACCTTTGCTTTATTAGTAAATAATTATATATACTAATATAGATATATTCTTTTTTAAATCAAATAGATAACAGCAATTTTTTATCTATCTTATTTAGCATTTTATTGATTTCTAATGTGGAAAAGAAATTAAAATTATTTTAGCGGTTTTTTCAATTTTATATTAAGCAAAATCTAGACAATTGCTAGGTTTTGCTTAATATAAACATGCTTTTTTTGTGCTATTTATTTATTTTAGATAATTTGAATAAATATTTTTATTTAAAAAATATACCTACTACAGGTTGTAAAATTGAAATCAAATATTGAAAAAATATTCCCGTTAAAGTAGAAATAAAGTAAGAGGATATACTTTAGATATATTATTAGTGTACATGGATTTATTTAAAAAAGAGGAATACATGCAAAAAAATGCATCAGTTAAATTGTCGGTTTATAAAAAGAATAACATCTCAGACACAACTATAGATAGGTCTATGATTAAGAGTGCTATGGCTGCTCCTTACCTTGAAAAGGAAGAGGAGTATAACTTAGCTATTCGTTGGCAGAGAGATAAAGATGAAGATGCGCTACATAAAATTACCGCATCTCATATGAGATTAGTAATTGCTATTGCAGCAAAATTTAAAAGATTTAATTTACCTATGGGGGATTTAATACAAGAAGGTTATATTGGTTTATTAGAAGCTGCAGCACGTTTTGATCCAGAAAGAGAAGTAAGATTTTCTACTTATGCTACTTGGTGGATAAGAGCTTCAATTCAGGATTATATATTAAGAAATTGGTCAATTGTTAGAGGTGGAACCAGTTCAGCACAAAAAGCATTATTTTTTAATTTACGTAGGTTGCGTAATCAATTAATGCAGGAAGATGAAAATATCACTAAAGATGTTGTATATGAAAAAATATCTAATAAAATAGGTGTTTCTGTTTCTGATGTTGAAACTATGGATTTTAGGTTGTCAGGCTCTGATAATTCCTTAAGCGCTTTAATTAATAGTGACGAAGACAGTTCAACAACACGGATGGATTTTTTAGTAGATACAAGACCGTTACCGGATCTAATTATTGAAGATACATTAGATGGTGAGAAAAGGGATAAATGGTTATATAAAGCATTAGAGGTGTTAAACGACAGAGAGCTGCAGATCATAAAAGAGCGGCGGCTTGATGATGATGGTGTAACTTTAGAATCTTTAGGAGTTACTTTAGGAATATCTAAAGAAAGAGTAAGGCAAATTGAAAGTAGAGCATTACAAAAATTGAGAGAAGCATTATTATCATATGCGGAGAATATTAATTATCACCTTTGAATAATATTTTTTTTAATATATTATCATTACATTAGTTATTATTATAAGGATGGTTAATGAAAGAGATAATTATATTATTAGGAGGAGATATTAAGTTAACTGAGAGGTTAAAGCAGCAAGTAGCCAACAAAATGGTTATTGCTGCTGATGGTGGTATAAAACATGCTAAGAGCTTAGGAATAAAAGTTGATCTATGGGTAGGGGATTTTGATTCTACGGAGGAAGAATTATTATTAGAACATATAGATGTAAAAAGAGAAATATTTCCTAAGGAAAAAGATAAAACCGATGGACAAATAGCAGTTCAAAAAGCTATTCAGTTAGGTGCTAAAAAAATAATTTTAGTTGGGGTAACAGGAGGTAACAGATTTGATCATAGTTTGTTCCATATAACTTACCTGTTATCATTAAAAAAATCTTATAATATAGATATTATGGGAACTGATGGAGAAGTCGAATTTTATCCTTTGGTTCCTAATGAATATAAGTTTCATTTTCCTAAAGATAGTTTATTTAGCTTAATAACTTTTAGTGATGTAAAAGCTTTATCTATAAAAGGAGCATATTGGGACTTAACTGACCGAGATGTAAAATTTGGTGATAGTATAACTTTATCTAATAAAATTATTAGCGACTTAGTTATTAATTTTAAAGGTGGTTTGCAACTTTTAATAATATATTTAGTTTAAAGCCTATTGTTAAAAATTAATATTGATACAGATAATTAATATTAAAGGTTCATTTATTATTAAAGGTTAAATTATGAAGTTAAAACATCTATCATCAATTTTAGCGATTGGCTTATTAGTAAATTTAGCTGCTTGTACTACGAATGATCAAGTAGTATCTGGCTTTGGTTTAACGGGGGCAACGGTAGGTGCTTTAGCAGGTGGTGCGCTAACTGGGGGTCCTATAGGAACAATAGCTGGTACTGCTGTCGGTGGTTGGGCAGGAGCTTATTTAGGGAAACAAGTAATAAAAGATAAAAATGGTAATGATGTAGTACAGTGTCGTTATAAAGATCAAGCAGGAAATATATTCATTGCTCCTTGTAAAGAATAATTAAAGTGATTAAATTTTAATAACAAGTTACTAGAAGTGATAATATTCAAAGCTGTTTGTAGTATTACCGTTAAGATTTTATTAGGTTTAAGATATTTTTAAGCTACTTATATAATAGGTGAATATTATATAAGTAGCTTATATTATTTATTATCTTTATTACGTTTAGTACATTCCTAAAGCTTCTTTATATAATTGCAATAATGCTTCAGCCTCACGTCTTTCGTGCTCTTCTTGTTTTCGAAGTCGAATTATAGTGCGTACAGCTTTTGTATCAAAGCCAGTCGATTTTAGTTCAAGATATACTTCTTTTATATCTTCAGCTATGGTTTTTTTTTCTTCTTCTAGTCTTTCTATTCTTTCGATAAAAGCGCGTAGTTGGCTCGCTGCAATTGTATCTTGTTTGTCTTCTAGTACGTCGTTCACTTAGTAATTCTCCTTAAAAAATTCATTAATTAGTTATTATTTAAGATAGATTTATGGCATTTAAATGTCAAATTTAATTATTTTTCCTTGAGTTAACTTAATTAATAGAATGTGATTTACTTTTCATTGTTTTTTTGAATTTAGTGAGATCTAAACCTTTTTCCCAAGAAGCTATCACTACTGTAGCCACAGCATTACCGACAAAGTTAGTTAGTGTTCTACATTCATTCATAAATTTATCTATACCTAAAATTATTGCCATACCTGCAACAGGGATATCAGGAATTATAGATAAGGTTGTTGCGAGAGTAATAAAGCCGGCTCCTGCTATTCCAGCAGCGCCTTTAGAGGAAACTATAGCTACTAACAGTAACAATACTTGTTGTTGCCAGGTTAAATCTATTCCTAGTGCTTGTGCGATAAAAATAGCAGCAAGGGTCATATAAATATTTGTACCGTCTAGATTAAAAGAATAACCTAACGGAACTACTAAACCTACTATAGATTTTTTTACACCTGCTTTTTCCATTTTTTGCATAAGCATAGGTAAAGCTGCTTCAGATGAACCTGCGCCTAAAATTAAGACTATTTCATCTTTTAGATATTTTAATAAAGAAAATATAGAAAAACCAATATATCTACACATTAAACCTAGAATTACTATAATAAAAAAGGCAGAAATAAAGTAAAATACAAAAATAAGATAGGCTAAATTAGCCATAGAAGCTATACCATATTGACCTATGGTAAATGCTATTGCTCCGAAAGCACCTATTGGAGCAAAACTCATTAGGATAGACACTAATTTAAAGATAGGCATGCTTAATTTTTGTAAAAAATTCAAGATGCTAGCGCCATATTCACCGCTACTACTCAAAGCTATCCCAAAGAATATAGATAAGCAGATAATTTGTAAGATATTACCTGTAACTAATGGAGATAATAAAGTAGTCGGAATAATATTCATTAAAAAATCAACTATAGATTGACTTTTTGCTTTAGCAACATAATGCGATATTGAGTTATTATCTAAAGTTTCAATGGATATATTAAGACCAACACCTGGTTTAAATAAATGTACGGCGATTAAACCTAAGATAAGAGCTAAAGTAGAAAAAAAGAAAAAATATAATAAAGATTTTACTGCTAAAGTTCTTACTTTCTTTAGGTCAGACATTTGAGCTATGCCAATAGTAAGAGTTAGAAAAATAACAGGAGCTATTATCATTTTTACTAATTTAATAAAACCGTCCCCAAGTGGTTTCATCTGAGTAGCGAAGTTAGGAAAATAGTGACCTAATATTACACCTAAAATAATAGCCACTAATACTTGAAAAAACAGTTGACGATAAATAGGTAGTTTAGTAGCCGTTGGTACATTTGTAGGTAAATGATGTGACATAATATATCCCCAAAGTATTATATATGATTATCATAAATATTATAGTTATAAATTATTGCCTTTTGTACAATATAGTAATAAATTAAACAAGAGCGAAATTATTTTAAGGTTTTTCTATGTCTGTATCATTATCAGCTAATTTAAATGCAGTAGCTTTATTAAGAAATAGACGAGGATTAGCTTGGCCTGATTTATTGGATATAGCTAAACAGTCATGTGTAGCAGGGGCAAAGGGTATCACAGTACACCCACGACCTGATGAAAGACACATAAAATATCAAGACGTTAAAGATTTGCGTGAGTTTCTTAATAAATTTTTTCCACAACATGAATTAAATGTTGAAGGATTTCCTGATTCAAAATTTTTGGAGTTAATTGAACTAGTAAAACCACATCAAGTTAC
This sequence comes from Bartonella sp. DGB1, assembly GCF_041345015.1. Lineage (NCBI taxonomy): Bacteria > Pseudomonadati > Pseudomonadota > Alphaproteobacteria > Hyphomicrobiales > Bartonellaceae > Bartonella > Bartonella sp. DGB1. The sequence goes on from NZ_CP166769.1 coordinate 536,059, forward strand.
TTTAGTACCTGATCATCCAGAGCAAAATACGTCTGATCATGGCTGGGACTTTAAACAGCAGTTTAATATCTTACAGCCTGCAATTAATCGTTTAAAACAGACTTCTGTGAGGATATCGTTATTTTGTGAATATGATTCTAAAAATTTAATTATCGCTAAAGAATTAGGTGCGCATGCATTAGAAATTTATACCGGTCCTTATGCGGCTAACTTTAATGATTTAACATATAGAAAAAAATATTTAAAAATTATCACGGAAACGGCGACTGAAATTAAAAAGTTGGGGTTACATGTTCATGCAGGACATGATTTAACCATTGAAAATATACCGCAACTTATATCTGCTTTTCCTGATTTTACTGAAATGTCTATAGGTCATGCTTTAATAGCTGATGCATTGACTTTTGGTATAAAAAATTCGATAAAAAGATTTTTAAATGTTATGAATAATATTAATTAACCATAGAGATCCCGAATGATTGAAAAAGAAGAAACTGAATCTCATAGTTTTGACACACGTCCAACTGGGCATAAAGATGGCTTAATATTATTATTATTAGGGGCAATGGGCGTAGTCTATGGTGATATTGGGACTAGTCCTATATATGCTTTTAAGACAGCAATTAGCTTAGGGGCTACAGAAAATATTGCTCAGCCCATCGAAGTATTTGGAATTATATCTCTTATTTTTTGGGCACTATTGTTTGTAGTAAGCTTTAAATATATTATGTTCGTATTAAGAGCAGATAACCGTGGCGAAGGTGGAATTTTATCTTTAGTAGCATTAGTTAGATCAAGTTTTTCTGGTCGAGTGACGTGGTTAACTCTGTTAGGTATATTGGGTGCTGCATTATTTTTTGGTGATGCAGTTATTACGCCAGCTGTATCTGTATTATCTGCCGTAGAGGGGTTAGAAGTATTAGCGCCTTCATTACAAAATTTTGTTGTGCCTATTACTATTGTTATATTGGTAATGTTGTTCTCTTTTCAAAGATTAGGTACTGAAAAAGTAGCTATTATTTTTGGACCGGTAACATTCCTATGGTTTTTAGTGCTAGGCTTGTTAGGCTTGATAAATATTATTGATTCCCCCGAGATTTTATGGGGACTGATGCCATGGTATGGCTATAATTATATATTAACTCATCCGTTAATTGCCTTCGCGACTTTAGGTGCTATTTTTTTAGCCGTGACAGGTGCAGAGGCATTATATGTAGATTTAGGACATTTTGGACGTAAACCAATTGTATTAGCATGGTTTTTAGTGGTTTTTCCTTGCTTATTATTAAATTATATGGGACAGGGCGCTTTTGTATTAGCGCATGGCGGCGAGATTAAAAATCCTTTTTTTGAAATGGTTCCAGAATGGGGCCTGCTTCCTATGATTATTTTTGCTACTATTGCTACGGTTATTGCTAGTCAAGCAATGTTAACAGGCGCTTTTTCTATGGCACATCAAGCGGTGCAATTAAATTTATTGCCTAGGTTAGAAGTTTTACATACATCAGAAAAAAATTCCGGGCATATATATATACCGCGTATTAATTTTTTAATGGCGGCTATAGTCTTATTGTTAGTAACCTTTTTTGGTGAGTCAAGTAAATTGGCAGCAGCTTATGGTATCACTGTAACAGGGAATATGATAGTAACCACTATTTTACTATCTTTAGCAATGAGTAGACTTTGGAAATGGAAGTTAAGCATAATATTATTGTTAGCGGGTTCTTTTATATTTGTTGATTTATTATTTTTTAGCGCTAACTTATTTAAGATTATTGATGGAGGTTGGGCATCGGTATGTATATCGGCTATCTTGGTAATAATTATGTGGATCTGGACAAAAGGAAGTAGAGCTTTAGCTAATCGTGTACATGCTGCTGAGGTGCCATTGGAATATGTAGTAGAGAAAATGAAAAAAACTCCTCCTTTTATTGCTGCAGGTACAGCAGTATTTTTAACTGGAGATCCACGTACTGCACCACATGCATTGATGCATAGTTTAAAACATTATAAAGTTATTTTTGAAAATAATGTAATTTTAACTGTAGTAACAGCTACCACGCCTAGAGTATCGAGAGGTGAAAGAATATCTGTATCACAATTTAATGAAAGATTTATGTTAGTTACAGTAACTTTTGGTTATATGGAACAACCTAATCTACCTAGAGCATTGGCGCTTGGTAGAAAATTAGGTTTAAATTTTGATATTTTAAAAACCTCTTTCTTTTTATCACGACGATCGCTTAAAAAATCTGCTAACTCTGATATGACTGGGTGGCAAAATACAGGATTTCTGTTATTGTCTCGTACAGCTGCAGATGCAACTGAATATTTTCAGATACCTACTGGACGTGTAGTAGAGATAGGAACACAAATAACTATTTAGGAAAAGAATATGCGAATATATTATGATACAGATGCCGATATAGCATTGATAAAAAATAAAAATATTTTATTGGTAGGTTATGGAAATCAAGGTAAAGCTCATGCTTTGAATTTGAGAGATTCAGGTTTAAATAATATCAAAATAGCTTTACCAGCAGAATCAAATACCATAAAAATAGCACAAGAAGATGGATTTGAAGTAGTTAACATTGAACAAGCATCAGCTTGGGCAGATATAATTATGATGGCTACTCCAGATGAATTGCAAGCAGATATTTATAATTATAAAATAAAACCAAATATCAAAGAAAATACCGCAATTCTCTTTGCGCATGGATTAAATGTACATTTTGGTTTGATTGAACCACAAAAAAATATTGATGTAATTCTAGTAGCTCCAAAAGGCCCCGGTCATGCTTTGAGAAAAAAATATCTAGAAGGAAAAGGGTTAGCATGTTTGATTGCTGTGCATCAAGATTATTCCGAAAAAGCCCATGATATAGCTTTGGCTTATGCTGCAGCGATAGGTAGTGGAAGAGCCGCTATTTTGGAAACTACTTTTAAAGAAGAGTGTGAAACAGATTTATTTGGCGAACAGACCGTATTATGTGGCGGTATGATAGAATTAATTAAGGCAGCTTTTGATACGTTAGTTGAAAATGGATATGCACCAGAAATGGCATATTTTGAGTGTTTACATGAGACAAAATTAATTATAGACTTAATGATCGAAAGAGGTATTGCAGGAATGTATAAATCTATTTCTAATACTGCTGAATGGGGCGCCTATTTGACTGGAGAAAGAATTATTAATCAAAATATTAAAAATGAAATGAAGGATATTTTAACAGATATACAAACAGGAAAATTTATCACTCAATGGATTCAAGAGCATAAAGCAGGAGGAGCTAGATTTAAGACTATTAGAAATATAAAAGCAAAACATTCTAGTGAAATCGTTGGGGAGAAATTACGTAAATTAGTTAATTAAAAGATAAGGGGTAAAATATGTGGGATCAAATATTATCATCACGCATGAATGAGTTAAAACCTTCAGAACTAAGAGAAATATTTAAACTCTTAGAGCAACCAGATATAATTGCATTTGCTGGAGGAGTTCCAAATGCTAGTATTTTTCCTACGGAGGAATTTTCTAAAGCATATAATGAGTTATTTGCTACACAAGCAGATGCTCAATTAGCATTACAATATTCTAATACTGAGGGCTATGTACCTTTACGGCAATGGCTAAAAGAGCATATGCAGCAACTTGGTATCAACGTTGAAATAGATAATATATTAATAACTTCAGGGTCACAGCAAGCATTAGATAGTTTGGGTAAAATATTTTTATCACCCGGTGATACAGCTTTAGTGAATTGGCCTACTTATTTAGGTGCTATTCAAGCATTTTCTACTTATGAAGCAAAGTTTCAAAAGTTAGAAGGTGTGGAAGATAAGTCTGCAGAAGAATATAAACAGATAGCTAAAAATAATAATAGTAAAATTAAATTTATTTATCTATCACCTGATTTTGCAAATCCAACTGGTATAACATTAACTAAACAACAAAGATTAGACATATTAAAATTAGCAGAAGATTTAAATATAGCTATTATTGAAGACGGTGCTTATCAAGCATTGCGTTATGAAGGTGAAGATATACCATCTATATTATCTTTGGAATTACAAAAAAAGAAAGATATAGAAAATACAAGAACTATTTATTGTGGATCTTTTTCTAAAACAATATCACCAGGATTAAGATTAGGATGGGTAGTTGCTAATAAAAAAATAATTAAAAAGTTAACCATATTAAAACAGGCGATGGATTTAAATACATCTACAATAAATCAGATAATATTACATAAAGTGGTTAATAATATATTCGATCAACATATTGAATACACAAAAAGATATTATTTAAAAAATCGCGATATAATGTTGAGAGCATTAGAAAAATATATGCCAGAATATGTAACGTGGGATAAACCTGAAGGAGGGTTATTTATTTGGTGTAAATTACCAGTAGAGCTTGATACTAAAAAGTTATTTGAAAAAGCAGTTAGAGATTATAGAGTAGCTTTTGTACCTGGTAGTGGTTTTTTTCCTGATAATTTAACTAATAATATGTGCAGATTAAGTTTTTCATATGGAGATGAAAAGCTCATAGAAGAGGGTATAAAGAGGATAGCTAAGTTGATTAAAGCATCTTTGGAGTAGCTATATTTATTATAATCTTAAATATTTTTTGCTTTTGTTGAGTATGAAGAGCTATGCTATTTTTAGCTGCTCTCTTGCTCAACAATTTCATGCACATTGATAGAAATATATTTCCATTAAAAATAGGATATCATTATCTGAATTAATGGCATTCCTTATATTAGTGACTAGTAATAAAGAGAAGCTGATTATCTTCGGGAAGTATAATAGTGGTTTGGTTATAATTTTATTTAAGTTAGTATATTGATATTAAAGTTAGATAACGGTAGCGTTAACTGTCTTCTTGTTTGGCGCTGTAACGGTGGCGCCTAAGGAAATAATGTTAGTAAAATAAAGTATAACAGTATAGCTAGATAATGATAGATCTCTCTGTAATTCGATGGTGATGTTGTTAAAATTGTATAGTATCTGAGAAATATAGTAACAAAAGAGAGTAATGGTAAAGTTAGTTATTAAGAATGTTACTCAGGTTAAAATTGTATCCAGCTGCGGATATCGGTAGTTAAATTAATAAGTTAATTGAAATAAAGTATAATAGTATAGCTAGCTAATAATAGATCTCTTTGTATTTCGATGTTGATGTTGTTAAAGGTGTATAATATCTGAGAAATGTAGTAACAAAAGAGAATAATGGTAAAGTTAGTTGTTAAGAATGTTATTTAAGTTAAAATTGTATGCTGCTGAGGATATCGATAGTTAAATTAATAAGTTAATTGAAATAAAGTATAACAGTATAGCTAGCTAATAATGGCTCTCTCTGCATTTCGATGGTGATGTTGTTAAAGGTGTATAATATCTGAGAAATGTAGTAACAAAAGAGAATAATGGTAAAGTTAGTTGTTAAGCATGTTACTCAGGTTAAAATTGTATGCTGCTGCGGATATTGGTAGTTAAATTAATAAGTTAGTTGAAATAAATTATAATAGTATAGTTAGTTAATAATAGATCTCTTTGTATTTCGATGTTGATGTTGTTAAAGGTGTATAATATCTGAGAAATGTAGTAACAAAAGAGAATAATGGTAAAGTTAGTTGTTAAGAATGTTATTCAGGTTAAAATTATATGCTGCTGAGGATATCGGTAGTTAAATTAATAAGTTAGTTGAAATAAATTATAATAGTCAAGCTAGCTAATAATATAGTTATTCGCGTTTTAATGGATGTTGCTAAAAAGGTAGGCGCCCTAAAATATACGGCGCCTAAGTAAGATGAGCATAGTTAATATAAGTATTATTTATTAGTTATAATTTTTATTATAATCCTAAATATTTCTTTACTTCTGTCGAGCATGAAGATGATAAAATATCTTTAGCTAACCCTTGTTCAACAATCTGATGATTATTTATAAAGAATACTTTTCCATCTAAAAATAAGATATCATTGGGTTCATGGGTAACTAGTAATAAGGTAAAAGGACTATTTTTTTTAAAGTCTAATAACAATTCTAGTAATTCTTTTCTCATGCCTGGTCCTAAGGCAGAAAAAGGTTCATCTAAAATTAATATAGGTTTATTGCGTAATAAAGTTCTGGCTATAGCAACTCGTTGCTTTTCACCTCCTGATAATTGATTAGGCATATTTTTAGCTTTATCTGCAATATCTAATTTTGATAGAATATCATTTACATCTTCTTTATCTTTAGTAGATAATTTTAGACTAGGTGAACGACCTAAGGCTACGTTATTAAAAACGTTAAGGTGTGAAAATAAATTATTTTCTTGAAATAATATAGTTAATGGACGTTTATTTGGAGGTAAATGAGTAACATTTGTGTCACCTATATATATATTACCGCTGTTAGGAAATATATAACCACCAATTAATAAAATAAGAGTTGATTTACCAGATCCACTAGGGCCAACTAAGGCTGATATAGATTCAGACTCTATGATACCATTAAAATAAAAATGATTACCATCACATATATATGTGACGTGATCTAATCTAATTTGAGAAGAAATATTAGACATTAATTTATCTTTCTATATATTTTATCAAAAATTAATAATACGGTGAAAGAGATCAGCATTAATATAACTGATAACATAGCACTTGTATTGTTACGATAATTGCCCATATTTTGTTGTATAAGAGTGGGAAGGCTATTTAATTCGTCATTGCCCCATATAGCTATAACTGATAGATCTCCTAAAGAAAAAATAAAAGCAAAAGCAAAACATCTAGAAAGAGCAATTTTTAAATAAGGCAGGTCAAATAAGAAAAATCTTTTAAATTGTCCAATATCTAGACTTTTTATTAATTTATCATGCCTATTTATATGGCTATACCAGGTTGGGCTTAAAATATGGCCACATATTGGAAGAGATATAGCTATGTTTAAAATAATAATCATATAAATCGCAATAGATATAGGATTAACATATTTATATAATAATAAAAACCAGCCAGTAGATAAGATTATAGGTGAAAAGATAAAAATTAAATAAGAAATATTATCAAATATTGGACTAAGAAAATTCCCTTTTGGTAAAGGAATAGAAGGAATTTTACCCATAACACCTAATAGTGATAAAAGACAAGTAAATATACTAGAAAAAAATGCTATTTTAATACTCGTTAATATCGCATCTTGTACTACTGATCTTAATAATAAATTGATAAATTCTTTATTTAAAGAGCTTACTATTAAATTGATTAAGGGAAAAATAATAAAAAGGCTACATAAGAGTAATATTAATAAAGAAAAATAATTTTCAATTTTCCCTATATAAATTTTAGTAATAGGTTGATTAATGTTATTGGTAGTTTCTTCTATTGGTTTATATAATAAATACATAACAGCTAAGATTATTAGAGTTATTACCATTTGTAATAGCGATAATATGATAGCAAAAGGAAAGCCATCTAAACCTAAATTCATATTACGGAATATTTCAACTTCAATGGTAGTTGACTGTGGTCCACCACCTAAAATTAATACCATAGTAAAAGAAGTAAAACAAAGTAAAAATATAAAGAAGCTAACGCTAGGTATTTGTCTTAAAATATAAGGTAATAACAAAGTTTTAAAATGATTAAAACCTTTTAAGTTAAGCTGGATAGCAGTTTTTTCATAACTATCTGGCAAAGATTCCAGCGAAATCAAAAATAGTCTTACTGCTAAAGGAAGGTTGAAAAATAAATGCCCTATTAAAATACCGCTTAAACCATAAATAGAAAAATCATTAGTAATGCCTACTTGTTGTAAAAAATAGCTAAACCAACCATTTCTACCGTAAAAAAGAACTATAGCATTAGAAACTACTAAAGATGATAATATAATCGGAAAAGTGAATAGACGAGCAAATATCTTATAAGTCCAAGAACTACGTTTCTTATAAAAAGCCCATACTACAGGAATAGCTAAAGCTATAGAAAGTAGTGTTGACAGAAAAGCTTGTTTTAAAGAAAAATAAACTATTTTACTAAAAAACGGGGGAATATAAACAGAAGACCAATCAAAATTGGTGCTGTAACTCCCTATAGCAAATAGGGAGCCACCAATTAATGTGAATAAAAAGATTACCGGAATTAATCCTAATAATCTTAGTTGTAAAGTGCGTTTATCCATTCATTTACCCATTTTTGTCTATTTTTTGACACTTCTTCACTAGGTATCATAAGAACTTTTTTAGGCTCTTTAACATCCTTAAATATAGGTAATTTATCTTTTGGTGTAACTGAAGGCCACATCCAATTAACTTCAGGAATTATATTTTGAAATCTAGGACTTAACATAAATTCCAAAAATTGACGTGCTAATGGATTTTTATCGCCTTTTACAGTAAGAGCGGCAACTTCTAATTGTACGTAGTTACCATCATTAAAGATTAACACATCGTGATTATCTTTTTTATTGTAAAATAAATTAGCAGGAGGGGAAGTGGTGTAAGCTAGAACATAATCTGATTGACCTTTTAAGAAAAGATTATAGCTAGTACCCCATGAAGGTGCTACTGTAACTAGACGAGGTTTTAATTTCTTCCACATTTCCGGAGCTTTATCACCGTACAGATCCTTCATCCATAATACTAAACCTAAACCAGGAGTAGAAACACGAGGATCACTCATGATGAAATTAGCATCGGGGAAATTATTGATAAAGTCATCCATACTAGTTGGGACTTTTTTAATTTTGTCTTTATCATATAAAAAAGCAAAATAACTATAATCAAATGGAATGAAAATATCATCATTAAAATCAACAGCGATAGAATATTTAGGTGTTTTTAGGTTATGTTTTACAAATAGCCCTGTTTTAGTAGCTTCATGTATTACATTATTGTCTAAACCCATAGCGATATCAGCTCGGGTGTTTTTACCTTCTAATTTTATTTTGTTTAAAATATCTAAGGAATGCCCTGGAGAAGTAAAGACTACCTCACAGTTGCATGTTTTTTCAAATTCTGCTTTTGCTTTAGGTCCTACGCCATAAGGTCCAGCAAAACCACTATAGGTATAGATGGTTAATTTTGGTAGAGAACCATCTTTGGCTGATGGGGTAGTAAGAGTTATTAAAGAAAGAATCAAGATGGTGAAAAAATGATAAATATGTCGCATTTTAGTCCCCTTAAGTGTACATAATGGCGACATTATAACTTATTTTTTTTGTAAAAATATAAGACAATAAAAATATTAACAGATTAATTTATTGTGGAATATATTTTTATGATATTTACATATTTAACAATCTGTGCATCATATGCTTATCTTTGATAATATTTTTATAACTTGGTTTTAGAATAATAAATATTATAATCAAATGTTAACCAGTTAATATCATGGATAAACAATCAGTTAACAAAAATAGGTCTTTAAAAAAGACCTATCAAGATACTTATGCTAATGACATTATTAAATTAATGTCAGAAGGATATAGTTTATCTGCATGCGCAGCTCAGCTTAATGTTACTTGTGAATCTTTATATAGTTGGCAAAAAGAATATCCTGCATTTAATGAAGCTATAAAATTAGGGCAAGCTAAACGTTTGTTTTTCTGGGAGCAGAAGTTATTAGATCCAGAATTAAAACCTGTTTTTTTAAGAGCTATTTTATTCACTTTGCAAAATATAGCACCATTAGAATGGAAAGATAAAGAACAGGATAATCTTTTAAATAGTATGACTGTTAATAAAATTGAGCTTGTAGCACCAGATTTAGCAAGAAATTATTACATAAATAAGGAGAAAAAATGACACATTAAATAAGGTAAAAAAATGTTTGATTATTATAAAAAGAATAAAAAAAAATTTGTAAAAGTAGAATTACCACCTAAATTGATACCAATTTTTATGGGCGAGGCACGTTATAGAGGGGCATATGGTGGTAGAGGAAGTGGAAAAACAAAAGCTTTTGCTAAAATGGCCGCAATAAAGGGATTACAGCTAGCGCACGAACAAAAAAAGGGCATAATAGTTGCTGCACGAGAATTTATGAATACGTTAAACGATAGTTCAATGGCAGAAATTAAAGCAGCTATTAATGCAGAGGATTGGCTAAAAAGTAATTATGATATTGGAGAAAATTATATTAGAACTAAAGACAAAAATATAGAATTTGTATTTATAGGGTTAAGGTATAATTTGGATTCTATAAAGTCAAAAGCACAGATACATTTATTTTGGGTGGATGAGGCAGAAAATGTAACTGAAAATGCTTGGAGGAAAATTTTACCAACAGTGAGAGAAAAAAATTCTGAAATTTGGCTAACTTGGAATCCTGAAAGTGCAACTTCGGCCACTCATAAAAGATTTAGAGAGGCGCCACCAAAAAATGCAAAAATTACTGAGTTAAATTGGCGAGATAATCCTTGGTTTCCTGAAGTTTTAAATAATGAGAGATTAAATGATTTTAATAATAGACCTCAATATTATGCGCATATTTGGGAAGGAGATTTTATAACTGTAGTAGACGGAGCTTATTTTGCGCAGAATATAATTAAATTAAAAGAAGAAGGAAGAGTAGCTCACATCGTGCAAGATCCATTATTAACTTTGCAAGCATTTTGGGATATAGGGGGCAGTGGTGCAAAAGCAGATCATACCGCTATTTGGATAGCTCAATTTGTAGGAAAAGAAATAAGAATCCTAGATTATTACGAAGCACAGGGGCAACCGTTAGAAACTCATATAGATTGGTTGAAAATTAATAAATATCAAAATGCTTTAATGGTTTTACCACATGATGGAGCTACTAAAGATAGAGTGTATGATGTAAGTTTTCAATCTGTTTTAGAGCAGGCTGGATTTGAGGTTAAAGTAATACCTAATCAAGGGGCTGGTGCCGCTAGGATGAGAATAGAAGCAGCAAGAAGACTCTTTTCACGAATGTGGTTCAATGAAGAAACTACTAAAGCTGGTTTGGCGGCTTTAGCTTGGTATCATGAAAAAAGAGACGATGTAAGAGGAATAGGATTAGGACCAGATCATGATTGGAGTTCACATGCTGCAGATGCTTTTGGATTAATGTGCGTGAAATATGAAGAACCGAGGATAAATTATAAAAGAAATTATGATTTTAGTCAATTTGAAGAAGAAGATTCATGGCTAACTTATTAAGGAGAAACAAAAATGGAAGAAAATGATAGCCAATTGGTGGAATATACTAATGAAGATATTGAAAGTAACCAAGAAAATAATATTGACGAGCAAGATAAAAAAATAAAGGAAGTAGAATCAAAAGATTTACAAAAATTAACATCTGAATTTTGGGAAGAGGCAGTAAATGTTAGTCGAGAAGCTCTTCCAGATATTGAAGAGGCGGTAAAATTTTTACAAAAATTTCAAGATAATCAATTAAAAGATATGGCTTTTATAAATGAAAGTTTACAAGATCAAAAATATCGAGAAAAATTGATACAAAATGAACTAGAGCAAATTATTCAAATTTCTGCTTTACAAGATAAAAATCCAGTAAAAATAATTTATCAATTAGCTAAACTACGTGGTTATAAAAATTTAGATAGTCAATTAGCTTCTAATAAAGAATTAGCTTTTGAAAGAGCTAAAACTTTAACAGCTAGTAATGGTTCAAAGTTTGAAGTTGAAAATATTGATAGTTTGGTAAATATGCCATTAGAAGATTTTAAAAAAGCTTTAACCAGAGTAGGTGGCGATTTAAAAAAATTATTATAATAAAATAAGGAAAAAATATGACAAGAATGGAAATAACTTCTGATAATCTATCTGCCGTTAAATTATGGGCAAAAAAACTAACCTTAGAAGTTAGAGATTTTACCCCGATTGCACCTTTAATTGGTGAAAATGAAGATGCAATAATACATTTAAAAACGGCAACTCAAAAAGGCAAAGGTGATAGAATAACTTTTGATTTACTTGGGTTATTAGATAAGGATGGTGTAACCGAAGGGGAAAAATTAGAAGGACAAGAGGAAATAGCGCAAATTTATACAGATTCTTTGGTTATTAATCAATTAAGAACTGCAGTAGCAGTACCCGCAGATGGTACTATTGATGAACAGCGCGCCTCTTTTAATATGCAAGAAAAAGCTAATAAAATGTTGCGTAATTGGTTCTCTCGTAGGCTGTCTATTGCGGCACATTTACATTGGGCAGGATATACCGGAGATGAAGTAACTATTGAAGGAAAAAAATATAAATTGTCAGGCGTTCATTATGGATTTAATAAACCAACTGCTCCAACTAAAAAAAGACATTTAATTGCTAATAATAAATCTTCAGAAAATGAATTATCTGAACAAGATAGATTTTCTTTAAAACATATTGATGAAGCAATAATGTTGGCTAAAACGAGTAATCCAACAATGCAACCTGTAACTATTAATGGTGATAAAGTTTTTGTAATGTATCTACATCCTGCACAAGTAAAAGATTTACGTAGTAATTGTGATGGTGGACAATGGTTAGATATTCAAAAATCTGCTTATGCTGGTTCAAGGAGTAAAAATCCTATTTTTGATGGTTCTTTGGGGATGTACAATGGTGTTATTTTAAGAGAGGCTGTACATGTAATGCCAGGATTAAATAATGAAAGAAAAATGAAATTAAATACGCGTAGAGCAGTATTATTAGGCGCTCAATCTTTAGCGGTAGCTTTTGGTAGAAATATGGATCACAGCTATTTTAAAATTATTAAAGAGACAAAAGACTATGAAAATGAGTTGGGTTTTGCCTGCTCAACATTATTTGGAATTAAAAAGACTAAATTTAACAATGAAGATTATGGAACCATAGTTGTTTCTACATATAGCGATTTATAACTGAAATAAGTTAGAATAGGGAGATGATAAAGCAAATATATCTATATCTGGCTTTATTAATTATTACCTTGGAATTTAATTGCTTTTAAGTCTCCTTATTAAATAAGGATATTTAAAATGACAGAAGAGATATTATTTAATCGGCTGAAGTCATGGTATCAGACTGATTTAGAAAATTGTATAAAATGGAGAAAAATAGCGCAAGAAGATTATAATTTTTATAACGGTCATCATTGGAATGACAGAGAATTAGCTATTTTAAGAGCTCAACGAAGACCAGTAATAAGTTTTAATCGAATAGCACCTATTATTCAATCTGTGCTAGGATCAGAAATAAATAATCGACGCCAGATAAGATTTATACCTAGGGAACAAGGCGATATTATTCCAAATGAATTATTAACTGCTACTGCTGAATGGTTTAGAGAACAATCAGAGGCAAATTCAGAAGAATCTGAAGCTTTTAGAGATGCTATTATTTCAGGAATTGGATGGACAGATACTAGATTATGTTTTGATGATAATCCAAGAGGAGCTCCAGTAGTAGAAAGATTAGATCCATTTAAAATGGTATGGGATTCAAGGGCGAATAGACCTAATTTAAAAAATGCTGAAAGATTATTTTATGTAGATGAAAAAAATATTGAGGAATTAAAAATTTTATTTCCAGGTAATAATGAAGCAGATTTGCACGCAGATTGGGCTTTATATGGTAGCGAAAATTTAAATAAAGATGATTACGATAATATCAGACATCAACAGGGTAAAGCTATTATAGTAGAATGTAGATGGAAGGTAAAAGAAACCTATTATCAAATTATTTTATTAGATGGGCAAACATTTGAATTATCTGAAAAAGATTATTTAGAGTTTAGAAAAAATACTAATCAAGATTATTCAAAAGTGAAATTTCGTAAAACTATTATTAAAAGAGCATTTTTAGGAAATAAAATTCTTCAACCTATTGATGAACCATTAACTTCACCAGCTAATTTTGGTTGGTCTGCTATTACTGGATTTTATGATCTAACCGATAATATATATTATGGATTAACTAGAGCTATGAAAGATCCACAAAGATGGGCTAATAAATTTTTTAGTCAGGTTATGCATATTTTGAATAGTCAGACTAAAGGAGGAATTTTAGCAGAAAGAGGAGCTTTTGAAAATGATAGACAAGCTGCTGAGAGTCTCGCAAAGAGTGATCAGATAACTTGGATGAAAAGTGGATCATTAAGTAATAGCTCTCCTAGAATTCAACCTAAACCGGCAGCATCTTTCCCTGATGGTTTTTTTGCTTTATTTAATGAAAGTAAAAATAGCATATATAATGTTACTGGTATCAGTCAGGAATTTCTAGGAACAAGAGCTATTAATCAGCCTGGTGTATTAGAGATGCAACGTAAGGAATCATCTTTAAATTTATTAGCACCTTTATTTGATAATTTGAAAAAATACCGTAAAAACCAAGCTGAAATTATGTTGTATTTAATTCAAAATTATTTATCAGATGGACGATTGATTAGAATTCTAGGAACAGAAAAACAGGAATATGTAAAATTAACCAGAGAGAATATTGCTAATATTGAATATGATATAATAGTTGATGATGCACCTACTAGCACTAATGAAAAAGAAAAAACTTTTGAAGTGATTAAAAGTTTATTGCCTTTTTTAAGAAGCTATATGAGTCCAGAATTAACATTAGATATTTTAAAATATTCACCTCTACCTTCCTCATTAATCGAAAAATTAAAATCAGAATTAGATAAAAAACAAGAAGTAGGCGGAGAGGATAATGCCTTGCAACCTAAAGATATAGAAAAATATATGATGGGTGAATATTAAATTTAACATTTAATAGGAGACAATTATGTCTGCATGTTTTACAAATTTTTTGCATTTAAAACAGTTATTAGCTTTAGAAATAGATGACACGCAAGATACTTATAAGGAGGAAATAGAACAAGCTATTTGGAATGTTTTTCAAACTTATGAAAATGCAGATTTTTATTTTTTAGAAAAAAAACCATTTAAATTATTATTAGAAAAAGGGCGCGCTAATTATCCAATCTGGTTACATGAGGAGAGCCAAGATTATAAAAATAAATTAATCCAGAATAAAATTGATTTAGCACAAAGGCAAAAATTTTCATTATTTACCAATGAAATTTTTACTAGTTATATTAAATTGGGTAATAATATAAATCATTACTTATATAAAATGGATAATTGTTCATCAGAAAAAAATACAGCTGAGTTTGGGATACCATTAATATATAGTTTTACTAAAGATAACCCTAATAAAATAAATTTTTATCCTGTACCAGATAAAGATAGGATAGTTTATTTTAAATTAAGAACACCAGGAAAATTAAATAGTTATTTCGCTAATATATGGTTGAAGGAAGCTCCTAAGTTATTAAAGGAAGCGGCAAAAAAATATTTATTTCAATATATTTTACGTGATTATGAACAAGCTGTTATAGCCGCGGCAGGGGAGAAAGAAGCTGTACAAAATATATTAACTGCTACTTCTAAACAACAAGAGGTTCATTCTATAACTCTAACAGAATTTTGAGGTGAAAATGTCCGTTATTAATATACCTTATTATGCACCAGATTCTGCTAGTACTAATAGTAAATATTCAAAAGTAGTAGAAAATCTATTTCCAGCGTTAGATGGATATATTTCTATTCCTTCGTTTAAAACATTTGGAGATCCAATAAAAGCTAAAATATATGGAGGTATTTCTGTTCAGTCAATGGATAGATTATCTTATTGTTTTATTGGTACTGCAAAAGATATTTTGATGTTAGATAATACTACAAAAAAATGGAGAAAAGTTACTAATAAAACAAAAAAATATTCAGCTAATGAATTATCTTATTGGTCTTTTACGGTATTTGGTGATTATGTAATAGCAGTTAATGCAAATGATAAACCACAAGTATTTAATTTAAAAACAGATAGTCATTTTAGAGATTTAGGTGGTAATCCTCCAAAAGCTAGAAGCGTAACCGTATGGGGCGATTTTTTAGTTTTAATTTCTTTAATTGATGAGCCAAATAAAATTATGTGGTCAGGATTAAATAATATCGAATGGTGGGAGGTAGGAAAGAAAAATTGTGATTATCAGTCTTTTCCAACCGGCGGTATGGTAATAGGAGCAAGTAATTCCACCAATCCAATTATTTTTATGCAACGTGCTATATATAGAGGAATTTTTGCGCCTGGTTCTAAAATGGTTTTTACCTTTTCCAAATTATATGATCTTGCTGATAATCAATCTGCTCGAGCAATTGTAGCAAGAGAAAATCTATCTTTTTTTATTGATACTAGTGGATTTTACCAGATAGATATTCAAGGAAATTTAAAATCTATTGGAAGAGGAAAGATTAATGATTTTATTTTAAAAGAAGTATTAGGGGGTAATTTATTTAATGTTATCGGGGCAATAGATCCGGTAGCCAGCAGAGTATATTGGGGAATTAAAAGCGGTAATTCTACTTTTATTAATAAAATATTAATTTACGATTGGATCTTAGATCGATGGAGTTATATGAAAGTAGAATTAGAATATATATTACCACTATATAGCACAGGGAAAACCTTAGAGAGTTTAGATGAATATGGTAATTTAGAAAATTTACCATATTCATTAGATTCTTATGTATGGCAACATGATTACCCTAGTTTTGCAGGAATAAATTTACAAGGGCAGATAGGATCTTTCAGTGATAGGCAACAGCCAATGGAAGCATTAATTGTCTCATCTGATTTTAAAAATAATAATGGCGCTATAGGAATTTTGAAAGATATAGCTTTAGATATTGATGGAGGAGAATATTTTGTTTCGTTTGGTACAAGAAAAAATCTGTTATCGCCAATAGAATGGTCAAAAGAATATGCTGTAGAACCTAAAATAAATAAAATAAATAAATTAAAAAGGGGGAGATATCTAAGTATTAAAATTAGAATATCGTCGCAAAAATCTGCTTGGAGTAAAATAAGTAAAATTTATTATAAATGGTTAACAGCAGGTACAAGATGATAAAATTATATAATACTAATGGTTGGAGTCAAAAACAAATAAGACCTTATTTATTAGATATTTTTACAGCAATTATGCAATTAGAACATAAAATACCAATGTTATCCGGATCTATCATTTGGAATGAAATATTAAAGGGGGAAAAAGATTTATGGATCATAAAAGAAGATAATAAATTCAAATCTATTGCCTTAACCAAAGTAATGCAAAACAAATATAGTGATAATATATTAATGATATTTGATTATGCAGGGAGTGATTTAGGAATAATATCAGAAATTTTGCAACAAATGTTAGATTGGGCGAAAAAACATAACATAAAATATGTAGAAACTACAGGGAGAGAAGGATGGAAAAAATTCTTAAAACCTGCAGGATTTAAAATCAAAGAAATAACTTATTTAAAGGAAATTAATCATGAATTTTAACTCTTATATCTATAATATTCCAGTAATAGATGAATTACAAGAAGATGATAATGTAGAGGTTATGGTAGTTATGAATGGTAATTTTTGTCGTCTTCCTTTGAAAAAATTATTTAAAAAAGTAAAAGAGGCGGAAAATGAGCTCAATTTATAATTGGTCAGTAAATAGTGATAGCAATCAAACATCTGATAAAGAAATAGATTGGAGAGAGGGGCAAGCGCCCTCAACGGTAAATAACAGTGCTAGAAAAATGATGGCACGTATTGCTGAATTTATTCACGATACACAATATATTTTAGATACTACTGGTGATGGAAAAAATTATAAATTACTGATTAAAACTCAAATAGTTAAATATGAAGAATTTTTAAATTTAAATATAAGATTTAATCAAAATAGTAAAGCAGAAGCTAAATTATCTATAAATAATCTAGTTAGCTTACCTATTTTAAAAAGAAATGATAAAAATAGTTTTGAGCCAATATCAGCAGATGAACTTGAGATAGGAAAAATCTATAATATAAGATATTTTAAGAAAGTTAAAGATGAGCAAGATGCTTTTTGTATAATGTCTTTAGGGGGTACGGCTAGTAGCTACATTAAGGCTTTTGTACCTACAGGAGCTATTATTGCATTTGGAGGAAAAATAAAAGAGGGAGAATGGTTGTTTTGTGATGGTCGAGAATTAGCTCGTAAAGATTACCCTGAATTAGCTGATATTTTGAATAATAGTTGGGGTGTTACTACTAATGTAAATCATTTTAAATTACCTGACTTACAAGGGAGTTTTTTAAGAGGCGTAGATTTTGCTAATCGGTTAGATAAACAATCATTAAGAAATATTGGATCCTTTCAAGAAGAAGATATAAAAGGGCATACACATGATTTTAAAACTAAAGAAAATCTAGCAGTACAATATGAATCTATTACAGAATCTCTTAGAATACCATTGACAGGGTCAGGAATTGTAAAGACCATAGCTAGCAAGACAATAAATCAATTAACCGGCGAAAAGGTGGTACCAGGTCAAGAAATGGGTGTTCATACACATTTAGGAACTACAGATAAATCTACAGGGTTTGAAACTCGACCAAGTAACCATGCCGTAGCATATTATATAAAAACTTAAGGAGAAGAGAAATGTCGAGTCAATCTACTCATAGGACACAAATAGATAATACACCTGCAAATTGGGCGAATGAAGGAATTAAAAATGCAACAGCTCAATTAAATGAAGTATTGAAAAGAAAAAAATATCAACCCGTACCAGTTCAGCGACAAGCAAATTTAAGTCATCAAACACAAAATACTATAGATGATATAAATAATAATATTAATAGAATATATCATCAGGAATCAGCGGCAGAACAGCATTTATCTGATATGGCAAAAGGAAAATATTTGAAAGAGGGTAATCCATATTATAGAGAAAGATTACATAATGATATTGATAAAATTAATAATATTGTTCAAAGTCAATTTTCTGGTGCTGGGCGATATGGTTCAACGGCACATGTTGATGCTTTAAGTCGTAATAGTCAAGATATGTTGTTAGCTGGCTTAGAAAAAGATTATAATAGAGCATTAGATAATATGGTAAATGCTAATAATCAGATAGATCAAAATAAAAGAGTAAAAGATCAGACATTGATAGCTAGTTTAAAAGATAAATTATTATCAGGGCAGTTGGTTGATAAACATAACCAAGAAAAAAACGATATAAATTATAAAAATGAACTTAGACAAAGAAATAGAGAATTTGAAGATTTAAAAAGTTATGCTGATATTATGAATATTTTGAATAGTAAATACGGAAAGATTAGTAAAGACGAAATTATTGAAAAATCAATTTGGGAAAAAATTTTAGCTGATCTTGCTGTTGCCGCAGTTAAAAGTATTTAAACAATAATATAAAATATCAGGCATAAATATGGGTAAAAAGAAATTCATTCCATTATTGCCTAATAAAAAAATAAAAAAATGGGAAGAATTAACAACAAGAGAATTAAAAGATTTAAAATCATTATTGTTGATTTACAACAACTTATTATTCGCTATTAAAATAATCCGTTTTTTATTTATCGGGCTAATGGTCATCATTTTCATGATGTTTAATAATTTAGATTCTATAATGGATATCTTAATTAAGTTAATAGGTGAAATATGAATAATTATAAAATTATTACTATATTAATTTCTATTTTTGCTGTTTTTGTTAAAATTTTTAACTTAGGAAAAAAAAATGAAAAAATTAAAAATAATAATAAAATTTTAAAAAATGTTAAAGCAAGATCTAGCGTAGAATTAGAAATTAATAAAGAAAATATGGATAATATACGTAATAAGTTAAAGAAATGGAAAATTAACTATGAAAAGTTCGACAAGAAATGAACATCTTTATAACATCAGTAAAGGTGATTATGAAAAAGTTAAGGATATATTATATATATATCAAAGTATGAAGAAACAAAATAAATTAATGCGATTAATTTATAGGTTAACTATTGGCTGGAAAATATTCTGGAAATTAAATAAAAAATAACCATATTTATAATTATGCGTTTTTTGAGAGTAAATTTTAACCTGGACTAGATAACTAGTTACTATTGGTATAGTAACTATATGTTATCTAGTCAAATTTTATTTTATATGGAATTTAATGTTTTAATTGTAAATTTTTTTATATTAACTCATAATATATTGCTTTTTTAAAAACTAGTGGAATAAAAACTTATAAATTATTTTTTAGTTAAAAATACTTTATAAGTAAGTAAAGAGAGCAATGTTTAATATAAGATTTTATTTATGAACTTTTTTGGGACAAACTAATGGAATGGTTATTAGATCCAAATGCTTGGATAGGACTTGTCACTTTAATTATTTTAGAAATAGTATTAGGAATAGATAATTTAATTTTTATTGCTATATTAGCTAATAAATTGCCTGTTAAACAGAGAAATAAAGCTCGCATTTTAGGTCTATCTTGCGCATTGATTATGCGACTTATTCTTCTATTAACTATTTTTTGGGTGGCATCGCTTCAACAAGTTATATTTTCTATCCAGGGTATTGATGTAACTATCCGAGGGTTGATAATGATAGCCGGGGGAATATTTTTATTAGCTAAAAGTACTATAGAACTACATGAAAGATTGGAGCCTGATAGCGAAGATGATAAAGAATCTTCTGCTACACAGGCAGTATTTTGGCAGGTGATTGTACAGATAGTAATATTAGATATTATTTTCTCTTTAGATAGTGTTATTACCGCTGTAGGAATGGTACAATATGTCTCTATAATGGTTATTGCTATGTTAATCGCAGTAGCAGTTATGATGTGGTCTTCTAAATTTTTAGTAGAGTTTATTTCGAAACATCCTACTGTCGTTATTTTATGTCTTGGTTTCCTAATGTTAATTGGCTTTAGTTTAATTATTGAAGGAATAGGATTCCATGTACCTAAAGGATATTTATATTTTGCTATTGGATTCTCTATAATGGTAGAATTATTTAATCAAATTAGCAGGCGTAAACAGAAAAAATATTTAACTGCTAGTAATTTAAGAGCAAGAACAGCATCGACAGTGTTACGGATGTTAGGAGCATCTAATACGGTTGCAGTAAAAGATAATGTTGATCTTATTGTGCAGCAAACAACTGAACAAGAGGTATTTCAGCCGGAAGAAAAACATATGATACAAAGCGTATTAGAGTTAGCCGAAAGACCAATAAGATCTATAATGTCCCCTAGAAATGAAGTGGAATGGTTAGATTTAAATGAAAGTTTAGATGAAATTAAGCAAACCATTTATGAATTAAAACATAGTCGTATAATTTTAGCTAAGGATAAAATTGATGAATTTATAGGTATAGCTTTAGTTAAAGATTTGTTAAAGCAATTAAGCCAAGAAGGTAATATAAATTGGGTAAATATAACTAAGAAGCCACTCGTATTGCATGAAAACACTAGTGTTTTAAGGGTGATGGAACTATTGAAGGGCTCGCCATTACAATTAGCTGTAATTGTAGATGAACATGGATCCTTTGAAGGGATAGTAACACCAACAGATCTATTAGAAGCTATAGCAGGAAATTTTCCTGAAGATGAAGAACTGCCAGCATTGATAGAAGAAGCTGACGGAAGTCAAATAGTGGATGGATTTGCTGATATCAGATGGATTTCGAGCATCTTAAATGTTAATTTAGTTGATGAAAGCGATAGATATGCAACTTTAGCAGGATATATTTTGTGGAAGTTAGCACATTTACCAGTAGCTGGTGAAACATTCGAAGATAAGGGGTATAGATTCAAGATTTTATCTATGGAAAAAAGAAATATTGCTAAGGTGCATATTTCTAAATTAAAAGAACAATAATCATGACAAAAATTTTATTATCAAACGATTATTTGAATGATGAAAATATTAGCTTGGTGAATAGATCTAATGATATCTTAGAATTTTATTTAAAATTTAATGATATTGACAATAATGATATTGATAATATAGTAAAAGAAAATATTCTTTTTAATATTTTACTAGAGGCAGATGAATTATTAGAGAAAAAATATGATGCTAAGTTAAAATTATTACAAAGTTTAAAGGATATATACGTATATTGTGATAACAGCGAAAAAGTTAAGCAATTATTAGTTTATAAAAATACTGAGTTAATAGATAAAAAATTTATTTTATTATGTCCTATAACAATAATGCCGGAGCCAATAGAATTTATTAATTCTATTTTTACGGGTGTAACTATTCTAGTTAATGAAAATAATAATACAGCCTTTGAACGTTCTTTTTTACCATTTTTATTTAACAAAAATAAAGCTTTTAACAAATGTAATTTAACTTTATCTATTGCAGGATATTTTGAGTTAGCAGATATACCTAGATGTGTTGCCGTAGGTATTGAAAATATATTTTTATATTTTAATGAAAATATAAAAATATCTGAGTTATTACAAGTTCTTACGCCTGCTTATCTAATAAAAAATCAACAGCTAGAAGAGGCAAGAGATAGAATTTTTGTAAAAGATTATTGTTTTCCTATGGTTATAGGAGCATATGCTTATGAACAAAAAAATAAGCAAAATGTTTTCTTTGATATAACTGTAGAAATTACTAAGCAACATTATAGACAGATCAGAAAAGATCAAATTTTTTCTTACGATATTATTATTGACGCTATTCATATCTTTGCTGCTCAAGAAAATATTTTATTTGTAGAAAATTTAGCTCAAGATATAGCTGATTACTTATTGAAAACTAATTATATTTGGTCAGTAGAAATTACAATTTCTAAAGATAGAGTAATAGATGGACGTGTTGGAGTAAATATTAGAAGAGATTATATAAAGGAATATTTAACCTAATGTTCATTAAATAGATTTTTTAATTTGTTTTATTTCAAATATACCTATAAAAATTAATGAAAGAAAAAGAGGAATAATAAGATAAAGTAATCTGAACACTAGTAGAGAAGCTATTATTACTTCTGTAGGTATATGTGGGAGGCCTAATATAAAAATTAATTCTAATACTCCTAAACCACCTGCAGGTGCGTTTGATAATAATGTAGCCGAGAATGAAGCTAAAAATACTCCTAATAATAGAACAAAGCTAACATTATATTCAGCAGGAATAACTGCATAAATAATCAATGCTGCTCCTAATATTTCAATAGGGGCTATAATTAATTGTTTTAAAACAATAGAAAATTTTGGATAAGGGATAGATAATTTTTTAGTTAATTTTAATGATCTAAAGTTAGTTAAGCTACCTATTATATAAAGAACTATTAATAAAAATATTATTAAACCGATCATAACAAAATAAAAAGCTGAGAGATCTTCATAAAATATTTGGAAAACAGAAGGATAAAAAATTAAAATAAATGCTGTTAAAGATAAAACTCCTATAATAAAAGTAAAAGAACAAAAAGCTACTAATGCAGCTATCTCAACTAAAGATAGATTTTTACTTTTATATAAACGATATCTTATAGCGGCTCCAGATAAAACTGAAGCTCCGATATTGTGAGATATAGCATAAGTAGAAAAAGAGGCGAATAAGATAAAACTCAAATTGATCTTTTTGCCTAAATTTTGTAATCCAATATAATCATATAACGCTAGAGTAAAATAGGCTATTAAGGCCCCACAGCATGCTAATAACCAAGCTTGGATAGGAATATTAGTAAAATATTGTAATATCAAGTTAATATCAATTTTTTGAAATTTGTGATATAGAATCACCGCACATAATAAAAATATGGCTATTCCAATTATTGATCCTAAATATTTTTTAATATTCATATACCATACTCATTATTGTTGATTAGACGTTTAATTAAATCATTCATATAATATTATTTATTGTTTAGTTAATTATAAATGTAATATATTTATCGAGATAATGGATAAATAATAAGAAATTTTTTTTTAAATAGTTCCATCGATTATACCAAAGAAATTTATTATAAGAGATTTTGTTAGTATTTATTTTTGTTCACCGGCAGTTTGAGAATTATATTTTTTCCACCAATTGCCGAGTAGCATCATTATAGGTGCTGCTATTAATATTGATGATATAGTAGCTATAATAATACCTGCTAGCATAGGTACCGCAAAATTATAAACTGCATTACCTCCATATATTGCCATAGGTAACATAGCTAAACAAGTAGTCACAGAAGTGAATATACAACGTACGAATACTTGATTAATACTTAAATCTATTATTTCTCTTAGAGGCATTTTCTTATATAGGCGTAAATTTTCGCGCATTCGATCATATACTACTACTTTATCATTAATTGAGTAGCCAATTATGGTTAGTAATGCTGCAATAGCAGTAAGATTAAAGTCTATTTTAAAGATAACGAAAAAGCCTATCATTTTGGTTATATCTAAAATTAAGGTAATGATAGCACCAAAAGCAAAGAACCATTCAAACCTCCACCATATATATAAGCACATAAATAACATAGCTAAGGATACAGCAATAAGTCCTGAAGTTGTTAAACTTTCAGAAATTTTTGGTCCTACGACTTCTGTCTTTTCAAAAGTTAAAGCAGGATAATTATCAAGTAAAGTTTTTTTAACCAACTCTAGCGCATTAGTTTGAGCTATCTCAGATCCATCTTGTTTTTGAACTTTTATTAAAATATTTTTATCACCATCAATATTCTGTAATGTTATTTCTCCTAATTGTAGCTGAGTTAATTTATTACGGATATCTGCGAGAGGTAACGTGTGTGTAGATTTAGCTTCTATTTGAATACCACCAATAAAATCTATTCCGTAGTTGAGCCCCGGTTTAATAAATAATATGCTTGCTATTATAGATAAAATTAAAGATATGCTAATCCCCCAATAGCGAATATTCATAAATTTTATATTGCTTTTGATGATATTCATATTTATTAGTGGTTTAATTTCTAATGTTTTATATTTTTTACGTTTTACTAGCCATTGCATTATAATTCTTACGATAGTAACGGCTGTAAACATAGATATAATAATACTTAAGAACATAGTTACAGCAAAACCTCTTACTGGTCCTGTACCAAACCAAAATAATAATGCAGTGGCAATTAATGCTGTAACATTAGCATCTACGATAGTTGAAAAAGCGCTATTGAAACCACGATCTAAAGCAGCAAATGCGCTCATACCTTTACGAGTTTCTTCTTTAATTCTTTCATTTATAAGTATATTTGCATCTACTGCTATACCTATCCCTAATATAATGCCGGCAATCCCTGGGAGGGTCAATGTTGCTCCTAGAATGGTTAAGGCTGATAAAGTTAAGATAGTATGTAATAATAAAGCAAAATTAGCAACTAATCCCCAAAAGCCATAAAGTATAATGATGAATGCTGCGACTAAAAGAAAACCAATTACTCCTGTATAAAAACCTCTTTTAATAGAATCTGCTCCTAAATCAGGGCCAACACTTCTTTCTTCTACTACAATTAATGGAACTGGTAATGCACCTGCACGTAGGAGGGCGGATAAAGTTACTGTTTCTTCAATAGTAAAATTACCAGATATTTGTCCACTACCACCTAAAATAGCAGTTTGTATAGTTGGAGCTGTTAATACTTTATTATCTAAGACAATAGCAAAAGGTCTTCCAATATTATGTTGAGTTATTCGTGCAAAAGTTTTTGTGCCTTCACTATCAAGGCGAAAAGATATTATAGGTTTATTAGTTTGTGAATCGAAAGTTGATTTAGCATCTAATAGATGAGAACCATCTAATGCCGCTTGAGCCACTAACTTATATTTGATCTCTGGATTTTTGGCATCTTCAATTATTAATATATTACCATTTTTTTCATCATTTTCATTAGCTAATAGATGAAAAGTCATTTTAGCTGTACTGCCTAGTAATTCACGTAATTGAGTAGGATCTTTTAGTCCAGGTAGTTGTACCATAATTTGATCATTACCAATTTTTTGTATAGCTGGTTCAGCTACGCCAACTTGGTCTACCCTTTGACGAATAATTTCCATACTTTGCGTAATGGCATTTGCTAAAAGATTTTTTATATATGTATCTGATAATTCTATAATGATTTTTTCTTTGTCATTAATAACATTGATACGCTTTGTGTCAACGTTACTTTGTGCTTGATCAAAATTATTCAATGATTTTATTATATCATTTAATTGACTTATTTTTCTTGGCGTGACTATTATTTCTCCATTTATTATTCTAATTGAAGGAGTAATAATATTTTCAGAATTCAAATGTTGACGTATTTCTGTCAGTATAGGACGTAGTTGATCCCTTATCATTGTTTCTTTATCAATTGATAACATAAGGTACGATCCGCCTTGGAGATCAAGCCCTAAGGTGATTTGAGAGTTAGGCAACCAAGATATATTTTTTAATTCATCCTTAGAGAAAAAATTTGGAATCGTTAAAAAAACACCTATAGCTATTATGATACTGTAAAATATTATTAACCAACGAGGAGTACGCATATAAGATCCTAATTTAAATATTTTTAAGGCATAATCTGTTTATTACAGAATTATATATAAGTCGATATATTATTAAAGAAATTATTTATTATTAACAAGCTAATTGTAGAAAACTTTTAAAAAGTTAAAATAATAATTGTAATATTCAAAAAAATTAATTATAAATTATAAAATGTTATATGCGGATGTGGCGAAATAGGTATACGCAAGGCACTTAAAATGCCTCGCCCTTCGGGCGTGTGGGTTCAAGTCCCGCCATCCGCACCATATTTTCCATAAAAACCTAGGAATATCAACGATTTACAGCTTATTTAGGATTATGATATTACCTTTTTACACACCCTTTTAAGCTCAATGTACTTGAAAGCATACGAAAGAATCTGTAAAACTTATCCCCTAGTAAATAATTTTTTTACCCATTCAAAGATGTTATCTATAGCTATTAAAAATCTTTGACCTTCTATAACAATGACAAATATTGTAATGATAATCCATTTTAACCAACGTGATAAAGTTTTAAATGTAGAGTAAGCAGTAGCTAATTCTCTTAGCATCTGTTTTTCTTGTGTCGTTAATGGTGTTCTTTTCTTTTTATCTATCATTTTATAACCTTATCACCACTTACAAACTTTAGCACCAGTTTCGTTATGTCTTAATAATTGTCTAGCTAACTGTGGGCTAATAACATCTAAATCTTTATATTCTAAATAAATAGGAGCAAATAAAATACAATTATCTGGTCTCGTCATTACCGCGCACCCATTTACGCAAAGAGTCACGGATATTATCATCAGATTTCTTATTAATGTCATTTTCTACCTTTTGACGTATACCAATAGATTTTAATGTTTCTTTATCTTGCTTATTTTGTTGGTCTTGCTGTCCTAATTTAAAGGCTTTAGCTAAGGCAACAAAAAAAGCGGTTATAACCGCTCCAGCAATATATAAATATTTTTTCATGCTTTGCTCCAATGCGGTTTTATCACAATGAATCATAACCTAAGGATTTTAAAATTAACAGAGTCTGTAGACGCTAAAAAGCCCCACCATAAAAGCGGGGCTAATTATTTGCTACATAGCTTTTCCTCGTTGCTTGTCTGCACTAAGGTGGATTTCCTCTATAGCTTTAATATCTTTATCCAGCATAGACCTTAACGCACAGAATAAACTATGATGACTCCAACGATTTTGTGCTAAAGCTGTATCTACAACATCAAGATATAAAACCTTTTTTAAACATTTATCAATTTTACTATGTGTTACTTCTCTTTTACTACCAACAGCATTACCATATGTACGTTTGGTTAAATATTTTTCAGCTTCCAAACGATAAACATTAGATAATTGTTCTGCATGTTTTCTGATACAGTCTTTTATTCTTATTGGTAGCTCTCTTTCATCAGCTGGTAATTGATATATAATTTCTTCTTGATTCTCTATTGCTAGTTTAGCTGGAGGAACGTGTTGTTGCTCTAATTCTAACCAGCGGTCAACAATCTTTGCTCTTAGTGTTGTGCTATAACCAGAGACCAGAATTAAACACTCGCGTTTGGGTAGGTGATAGCAAACTAATTTACGACCTGTACTATCCTGATATTTTCCTAAAAATTTACTGGGCTCAATTTTGAGCTCAGTAAACATTTGCCTAATATCACGGGTAACATTCTTATGTTCTTTTCCACACAACTTAGCAATCTCACGACTAGACATAGTTAACACTGATGTTGCTACATCGTTTTCTTGAGCTTGTTTTAATTGAGAGTTCTTTTTAGCTTTTTGGGCGTTATTGATATAATTAATTAAACCTTCCATGGTTTTTCTCCTAACGAAATTAAAGTTTTGATTAAACACCATATAATGGTGTCGGGTGCTCAAAACACGGTCGTTAGTCCGTCGTTATGCTTTTCCCTTGCGGGTATTTTATGACATAACTACACCCGACATAAAACGCATGCTTGAACAGCATAGTAATAGGTCGAATTATTTGGAAACGGTAAATAAATTTCGGTTATTTATCCGCTAACGATTTAAGTGTTTTGAGGCACTGTACATTCAGGCTATAATATTTTTTAGCCTTTGTCAAATGGTTTTTATGAGGAAAGAAAATAGCTAAATGTTTAGGGTTATACAAAGCCTTGTTATTAATTGTTTGACTCATTGTTATGTTCCTGAAATATTAATTCATTAACCATAATAAAATATTAGAGGAGCCTATTATGAAAAAATTAAAATATTTAATTATCGGGTTATCTTTCTTAACAGTAGTAACCCCTGCGTTTGCTGAACTTCCACCACTTTTAAAAGACCAGATACCTCTTTGGCATTGGTGTTTGTATGATGCAATTCCAGCTGAAAAATTTCAAACTTTTGAAGAATGTATGGATCATTTTTCTACTTAACGTCATCTAATTAAATTAATATTATAACACGACAGCAAAGTGATGTGAGGCAATATTATGTTTGTGCATCACTTTGTGTATTATTAAACCAGCTTATAGTATTTATATCTTTTGGCCAGTATTCTGGTTTTTCCGGATAACTGAATATTGATGCTAATTTACTAATGGTTTCGTTTAGTTTATTTCTAATCCTTAAGCTTTGCATATATACCCGTATCAGTGAATGTTATATCTGTCCTAGGATTGTGCTCTATAAAAAAACATTCATCAATTACAGCATCTATAAGATACTCAAATTCTTTATTTACTAAATCCTTTAACTCTCTTTGAGTGAATCCTAAAGGATTAGCAGATTTATTATTTTTCATTATTTCGCAAGTAATTTCTAAAATATCATTTGACATTATAAAACCTCCTTAACATTTATTAAGAGCGTAATAATACACTTCTTTATGCTTACCGCCGTTAGGGTTTCTATTCACTCCTTTAAAGCGGATAACATCGCCCCTATCTAAAAGAAAGTTCATATAACTATTAACATCTCTTCTGCCCATTCCTACAAGGTTGGTAATTTCTGTAACAGCTAAACCATCCTTATACTTTTCTTGCTTTAATAATTCTAATATTTTTTGTCTTTTAACCTTGTTTAAACTAGCAGAAACAATACGCTTATCGTCCTTATCCAATAGCTTATCTATCTTGCTTATAATAGAATCCATTAATATAGGTATTTGGATATGCTTATCAATCATTTTTTGCTCTCCTGAAAATCTTGATAAAACATATTATTTAGAGTTATATTTGGGTTAGATTTATCTTTACTGTCTATAATTATATATCCAGCCTCTGCTAAAGCCTCTATATCCGTATCAGAGAAATAGGTTAACTTAACCATTTTATACTCAGAGCTTTTTATAAATTTTAAAGTATTAAGCAAAGAGTCAGAACCACCTAAACTAGCTAAATGCTCTAAAACAAGACCACTTCCAGCCTCTTTCATAAAATTACGCTCAATTTTTAAGTACATCTCGTGAAAGCCGTCCGCTTTAGTATCGAATTCTTCCACACATTGTTTTATCAAATCTTTGTTAATTTTTTTCATTTCTGTTTCTCCTTTATCAATCATTGTTAAATCCTTTTTACTTGGCTTACTTACTATGCCACTTGCGTTGCTTGTAATTTTTCAGATAATATTGCTAAACCTTTAGTGGTGATTTTTGCTTGAGCTATGATTTTTTCACTACCATCAGGACGATGTATTGTTGTGGTAGGACAATCCATTAAGCCAGATTTTAACTTATCTTGATAAGGGATAAAATTACTTGTGCCTACGCGTTTATAAATCCAATTGTGTTTTTGTAAATATTGGAATAAATCCTTAGGGCGCATGTTTAAAACTTTAGCAGCATCAGTAATACAAAGTAATCCATCAGCACGTGTTAAATGTTCTAAAGCCTTAACTTTTGGTTCTTGTTCTTTAACCAGTTCTTGTAATTTTATAACCTTATTAACGTTATCTAATAATAATGCTTTTAAATGGTCTGGATTGCTTAATACCTCCGTGATATTAGCGGTATTAGGTTGTTTTAACTTCTTTTCACATTTAATAAAATATTGACGGGCTTCTTTACCTTTTTCATTGCGTTCTACCATTGATAGCTCTTTAGCCATGTCTAAGGTAAGGTGGTATTCTTTGCTTGGTCTACCTCCATGGAGGTTTTCGCCAGAATTGGCGAAAACTATATAATCTTGATTTTCCTTAAAAAATATATTTATTTATTCTGTCTTTTATCCAGTTACTAAAATCTTTACCTACTTGTAAAAATTCATGTAATTCACGAGCGTTAACAGTTTGTATTGTATCGTTAGCTATTTGTGTTTGTTTGATTTCCATTAATTGATTGTCCATAATAAGACTCCTCTTTTTGGTATAATTACAATTACTGATTTCTTACTCCGCGAGGTTGGCTATCTATATATTCCTCTATATCTGATAGCTTCCACCGCGTTGAATTTAATATTTGTACTGGTTGAGGAAAATTGCCTTTTTTCATATGAGCATAAAGTGTAGTCACACATACATTAAGCATTGAGGCGACTTCTCTTGCATTGAGTAATTTATCAGTTTCTTTTACGTTGGTTAATTTCTCAGTCATTCTGAATATCCTTTTTACGCAATAACACTAATCTACCTGAGTATTTATCTAAGATGATTTCTGCAGTAGTGTGCTTGTGACCTTCTTTATCTTTCCAGTTTCTGGTATGAAGTCGACCTTCAATCATCACACCATCGCCTTTTTCTAAAAGGTTATTTGCTAAATTTATAAGAGCATCATTAAAAACAGCGATAGTGTGCCATTCTAACTGTTCGTTAACTTCTCCGTCTCTATCTTTCCATCTCTCAGAAGTAACTAAACGGAATTTTAGCAGTTTTATTCCAGACTTAAGTTCAAAAAAGGTTAAATCTGTTGCAACATGTCCTATTAAGGTAACTCTATTTAATCCATACATTATTAATCCTTTTATTTAAGGTATCCGCCATTAAGCTGGTTACGATTTACTGCTTTGCTTAAATTAATCTTGTCGCCAGCCTGTTGACCTTCCGCAAAGGCAGGGGCGTTTATATCGGCCATAGATAAGTTATTGCCGTTTTTCCACTTGGTTATCGTGGAACAATAATTTTTTGCTGATAAGAGTTCTTCTTTGTCAATATTGTCTGAAAATATTTCTAAAATTCTTTGAGATATTCTTTTTATACACCCTTGCATAAACAATCTAACATTTAAATTAGTAGTAGATGGCGGTATTAATTTGCGTTTTTTATAATCTATAATTTGACGCTCTACACCTGTTTGTGCTACTTCCAAAATATAAGTTGCTATATCTACATAAGGCTTTTTACCATATATATGATATTCTGTTTCTTTACCTGTTAATGTAAAAACATTAGTAACTCTGCGCACCAAGATGACAACACATTTCCAATATAAATAACCAATTAAATCAGATTTAAATCTGTATATCTCATGATGCATTTGATAATTGGATTCATTAACTCCTAAACGCGTGAGTAGCTCTTCCGCTTTTCTTTTGGCGCTCTCTGCTTCGGCTGGGGTGCATCCATTTTCTTGCGTCATAGCAAGTAATGCTTCTATTCTTTTACGTAATTTATCATCCATCGTATTTAACCTTAAATTAATGTGGTGAGTAGCCCCTACCACCTAGAATTATTAAATTCCTAATCTTTCTCTATATAACTTTAATGTCTCTTCTTCTTGTTGTAAGACATCAGCCTCTTTTTTACGTAAAGCTATAATTGTTTTAACTGCTTTCGCATCAAAACCATTGCCTTTAAGCTCAAGATAAACTTGTTTTATATCTGTGTTGATTGTGTTTTTTTCTTCTTCTAATCTTTCGATTCTTTCGATGAATGAAAGTAATTGTTTAGCTGTGACTGTCTCTTGATTTTCTTCGAGAATTTCACTCATTTTTTTATCTCCTAATTAATAGTTTTAGATGGGTTATTGATATAATTAGCTTTGTTAGTGTCAGTTGTAGATTTGTCTAAAGAAAGAATAATATTATCAATAAGCTTTATTGAGTCTTGACCTGCTACAATATCTTTTCTTAATTCAAGCAATGTTTCTTTAACTGCTTGAGCGATTATCTTTACTGATTTTTCTTCTATATCCATTATTGCGTCTCCTTTAATTGTGTTTCCATATCTTTTATTTCTTGTAAAAATTTACTAACTTTTACTGTTATTTCGGCGATGAAATTATCATCACGTAATATGCGCTTTTCTTTAATTCTTAAACCTGCTGATTTACCTTCAAAGCGCGGGTCAAAACTAACAAAGTCACACCAAGCTCTACCTGTGCAAGCCATTTGCCACTGCATTTGTGCTATATATTCGGGTTTGATTTTATCATTAAGTAAAAAATCTAAATGTGTGGTAGATTGAGGGCATTTAACTTCAATAAGTCCATCTGCATTAATTAATCCATCAGGACTTGCGCCACTCATAGCTATAGTAGGGTGGTTTATAAAACCGCATTCAGTTATTACAACATCATTTAAAAATTTATATTCTTCTTTAGCTTGTGCTTCATATTCTACACCCCAGTCCATATATTTATTAGTTGGTTGTGAGAATATTTGCCCTGTTAGCCTTTCACTTAACAATTGCATTTTATAATCAGAATATTTCTTCAGAGGCTCTCCATTTTTCTGGCTAGCAATAATATCGTAAATACGTGATGGTTACTTTACCAAGCCTTGCTTGAAACCATTCTGCGCTATTCTGTTGCATCTTTATACTCTAAGTAACTATTGTTATCCTTGGTTAACTTCTTTTGGCTTTTTTGTAATTTCTTTAAAGCTATTTCCGCTTGGGTTTCTGTTAATTCTTCTAAGCTAGCTATGTTAAAATGTTCTAAGATAGTATTTTCATCTATAGCTGTAGTTTTTAGTAAGTTTTTAATTTGTTGTATTTTTTCTATATCAATTGTTGTAACTTCTAACACTGGCTGATTTATACGGTGGGCTTCATCTTCGTCAAAGATACCGCTATAACCAAAAGCATATCTTGCACATTGAATTAAGGCTTTATGACGTAACATGCGAGAAGGGTACTTTTTCCAAGTGTCACTATTTTGCATACATTCACTTAGATATTCAGTTACCTCTATTGGCATGGTTACATTTGCTAATTTTATACAGCAGGTTATAGAGATTAACTTACCATTTTCGTCTAGATTATCTCTAAATTGTAATCCGTCAAACTTGTTATTAGAATGAATTATCTTTACCCAGCCATCAACAGATACGATTGGCATAATACCACCGCCCCTTTTAGGGAAGGCATAAATTTCTTTAGTTAGGGGATTTAAACCATATTCATTTGCTACTGAAATAAAAGCGTGAAATTCTTCTGGTTTAGGGTCTCCTGACATACATGTTTTTACTACTGTTTCTTTGAATTTCTCAGGTGAAAAATTATATTTTTGTGCCATAAGGGCTAAAGGTGAATGTGTCATATTAATATCCTATAAGTATCTTGTGTTTAACATCTCACTAAATTCAAGTTCTGCATTTTGTTCTGCTTCATCTACTAACATTTGATAATAGTCAGATTCTTTTACGAAAATTGGTAAACAATCATTCTCAAAGTTTAATCTGCTGGCATGTAGATTACACCAGCTTCTAGACATGGCTTCGTTAGTATTGCCCATAGTATTATTTTTATGATTTACCCAATCTATTCGCTCTGCATCATTTTTAAAGTAAGCTATGTCATAAAAGATATCGTCTAATAACTGCTCTAAATCATTTATAAAGACATCTATATCTGTGTTAGTAGTTAGTTCAAATTGCATTGGATTATCTTTAAATAAATCCTTACAATGACCACCTAAGATAAGTTTAACTTTTATAACACTCATTTTATTATCCCTATTTTAGGTAAAGCACATCCGTGGCGAGAAATCGCATTAAGCTTTAAATTGTTTGATAATCTTTAGTTATTACCCCCGTAAAGGGCAGGGTTGATTTACTGATTTGAATTAGGCGAAATAGCCAAAATAAATAACAGTGCTATTAATACACATAATAAAATTAAGCCAATATTCATTTTATACTCCTAAGTAACGTCTTATTTTGTGGCTAATCGCCGAAATCAATTAACCACTACAGTGCCTGAAAACTTTAACTTACTGCCTGTTCTAGAGCGGGAACAATCTTTCTGCTTATTGCGCCGTTAGGTAATTGTTTAATAATCATTACTTTATTAAAACCTACTGGTATTTTTTTAATCATCTCGACCTCATAATTTATCTTTAGCCTTATCAGCTAGGGCGCATAGTAAGCCGTATAATTGTAATTTAAGCCTATTATCCCCTGTGCTTATTATCTGTTTAGCTAATTTCTTTATCTCTTCTAATTCGTTCATTTCACGACTTCTTATCTTCTTACCTAGACCAGTTCAGCCGTTGCTTCTTCGTGGTCTATGGGTATAATGTATATGCATAATGATTACAAGTCAATTAAAAATGTTGTCTTTATGCACATATTTTAATTACAAAAATAATAGAAAGTAGATTTATGAATACAAAAAATGAGATTTTAAGATTATTTAAAAGTCTGGATTTTGAAAAAAAAAGTATTTATAGAGTGTGTTAGGAATCTAGAGACTTCAGAACACGTAGATATAGAGCTAATTTTGCCTCATCTGCATTTGCCAAAAGTTGATTAAGTTCGTTTTCAATAGCTACTGATTCAGGGATAGGCGCGTTGCTCATTTTAGGCTCTGTGCCTTCTCCTGTTAATAGCCAGCCCTCACTTACTCTAAAAGCTTTTGCATAGCGTTTAGCACTACGGGATAACCCTCTTAGACCTTGTTCATGTTGGATGTATGTATGGTACGCCCACCCAAAAAAAAGAGCCGCAGCTCTTGCATTTTTAAATCCTCTTGCAATTCGTGCTTTAGTAAGTCTTTCTGCTTGTTCAGGTTTTTTCTCAGACATAGTATTACCTCTTATTAACATAATGCACAATAATCTATGTGCATTTCGCCTTGACATTTTTATAATCATAATGCATACATATTAGTATGACAAAAATAGATGCAAAACATATTCGTAAAAATCTTAATTTAACTTTAGATGAAATGGCTAAAAAGTTAGGAGTTAATAAGTCCACCGTATGGCGTTGGGAAAAATATGGTATCCCAAATCGCGGAGGTGTAGCATATTTATTACAATCCCTAACTCCCCCGCAAGGTAATAGTTGCGTTGGCGAAATACAACCTAAGGTTGAATCAAGTAACACAAACAGCCCATAGTAGGAAAAGGAAACTAAGATGGAAAACATACAATTACAGAGAAATACAATTAATCTAGCTCCAGAATGGCGGGAGATGTTCAGTAATAACGCAATTACTCAAATTACAGTTGTAACAGAGGATAACCGTACGTTTCATTGTGCAAATACCTATCTGTTTAAAGATAGCCCTAATTCAGGGGTTTATTTCTTAGATAACGGGGACATAATGATGTACGTTACACATGTGTCAGATGCTAATTTTGCCTGGATGGAAGTGAAAGGAGTTAAGAACGAAGACTGGGGAGATGAGGCAATCTATTTCCCGCGGAATAGGATAAAATATATAAAATTTAGAAGTAAAAAAACCACTTAACAAAGGAAACTAACATGACAGCAATCTTAATATTAATAGCTACTTTACCATCTTTGGTTTTTTATTACGCTTTTAGAAAATTACAAAAGCAAACTAAAGAAGCCAGACGACTGGATGGGTTAGTGTTACATAACAAATTAGAAGAAGAGAAGAAACGGCTAGAGACTGAACTTAAAGAACGTTATGGTACAGATGGACATGTAAGAACCTATCCTAATAATATTATCTCAAGGTTAATTTTAAACAAAAACTTAGAATTACAATTTTCAAAGAATAATAATTTTAAGTTTGAGGCATCCAGAGACCGTTACGGCAGGGATATATTAAAAATTTTCCATGGTGAAGAAGAAATTATCTTATATGCAGGAGCAGTTTCTGGTGGCTTTCTTTGTTGTCTAGAGTCTGAAATTAGAGAGCATAATAAGCAAGTAGATTATAACAATAGCCAGAAAAAGGACGCGCCTACTGAAATAACAGATGCGAGCCAAATACCAGAAGCAGTTAATTAGGTGAATATGTCAATTATAGGAGCGTGCAATGATTAATATAGAAGAGATAAAGCAATTTCTAGCTAGTAAGGGGTTATATCTACACGACATTAAAATACATGCGGGTGGAGATAACACTGTGACAGCGAGCATTAGAATAGCAAATCATAATAGTATAGAAGCTGGGTATATTTGGTTAGATGAACGTTTACCAATGCGTGCTAGCGTAGAGAACTATGTTGTTGATGATAAGAGTCCAACTACAAGATATTTTAAAATATGTGATGAGGATTAGAGTTATCAGTCTGATGGCTGGTAATAGTTGCAGGTTGTTTAGTCATGAGTTTATTCCTCTCTAAATTGTAGTTTGTTTTTTGTCTCTCTAACTTTACAATTTTCTAAATGAACCTGCAACTTTTAATAGAATACTACTAAGACTAAGCAATAAGGAAAGTAAATAATGAAACATCTTATAACCAGCCCTGAAGACATCGGCTTTACTCTTGATAAAGTACGTAAGCAACAAGGGTTATCCTTAGAAGATTTAGAAGGCTTGTCTGGCTGTTCTTATTCTTCATTATATCAATGGCGTGTAGGTAATAAGGAACCTAAGCTAAAAACAATTTTAAAAATGACAACAGCCTTAAAGGTAAAAGTAATTTTTGAAGTAGGGAATACTGAACAGAAGTAAGTGTTGCTATTTTTTAAATTGTTAAAGAGAACTCAAAGGAGATTAACAATGAGTGCAGATAATAATATACCGTGGGTTAGTTTTTATCCTGAACAGTGGCTTGCAGGAACTAGTGGAATGACCCCTTTTGAAAGGGGTATTTACATAACTCTAATAATGCTTATGTATAATAAAAAAGAACCTATAGCACTAAATGTAAAAAAATTAAGTAGAATCTGCGGTGCAAGCATAGAAGAATTTAGTGAAGCTTTAGAGGAACTAATAAATGATAATAAAATAATCCAATTAGAAGATGGTTCTTTATGGAATAATAAAGTATCAAAAGAATTAAATATCTCTAATGCTAACCCTAGCGGAGGGGATGATTATGAATAAAGAAGCAACACCTAAAGTTAATTGGATAAAATTTAATCCTGATGATTGGTTGGATGGAAATAAATTTTTAACACTTGAGGAAAGAGGTTTATATATTTCTCTTATTTCTGAAATGTATAAAGCAGGTAAGGCTATTACTGCAGATTATAATAAATTAATTTTATTATTTGGCGGAATAAGCAAGAAAAAATTCACTAGATTGCTAGATGGTTTAATATCAGCTGGTAAAATTTTTATTACTGCTGATAATATGCTTTGGAATAATAAGGTAGCTAAAGAGTTAGAAGATTCTAAAAATTATCTTAATAAACAGAAGGAAAACGGCATTAAAGGTGCTGAAGCCAAAAAGCAACGAATGGTTAAGGGTGGCTATAGCGACCCTACAAGCACCGCTGAAGCTAATAACAATAACAATAACAATAATAAAAAACCAAATACTAAAGTATTTGTCAAAAAAGCAAAAATCCCTCCAGATGATTTTAATATTTTTTGGGAAGAATATCCGCATAAGGTTGGTAAGTCGGTAGCTATCAAAGCTTATAGCTTGGCTAGGGAGACGGCAAGCTGTGATGTTATTTTGGATGGTTTGCGACGATACAAGCAATCCAAACCTGAGAGTTATCAATGGCTTAACCCTTCAACATTTTTAAACCAAAAGCGTTGGGAAGATGAACCAGCAAAGGTTATTAACTTACCCGTTACTAGCTGGAACAATGACCATAAGCGACAGGCTGAAACAGTGAAAGATATGGATTTTAGTAAGGTTTTTACTGATTTTGGACAAAAGGAGCAAGTGAATGCAACAGGCTAAACTTAACGAAATTGAAAGGAAATCTGAACAAATAAAACGGTTGTTCACGGTTTTACGTTCACCAAAGCTAACCCTAATTGAAAATATCAGCATGTTTATGACTGAATATGCTAAGGCGGTTGCACCTCTAACAGCTGATGAAACTAAAAAGTTAGTTGATGATTTGTTTATGGGTCATCATGGTGAATTAAAAGGTTATGTTCCTTCAATTGACCATTTTTACCGGTTAGTTAGAGCTATCTTGTCTCGTCGTGAATCTGCAAATAATTTAACTAAATCGCGAGAAGAACAGCTTGAGCTAGCGATAAAGCAATATGGTAAAATTGTGTTAGAGGATGTTTGTCCTTTTGAATATAACAAGCTAGTTGCAGATGGTTTATTAACTAGGGAAGATTATTATCACTATGGTTTAAAAACTATTCATTCACATTCTGCAGACCTTGATGCAATTAACGATTATGTATTGGATAATTTTTCTTGGCGTCAGCTTGAGGGAAGGAAGTTAACTCCTGATGAAGTAATATCAAAACTGCGACAAGTTAACCGTAATTGTAAGAGCTTGTTTAGGGTAAATAGTTATGGAAAAGCTTAAAGAGCAAAATTATTTATCCGCTGTAACATTAGCAAAAGCAGGTTATTATATCTTTCCATGTAGGGGAAAAGGTAAGCGAGCTAAAGCACCTTTATTAAAACAAAGCTGGCGCGCTATTTCAACCTTAGATTTAGAGCAGATAAAACTTTGGTGGGACAATTACCCAGATGCAATACCAGCTATAGATTTAGGAAAATCTAACTTAATAGTGTTAGATGCTGATAAAAAAGCTAATGTTGATGGTGTGGCTAATCTATTAGAGCTATTTAAACACTATGAATATGATATTAGCAATATTTTTACAGTTATTACAGCTAATAACGGCATTCATTTTTATTTTAAACAACCAAAAGATGTAATGCTAGGTAATGCTACAGGAGATTTGCCTCAAGGGGTAGATGTGCGTGGTGCCGGTGGTTATGTTATTGCTAGCGGTGCTATTCTGGAAGATGGTAAGAAATATATAGCTAAGGGTAGTTTTACTAATATTGTTACTTTGCCTAACTGGATAAAAGACATAATCACAAAGCCTAAGCCCGCTGTTAAGCATGTTACTAGAGTTAAAAAGCCATCTGTAAGTTCTTTGCTTGACGATAATTTTTTCGTCGCTATGTATGTAGATAAATTAGTGGCTGAGGAAATGCAACAGCTTCGTTATTCCGCTACTGGTACAGCTATTAATAAGTTATCTACCTCGGCTTTTAATCTTGGTACCTTGGTTGGTGCTCATGTGTTAAGTAAGATAGAAGCTATATCAAAATTAGAACATAATAGTTTCTATTTAGGATTAAAGGCTAAGGATGTATTAGCGACTATTAACTTAGGTTTACAAGCTGGTATAAGAAAACCACGTGATTTAAATGTGATGTGATTTGAGTTAGGTAAAGGTATCTAATCTGGAGGAGATATGACAGATTTAACTAAATTAAACTTGGTCTCTGCATCTGAGGTTGCTAATTTTTTTATTAGAGCAGGTAATTATAAATACACAAATCTTAAGATACAAAAATTAGTTTATTTAGCACATTTATTATATTTATCTGAAACATGTTTACCTTTAGTACGAGAAGATTTTGAGGCTTGGATGTATGGAGCTGTAGTTCCTAAATTGTATCGGCAATTAATACCATATGGTGCAGGTTGTATATCAGAACAGATAGAACAAAAAGGCTGTGAATTAACTCAAAACCAAGAATGTTTCTTATCTAACATAAATAAAGTATTTGGTAAAGCTACGTCCGCCAAGTTAGTGGAAATAACTCATTCTAAATCTGGAGCTTGGGCTCAAGTATACCAATATAATAACCGGCAAATTATACCACCAGAACTAATTAATGCAGAAGCCTTAGCTATAAGAAATTCTGAGCATACCTATATAAAGAGAGCGTGATTAATGACGAACGTAACAGAAAGTGATATAGAGCTCATAGTAAAATGTGTCATAGAAGACGTTAATAAGCATAGGAAAACCAAGAAACAAGCGTGTCCTGGTTTAAGACCTTTAACGATTTTGTTAAATCGTTTTACCGATGGTTTATTAATATCTATCTTTGTAACTGTAGTGCAATTAAGTGTGCATTATTATAACTTAGGTCAATTTGATAACAATTTAGTAATTATGTTTATCATTCTTATATGTTTAGGTCTTATTAGCGCAGTCATAAAGGACTTATCTAAAGTTGGGTATAAACGTAAGATTAACAGCATAGAGATGCAAGAAAATTGGCGGGACACATGGGAGCGTATAAAAAGAGAGCATGAAAAGTGTTAGTAGTCCGTATAAACTACAACTATTCTAATTTTTCGAGCAGTTCATTTTGTGGTGCATCTATAAGTCTTATTTTTATTTGTGCTGT
Organism: Bartonella sp. DGB1; assembly: GCF_041345015.1. Lineage (NCBI taxonomy): Bacteria > Pseudomonadati > Pseudomonadota > Alphaproteobacteria > Hyphomicrobiales > Bartonellaceae > Bartonella > Bartonella sp. DGB1. Next base: position 576,791 of record NZ_CP166769.1, read on the forward strand.
AGGTTTGACTGTTTTCTGCACCACAAGTTAATTAATTTAATTATTGTGTTATCTCATATCTACGATGTGCATCTACTGAGTTTTAACACTAGTATTTGTTCCCCCAAATAGAGACAATAAAAAACCCTATAAAAAATTATAGGGTTTTCACAGAGTTTATATAAATTATATTAGAAATAATAGCTGAAGCTAATACGTACATCATGGCTACTGAGACCGTCTAAGCCATAAGTTAAAGTCTGATTTATTTTTTCATCTTCTTTTTGGGTAAAAATTATTTTTTTATCTTGTTTAGAGCTAATATTATTATAACGATATTCTGCTCGAACGCTTATATTTTTATGCAGTTTATATTCTAAACCTGCTCCTAGATTCCAGCTAAAACGTAAGCTGCTATTATTACCTTCAATTTTTATTGTCATATCGTTAATATCGTTCTCTGTCATTCCATCATTTTCCACCATCCCTTTAGCGTGTTCTTCCTTATATTTGTTTTGTAAATCGTAAATTACATTAATACCACCAGCAATATAAGGTAAAAAATCACCTAAATTTACACCAATTCTAGCACGTAAAGAACTATCTAAATAGCTATTTAAAGGCAATTCCATGTGTGTATACTTTGGAGAGTATTTTGTGTGTTTATCTGCTTCTTTATAACGAATCTCATGAGCCTTTAATTTATAAGATACATCTAATTCCGCACCTACAACTACTTGCTCGATAATTGCGTGATTATAACCTAAGAATAATCCTCCTAAATGAGATAAGTTAGTAACCGCTCCCATTGTTTCTGTTCCAAGTGTCTTGGTTTCATACCCTGAACTGTAACCAGGCTCTCTTCCAGTTAAAGTCATTTTCATGGAAGGATTCTTAATGTGATTTATCGCGAGAGAGTATTGCAAGCCTACATAAACCCCAGACCAATTATTGTCTAAAACTTTACTATTAGATGGTTTTGGTAAGTCGGTTTTTTTACTTACGGTAGTAGCAGATACTTGACTCATTGAGAAGACTGAACCAAGTAAAATATAATACAAATATTTTAATTTCATAATAACCTCATAAAATAATTAAATAAAATAAATACTTAAATAAATAGTAAACAGTTAATATAAGTACAGTAGAATCCTCTACAATAAATACTTATTTATATAATAATAAACTATAAATATATAGTTATAAATATTATTATTTATCAATTTTATTTAAAATTACGTTCTACAGACTCTGTTACTTTGTTTATAGCGGTAGTAAATTGGTTGTATGAAGATATCATTTAATAAATCATCTATAGGCAGTAGTGTTAGTTCCATTGGTTTTATGCCAAGGGTTAAGGATAGTTTTTATAGTTCTATGGAGTGGTTATCATTACGTAAGCAGGCTTTAAAGCGTGCATGTTATAAGTGTAGCTGGTGTAACTCCACCAAACGTTTATATGTTGACCATATTAAAGAGATAAAAGATGGTGGAAGCCGTACAGATTTAGGTAATCTGCAGGTTTTATGTGCTTCTTGCCATAATAAGAAAACCTCCCTGGCTAAGAAAATGCGACAAAATAATTAAAAGGGGGGGTAATAGTTAGCTTTTTAGGAGGCTCTCTTTTGTTCGGGAGGGGGCTCAACTCTGGAGATTTTTTTTTTAAAAAAACTTTGATTTTGGGATGATTTTTGCAATTATGAAACATGCTAAGCAAGGAAAAAATAACAAAAACGTAAGTTTTCCACAGAAAGTTACTAATATTTCCACGGTAATGACCCAAGGAATAATGCGTAACGGTGTTTATACGCCTTCTACAGAAGAATTAGAGAAGGTTAAAAAATTATTGGGTTTAAATTGGTCAGATGAAAAAATAGCAATTTTGCTAAAGCTAGAGCTATCTGTATTTCAGGTGTCATTTGCTGGTTTATTATCGATGCGTGAATATTTTATTTTGCAAAAAGAAGAACAGCTAACAGATTTCTTATTAGAAAATGCCAAACAAGGAAAAGAAACCGCAGTAAGAAGTCTTTTAAAAATGATTAAAGGCGACGAAAGGTCTAGCTATGTTAGTAAAAAGGAACAAGCTAGCGAATTGGCAGATAATTTTAATCCTCGAGGTTGGGTAAATGCAAAATAATAAATATTGGGATTTATCATTTCCTAATTGGTGGGAATCTTTACAGGCTGGTAAAAGCTTAGTTCCTGATTTACCACTTAATAAGGAAAGAGCAGATTTTGCAGTTGCTTGTTTTAATCGTCTTTGTTTACCAGATGTTGCTGGCACTCCTTTAATGAAAGATTCAGCGGGTGAATGGTTTAGGGATATCGTTCGTGCGATATTTGGTTCATGGGATAGTAAAAATAAGGTAAGAATGATTAATCATATTTTTTGCCTTGTACCTAAGAAGAATAGTAAGACTACTGGCGGTGCGGCGATAATGTTAGTTAATCTGATTTTAAATGAGCGCCCTAATGCAGAAATGCTAATAGTAGCTCCTACATTGGATATAGCCAAGATATCATTTGAACAATTATGCGGAATGATTGAAATAGATACGTATTTAAGTAATTTATTTCATATTACTTACCATAAGAGAGAAATTAAAAATTTACAAACCGGAGCAGTTTTAAGAGTTAAAAGCTTTGATGTTAAAACCCTTACCGGAGTAAAACCAGTTGCTGTATTAATTGATGAATTGCATGTTATTGCTTCTTTGCCACAGGCTGAACGAGTTATTACTCAGTTACGTGGTGGTATGGCTAGTGTTGTGTTGCAGAAGGTTTTATTTTAACTATTACTACGCAAAGTGACCAAGCTCCTAAAGGAGTATTTAAAGAACAGTTACAAGTTGCTAGGAAAATACGTGATGGTGAAATAAGAGACACTAGAACCCTGCCAATATTATATGAATTTCCGCAAGAGGTTCAATCAGGTGATGATGAGCAATGGCGCGATGTTAATCTTTGGAAATATGTAACACCTAATTTAGGTTTATCCGTTAATTTAGATTTTTTAAAAGAGGCTTTTAATGAAGCCGATAGAGCAGGTGAGGCTAGTTTAAATCGTTTTTTTATCACAACATTTAAACGTGCAAATTGCTACTGATTTAACCGGTGAAGTTTGGGGAGTTGCTCCTTATTGGAAGGATTGTATAGATTATTCGTTAGCCTCAGTTGAGAATCTTTTAGCCAAAAGCGATAAGGTAACTATTGGTATTGATGGTGGTGGTTTAGATGACTTACTAGGTTTATGTGTGCTTGGTTTTAAATTCCTCTACAGGAAATATTATAGTTATTTCCATGCTTTAGCCGATAGGATAATTTTAGAACGTCGTAAAGATATAGCAGTACAATTAACTGATTTTGAGCGGGAAGGTAGCTTAAGCTTTTATAATAAAAGCGGTGAAGAAACTAGCTTTATTGTTAATTTAGTAAAGCAAGTTAATGCTAGTGGTAAATTACCTGCTATTGCTGGTATTGGTGTAGATAGTGCCGGTATTTCTAGTGTTTTATTAGAATTACAAAATGCAGGTTTTACTATTACTCAAAATGGTGTAGCTGGAGCTGTTACTGCAGTTCCTCAAGGTTATAAATTAAGCGGTACTATTCAAGAGATTGAAAAACTTATTAAAGATAAAAATCTGTTTCATAGCGGTAGCTTACTGATGGAATGGGTTATTGGTAATGCCAAATTAGAACAACGTGGCAGTGCTGTTTATATCACTAAGAAAATCAGCGGTAGAGCAAAGATTGACCCGTTAATAGGTTTATTTAATGCACATCATATATTGATGAGTCAATTAATGGATGTGCGGTCTAATTCTATGAACCACTTTTTAGATGTCTTTAGTGGGGGTTAAGATGGCTATATTGGATTTTTTTAGAAAGAAAAAAACAGAAGATAAATTTATACCTGTAATAGATTTATTCAATGCACATAATATTTGTAATAATAGTCCATTGAAAATATCTGCGGGCTGGGCATGTATTAACCTTATTGCAGATACTATAGCTACTTTACCAATTGAGATTTTAACAAGGGATAAGCAAGGCATTGAGATTGATAATAAAGATAGTGTTTTATATGACTTGTTAAAATTTTCGCCTAATGAACATCAAACTAAAGAAGATTTTTTTGCTTGTATAGTTGTTTCGTTAGAATTATTTGGTACTGCTTATATTAAAAAGACTATAGCTGGAAATAAATTAATCTCTTTAATACCGTTAAAGTTTGATGATGTTAGCCGTGTTACTGAGAATGAGCAAATTTATTATTATCATAAAACCGAAAAATTAACCTCTGCTGATATTATCGAGATTAAAGGTCGTGGTGGCGGTATCGTTAAAGCTTGGCAACCATTGTTTTTTGGCAAGGGTATTTTTGAACATGCCAGTGCAAGCGAAGAAGTAGCAAGGAAGTTTTTTATCAATGGCTTAATGTCTCAATATGCTTTGGAGTTTACTCAAGATTTAACTAAAGAGCAATACCAAGAAGTAAAACAATATTTAGCTGAATTAGCTCCTTTAGGTGAAAACGGTGGTAAACCGCCTGTTTTACCACCTTATACAAAGCTTACTTCTTTGCAAGCTAATTTTTCAGAAAGCCAAATGTTAGAGAGCCGTATTTTTGCGGTTGAAGAAATTTGTCGATTTTTTGGTATTCCTCCACATATGGTAGGTGCTCCTTTTAAGGGTAGTTCATTAGGTGGCGGAATTGAAGCCACTAACGCTATGTTTTTACAATATTGTTTACGTGGACGTATTAAGCGAATTGAGTCAGCTTTTGAAAAATCCTTATTTAATTTATCTGAACGTAAGCAAGGTTATCGGATTAAGTTTAACTTTGAAGGTTTATTAAGAGCCGATAGTAAAACCCGCGCAGAAAATTATCAGAAGATGTTAGCTAGTGGAGTTATGACTATTAATGAAGCTAGAGCTTTAGAAGGTTTATCTCCAGTTACAGGAGGCGATATTCCTAGAATGCAAATGCAATATGTTCCAATTACTCAAAATCCAATGGAGGCAACTGATGGAAACAAAGGCAATTAAATTAGAGGTTAAAGAATTAGCAGAAACAGGTGAATTTAGTGGTTATGCCTCTGTTTTTGGTGTTGTTGACCATTCTAATGATGTTGTTGTTAAGGGAGCTTTTAAGAAAAGCTTAGATAAACATAAAAGTAAAGGCACAAATGTTGCGATGCTTTGGCAACATAAACGAGATAGTCCTATAGGTGTTTGGCAAGAAGTAAAAGAGGATGATAAGGGCTTATTTGTAAAGGGTAAGCTTGTTACTGGTACCACTCAAGGAAGGGAGACTTACGAGTTATTAAAAGCAGGTGCTTTATCTGGTTTGTCGATTGGTTACTTCGTTAGAGATTATGAATATATCGGCGGAGCCAAACATTTAAAAGAAATAGAATTACAAGAAATATCGCCGGTTACATTACCTTGTAATGAGCTGGCACGAGTAGAACATGTTAAATCACAAAAGGAAATCATAGCCATGGAAACATTAGAAGTAAAACAATTGGTAGAACAATCTACTAAGAATTTAGAAGAAAAAACTCAGAAGTTAGAAGAGACTTTTAAAAAGTCTTTAGAACAAGAAACTAAGACTTTAAATAGTAAGTTAGAAAAATCTGAAGCAGAAAATAGGCAGTTAAAAGAAGAAGGTCAGCAATTAAAAAAATCCGTTGATGAACTTAAGGATAATTTTTTAGAGTTAGCTCAGAAACAATTAAATAGATTAGATTTATCGGATGAAAGTACTAAAAGTATAGGACAGCAGTTTATTGAGAGTGAGCAGTTTAAGTGTCGCCCTAGTTCAAAAGAGAGTACAATTTCTCTAGAGGTTAAAAATGTTATTAGTACGTTATCTTCTAGTGTAGGTGGGCTTGTAAAGCCACATATTGAAAGTGGTTTTATAGCTTTACCTCGTAGAGAGTTAAAGATTAGGGATTTATTACCAATTAGAAAAACTTCTAGTGACTCTATACAATATAGTGTAGAAAAGGATTTTTCTAATAAAGCTTCTATAGTTAAGCAAGGCGAATTAAAACCTTATTCTAATTTTACTATTGAAACTAAGACGGCTCCTGTAGAGACCATTGCTCATTTATTTAAAGTTACCGAGCAGGCTCTGGATGATATTCCTACCTTACAAGGATATATTAATGATAGGCTTGTTTATGGTTTAGATTTGTTTGAAGAAGACCAACTTTTAAATGGGACAGGAACTAACAATCAGTTAACAGGTCTGTTGAAGGTTGCTAGTAAATTTAAAGATGTTACTAAATTTCAAACACAAGATAATTTACGCACTCCATTAGAAAATTTAAGATTAGCTAGAGCACAAGTAGCACTTTCTGGTTTTTTTGCTGATGGTATTGTCGTTAATCCTATTGACTGGGAAAATATCATGGGTCTTAAGGATACGACAGGTCGTTATTTGCATGGTGACCCTTTTAAACAAAGAGAAAAAACTATTTGGGGTATTCCTGTAGTTACTACAGAGGCGATTGAGCAAGGTAAATTTTTAGTTGGTGCTTTTAAGATGGGCGCAGCTATTTATGACCGCTGGTTTACTAGAGTTTCTTTAGCTCGTACAGGAGACGATTTTGATAGAAACCTTATTAGCTTAAGAGGTGAGCGTCGTATCGCGTTAACTGTATTTAGACCATCTGCATTTATTCATGGTGCTATTAACGAAGGTGTTCCAGAAGGGATATATACTAATGTTAATATTATTGAAGGTAGTAAAATCAGGTAAGAGTGCTTAATAGCATAGCAACTGACAATTGTTGCCTATCTTTATGTTTAAGGTAGACAACAGCTACTAATTTTTGTGAGGCTGGAATGAATAATCTTTATATGCAAAGGCAAGGTAATTTTACTTTTAGCTTTTCTGAAGAAGTTGATACTGCAGAATATGATGATTTTGTCAAACATTGTTGTCTTGATGGGATTACTGCGCAAGAAGGTTACCAGCTAAAAAATTATATTTTATCAGCAAAAGAGCATTTAGAGCAGGTAATTAATTATCCTATAAGAGAAGTGAATGTAACTTATGACGGAGAATTCACTAGAGAGCCTATTGAGTTGCCAGTTGCTAAATTATCTAGTGAGATAGATAAGATATTATTTTATATGGGTGATGAAGTTATTAGTGCATCTGCTAAGATAGAATATATTGATGATAAAATTTTTGTAACTATTAATCCTCCTGAACTTAAGCAATATAATTATAGTGACATTACTCGGCTTTCTTTTTCTTTTAGGGGGTTTTTTTAGCTTATCCATTACCGCATGCTTTACGCCAAGCGTTAAGATTACATGTTGCTAGTATGTGGGAGTTTAGAGGCGAAAAAGGCACGATAAAAGCTTACGAATTAGAAGAATATGAGCGTTTAATCTTTCCTTATAAAAAGATAAGGATTTAAGACAATGAGAGCTTTACATGCATCAGTTATATTTTACTGTCAGCAATTAGTAGAAAATGCGCATGGTCTTATAATTGGTGAAGAATTTAAAGAATTTTATCAAACTAAGGGCAGTTTTTTTGTTAAATCAGCGGTTCAAATTTACCAAGCAGGAGCCTTGCAAGAAAGCAAGAAATTATCATTAAGGATAAGAGATATTTGTAAGGCTAAAAGCTTAAAAGCTGGAGATATATGTAAGCGTATAAATGCTGATGATGCAGGCTGTTTAGAGTCTATGGGTAAATATAATATTTTATCAATTTTTCCAGATAATAGAGACGCAAAATATTTAATCTTAGAGTTAGAGGATATTAAAGGTGATAACAGCTAGTTTAGATAAGGTAAGTAATTTTACTAGGCGGCTTAAATTATTGCGCGAGCGTAAAATAGAAATGTTAGAAGCTACGTTTGAGGTTATGGAGCAAGAAGCTAATAAAACTGTACGCCAAATGCGTGAAAGAGTACCAGTAGATAGTGAAGCTTTAAAAAATTCTATCGGTTGGACTTGGGCTTCAGGCGCTCGCCCTAATGATATTTTAGCTGGTTCTTTCAATAAAAATAATTGCGAATATCGAGTTTATATTAGTGCTGGTACTAGAGATAAATATTTAGGAGATAGAGATGCTTATTATTTTCATTTTGTTGAATTTGGCACAATAAATCAATCAGCACAGCCTTTCTTTTTTCCAGTTTGGAATGGAGGAAAGAAGCAAATAAAAGCAAAGATAAGAAAAGAGTTAAATTGCAAAGTTAAACAATTGAAACAAACAGGTCTGAATTAATGTCAGTAGCTTTAGATGTACAAAATGCTTTAACAGCAAAGATAAAAAGCTTAAAGGGCTGGGAAGATATAAATATATCAGATTTTCCAGTTAATAATCCAAAGTTACCTTATGTAACCTTTGGTAGTTTTTGGACTGATAAAACTACCGAATTTGACAGAATTATTTTTGATATGCGTGTTCAAATTGATATTTGGAGTAAGGCTTCTGATGAGAGTAAAAATATCAAGCAGCTTACCTCAGATTTAGAGCATTATTTGTTAGGTAAATTATCAATAGCCGATGTTCTAATAGCAGAAGTATTAGAGATTAAATCCATGTCGTTATTGGATAGAGATGGCGAAATTAGCCACGGGATTTTAACATTAACCATAGAGGTAATAAAATGGCAGAAAAAGTAATAACAGAAGATAACACCCGCATTAGAGGTGAGAAAATCATCGTTTATTTAGGTGAAATAATCCAGATGGACGGTGAGAAGAAAGTAAGATTTAAAAGTTTTTGTGTTGGTAATTCTAGAGCTTTACAAATTAATAAAAGTTTTGCTGAAGAAGAGCAAATTACTTGTAATGATAATGGTAATTTACCATGGACTTCGGTAATGCCAACAACTTTAGCTTGGTCGATGAATAGTGAATTTGCAATTGATAAGGATTTTTTACTTACATGGCAAGAGGCATTTTTATCCTCCACGCCTAAGATAATAAAGATGGTAGTACAATTTCCAAAGCAAGCAATAATTTATAAAGGTTGGGCTCATATAGAAAATTTTGAGATTGGTGCTGAAAAAACTAGCTGGGTTAAAGCAACTATTAATTTTAAAGGTACCGGAAAATTAACTATAGAAACTTTAGATAAATTAGACCCTAAGCCAAATGAAGATTTACAAGATGTGAATCTATTCCCAGAGGTAAGTGCAGATGCTTTATCTGATGATGAAAAGCTTAAAGCGGTGGAACTGTCACAGGTTAGTAGAACTGCAGATGCTGTAGCTGATGATGAAAAGCCAAAAGCAGTTTATTATCTAAGGTTGATAAAAAGCAGGAGATAAAATAATGCAATTGATTTTAGATAAAGAAAAATATCCGCTTAAGTTAAAGATAGGACAATTATTGCAGTTAGAGAAAATGTTATCTGATAATTTAGGTAATATTTCTCAGCGTTTAGCTTTGGGTAACTGGAGTGTTGCAGATGTGCAAGCGATAATTTACTTAGCCCTTTGTGGCGGTGGTTTAAATGAGGTTAAAGCACAAGAAATATCAGATAGTTTTTTTGATAAAGAACCAATTTTAACTGCGGTTAATGCTTGTGGTAGCATTATAGCCACAGCTTTAACTGGGGCTGTAGAAGATGAAGTTAAAGAAGATACCAGCAAAAAAAAAAGCCAAGCGTTAAGTGAGGTAGATTTTTATGGGTGGGGAGCGGTTGTAGGACTTTCTCCTACCCAGATTGATTGTTTATCGTTAGAACAATTTTTTCATATGATTAAAGGATATATCAAAATTAAATATCCTCAGTTGAAAAGCCCTCTTTTGATGATGACGATATAGAGTCATTTTTAACAGCAGTTAAAACAAGGAAAGTTCAATGAGTGATGCAGTAATAGTAAAGCTTGGTGTTAATGATAAAGAATTCCAGCGTGGTATGGCTAGGGTTGAAGGTATCAGTAATAAAAGCTTTAATAATATTGAACGTCAAGCTAAGGCTTTTTCCAAAAAGATGCAAGCCACTAGTCAAGGTTTAGTTAATGCGATGAAAGCACCTTTGTTAGCTTTAGGTGCAGGTTTTGGTGGTAAAGAAATTTTAAAATTAGCTGAAGAATGGGAGATTTTAGCAGGTCGTATTAAATTAGTAACGGGTGACTTAGGTGCGGCCAATGGTATTTTATCGCAATTAGGAGAAACAGCTTTAAGAACTCGTTTTTCTTTTAAACAAACAGCAGAAGATTTTATTCAATTAGCCGATGTCATGGGTGAATTAGGCAAATCTAGTCAAGAACAAGTTAAATTTTTAGAAGCTTCTAATATGGCATTATTGCTTTCTGGTACCAGTGGTCAAGCGGCAATACCAGTTATGCAGGCTCTGAAAGGGGCTATTATTAAAGGTAACTTAAGTATGGGTCAATTTAGAACCTTAGCTAATCAGGCAAGTAGGGTTACCGGTGCTTGGGCTAAGAGTTTAGGTAAAACTACTCATCAGTTAGGCATTATGGCAAGAGAAGGTAAAATAACAGCTGAAGTAATGATAAAAGGTTTAATAGATGCTATTCCTGAGATGCAAAAAGAAATGGAAGCTCTACCAATTACTTTAGCTCAGTCATTCACTAATTTAGGTTCAGCTTTGGCTATTTTTGTTGGTAAAAGTAATAACGTAAATATAGCGAATAGAGCCTTAGCTGACAGTGTAAATTTTTTAGCTAATAATTTTAATACGTTAGCAAATATAGCTATTTCAGTTGGTTTTATTTTTGGTTCTGGTGTGTTAGTCCGTGCTTTAGGTGGGATAACGATAAAAACTATTGAAGCAACAAATTCAGCGGTAAAATACGTTAAATCATTAAAAGATATACGACGCGCTAGTTCAGCGTTAGAGGGGTTAAAATTTTTAGCACCAATGTTAAATGGTGCGGGTTTAGCATTAGGTGCAGTTGGTTTAGCTTGGTACACATATAATCAATATGCTAATCAGGCTGCTAATACTACAAAAGAAATTACCGAAGAGATGAAAGCTTTAGGTGTGGTAGCTTTGGAAGTTGCTGAAAATACGTCTAAGGTTAAATTTGATGGTAAGGCGATGCAGGAAGCTAAAAAACAAATTGATGAGATAACCGGTATTAAAAATTTGCCTTGGAATAGACCGTTACCTACTAAAATAAAAGAGCTTTCAGATGCTTTTAAAGGTTTAGGGGGAGATATAGAAAAAGCCGGGAAAAAACTTTTAGAATATGGTAAGACGGTTGAAAATGGTATCGGATTATATAGTGAATTAAAAAAAGAAGCTGATGCTTTTTCCAAGCTTCAGGGGGTTCCAGATAGTGTAAGAACGTCATTACAAGACTATTTAGCTTTATGTTTAAAATTGATTAAACAGCGTGAGGAATTTAGGAAAGCCGGTGGTAAGATAGAAACAGTTTTTTTAGATGAATTTCTTGCAAAAAACAGGTATCAGTTACTAGGCGGTACAAAATTAATACAAGAAGCTATAGATGGAATAAGACCTATTGATGAAGCCCTTAGGCAAGAATTTATAACAGTTACTAAAGGTATTAACTCGTATTCGAAGGAGGCAAAGGAAAAAGTTCTAGCTGATTTCAATGAAACATTTGAAAATATACAAAAACTAAAAAAGATGAAACAAACAGCTCAAATAGAGGATTTAAATAATCTAATAAATTCCAATAAAATGAACCCTTCTAAAGAAGCATTTGATGAGTTTATAAAAGCACAAGAAAAATCTTTAAGTTTGAAGAAAGAAGAAACCAAACAACAGACTATTTATAATAAATTAGTGTCAGATGCAACTAAACAACTTATAACTTTGGATAAGGATAGAAAAGAGAAATTAGATGAGCTAGCAAAAAAAATTGTTAGAAATGAAGCTCTTGAGGGTTTTGATAAAATACAGCAAAAACTTAAAGAAGAAATTGCGTTAGTTGAACAAGAAAATGATTTACTAAAGCAAGGTAAATTAACTCAAGAACAAATAACTTTAGAATTAGAAAAACAAAAAAGACTGCGCCAAGAATACGCTTCGATAGAAGCATTAGGTTTAGATAAGAAAGACAAAGAAGAAAAGAAACAAGAAGCTAAAGAAAATATAGATAAAATATATGCGGGTAAAGCAGAAAATGCACAGCTTAAGGGAGGAAAGAATGATAGATTTAAAGAGCTTAAAAATATTTTAAGTGATGTTAATAGTCAAACTAAAGAATTAATCAGAAATATTTTTGAGGGTAAGAAGGCTTTTGAGGCTTTCGGTCATGCTGCGGCTAATGTTTTAGGTAATTTAGCTTCTAGATTAATGGATAAGAGTTTAGATTTATTTTTTAATGCTTTAGGTAATAGTAGTGCAGGTAGTGGTTGGGGTGGAGCAATAATTGGTGCTTTAAAAAGCGCCGCTGGATTTAGTGAGGGCGGTTATACAGGTGATGGGCATAAATATCAAGTTAAAGGTTTAGTTCATGCTGGTGAATATGTATTTCCACAACATGCCGTTAAAGCTATTGGTTTATCAAATTTAGAAGCTTTAGCTAAAGGTGGTTTACCGCAATTACCTAAGGTACAGCATTTTAATCAATCGCAAAAATCTTCTAATATCTTTAATTTTAGCATTAATGTAGAAAATGATGATACTGGTTTAGTTGAGCAAATAAAAAATGTTGTTATGGAGAGTGTTGAAGATATCGTAGATAATCGGCGATTTAAGGAGGGTGTAAATAACTTTATGAACCTACAACAACGCAACAAATATTATAAAGTTTAGGGTGGATATTATGAAAATAATAGATATTCTGAATATTCCAGAAGCTAAACCGATAGCGGGTATAGATGATTATATACAAAGTTATTTTTATGTCTCCTCTTTAACGCTTAACTTAGTGAAAGATGTTATAAGTGATAAATCTGGTAAGACAGTTCAATATAATAATATTACTCCTAAATGGAATATTTCTATTAACTCCAGAATATTAACTTTAGCAGAATTTGAACATGCAAAATCTTTAATAAATTTACTTATTAGCCAAGGCTTTTATTTTAAAGCTTATGCCCCTGATTTATCTAATAACTTACCTGAAAGTTTGCCTATTAAACAGGTGGTTAATCTAAAAAATATTATTTTAGATGCTAAAGATTTACTATTACCTTTTTATTTTAATGTAATTTGGCAAGATAAAGTAACGTTACATCAAATTTTAGAGATAGAAGATAATAAAATTTTCTTTGAGCCAGCTTTATCTTTTGGTGTTGGTAAAAGTGATGTATCTAAGATTTTTTTACATAATCCTTATGTTTTAATGAAAATTGACCCTAAAAGCGTAAAAATTAATAAGACGAGTCACAAGATAGGTAAGCTAACTTTTTCAGGGGTGGAAATATGATGCCAGATATTGAGGAATTAAAAGCATTATTATCAGCAAACATAATAATAATGGCTAATTTTATAGTTATTGAAGGTAAGGAAGAGAGATGTTTTTGGTCTGGTACAGACAACATTGAAATTAAGATATATGGCAAAAGTTATAAGTGTCAAGGGGTGGGTGATATTTTTTTTAATGAAGATGTGCCTAGCGATAATTTATTAGGTTTTAAAAATTATAATTTAAATATTAAAACCCAAGATATTAATTTACGGCGTTTGTTTACCTCCCAAGCAATTAAGAACGAAAAGCTAACCGCTTATATTGGTTTTTTAAATCCTGCTACCGGCTTATTGTATAAAGATTTTACCTTATCTTTAACAGGTATAATTATTGCTAGCCAAGAAGAGGTAAGCTCAGATAATAAAAGTTCAATTTCTATTAGTTTAAATAGTCAAGCTTATCAGCTTGCGTTCGCTGGAATTAAGAAAAGAAGCAAAGCAGACCAACTTAAAAGACAACAGAATGATTATAGTTTTTCTCATACAAAAACCATTGGCGAGAAAAAACTCTCTTGGGGTGGGGTGGGAGACAAAGCTCTTCGTTACAGATGGGACATTTGGTGGAATGGTGAACATTGGATATAGGAGAATTCTAATATGTTAATTTCATTTCTAACTAGTCTGGCTATTAACCTTACAGCAGAGGCAATAAGGTGGGGAGTTTCGCGTCGTAGCACTCCATCAGTTAGTTCTACTCTTGGCGGTACTGGTGAAGTTCCACGTACGCTTGTAGTTGGTCGCACCATGGTAACAGGTTCAGTTATTTATGCCACTACTACAGGTAAATATAATGAATATTTAGTTCAAGTAATAGCTTTAGCTGACCACCCGATAAAGGGAATAAAGGCATTTTGGGCAGATGATGTTAAATTTATTCTTGATAGTTCTACTAATTCTGACCCTTATGATAGTCATAAAGGAAGAGTATTTTATATTGAAGGTACAGATGATACTAGCGAGAGCAGTGGAACTAATAGTCAGCGTCATTGGGTAAAATTTTTTAATGGTACGCAAACAGCAAGCGATAAATATTTACAATCAGTTGCAGGTAAGGACTGGAAAGATACAAATATAGTTAAAGATGTTGCTTATGTTATTATGACTTCGCAAATATCATCAAAGAGCAATAATTTTCCTATCTTCAGATTTGAAATTGAAGGCGCTAAACTTTATGACCCTTCTAAAGATAGTAGTGTCGGCGGTAATGGTTCGCAACGTTGGGCTGACCCTAAGAGTTGGGGTGGTGACGGTGATAATTTACCAGCAGTACAAATATATAATATTTTACGAGGGTTTAAGGTTGGCGATGAGATATTATTTGGTGTGAATGACCCACAAGCAACAGAGTTAATAACGGAAGATTGGATTAAATATATTGAAAAATGTCGACAGCCGATTGTATTAGAAGATGGTACTATAGAACCACAATATAGTTCTGGTTTAGAAATTAACACTTGTGAACCAGTAGGAGATGCGATAACAGAATTATTACTTGCTTGTGCTGGTAGTTTTTCAGAAAGTTTTGGTAAATTTAAAATATTTGTCGGTGCTCCAGATGAGCCTATTTTACATATTACTGATGGTGACTTATTAGCTGATGGTAAATTAATATTTAGTCCTTTTAATGATACTACGCAAAATATACGAGAAGTTGTCGCGAGTTATTCAGAGCCTAAAGAAAATTGGTCTAAGAAAGAATTAACTATCACAATAGATAAAGAAGAGGGTGAAAGCGAACTATCTTATAAACGTAAAGGTGGTGCTAATATCACTTATAAAGCTGTTCATAGTGGTTACCAAATTAAAAGATTGTTACGTTCTTTTATCGATGAAAGTAAAAAATCCTCAGCTCATGAAATTTCGTTACCAAGTAGATATTGGCATTTAGAGCCTAATGATGTGATAAGCTGGACTTCTGAATATTTTAACTATCAAAAGAAATTATTTCGTATTATTTATGTTTTACATAAAGCTGATTTAACGGTTGAACTTCGTATGATTGAGGTTGACCCTAATCATTATCTTCCGCATGCAGATGATTTAAAGCCGTTAGATTATACACCAGATATTGAACATGTAATAATAAAACAATCTATCAGTGATTTTATGGTATTTGCGGAGGTTTTAAAAGATACCCGAGGTGTTGATGTTCGCAATGGTATTCGTATTAAATGGGATAAAGATGTTTTAGATGTTGATTTTGTTGAATTTGAAATAAGAGAATCTGCCAGTAAAAAAACTATTCATTCTGGTAGGTCAGACAGACCACGTCAGGGAGAAATATTTATTAGTCCTAACGCTTTACAGCCTTTAACTAAATATGCGGTTAGAGCTAAATATGGTAAATATAAAAAAACTAAAGAATTTATTTGGTCACATTGGGAAGAAATTACTACCCAACAAATTAGACCAATATCAAAAGATTTATTACAAAAAGATATTAAAGATTTTATTACGGCCGACCTTGCTAAAAAGCAAAAAGAAGATATACAAGAAGTTAATAATTTAATTGAACAAGGTGCAAAGCATTTTACCCAAAAGTTAGCAGACCAAGGTGCAAAATATGAGCAAAAGATAGTAGTAGTTACTAATGCTACTAAATCTTTAAGTGCTAAGGTTGATAATAATAAAGCTGAGTTAGATGGCACAATCAGCCAAGTGCAAGATAGTTTAATTAATAAGTTAGAACAGACTAACGATGGTTTAACTGTCTTAGCTAGAAAGATTAATTCTATTGATTTAAGTCTTGGTAATGTTGATGCTAAAGGTTACTTTCGTGCTGAAGCAACTTACATTAAAGATAAAGCAGAAGTGCGTGTTGGTTTAGGTGCTACCTTAAATAGTGATAAATGTAATAAAGATATCAATTTACACCTTCAATAGAGTTAGTTGTCTCTGAACAACGTGGTAATTATGCTATTTTAAATAGTGATAAAGTAGTATTTGCAAATGGTGTTGGGACAGCTTACTTTAATTTATCTCCTAAAACAGATAATAAAGCAAATGCTTTTGAATTAAAGACTATTGTAGGCAAGACAGAAAATAATTTAACTTTTACTGAAACTAAAGAATTAACTTTTAATGATGAAGTTGTATCCACTCCTATAGGTATGATCAGTGCCTTTGTTCATACAAACGACATTAGCGGTTGGATGTATTGTAACGGTAGATCATTACCGAAAAAAGATTATCCAGAATTATATAAACTTATAGGTGATGATTGGTGGGATAATAAACAATCTGAGTTAAATAGGTTAAATGAAAATATATGCCAAGAGTTTTTAACCAATCCAGCTAATGAGGAGTTAGATGAAGAGATAAAAAAATATTTATCGTTATTATTAGCAAACATAGAGTTATTTAAACAAAAAGATGAAAGAAATAGTGATAGTACAATAAATAATAATGTCAGCTCAATGAGTGGCTTATCACAAAAATTAATAAATAATAATAAAGATAAAAATGTTGTTGAGACAGATTTGCTAGAAGTATTTACTAGATTAGTATCTAATTATATCTATTGGGAAGAGGAATATAGAAAGGTAAGAGGTTCTGTAAGATATTGGAAAAATAATGATGGTAAAGAGCCGAAACTTTCGCAGATAAGAGAAGTTTTTAGTAAATTCCAAATTAGGGCTATTCCTTGGATAAGAGATGTAGATTATTTTAAATTACCTGATTTACGCGGTAGCTTTTTACGAGGTCTAGATGGTGGTAGAGGCTTAGACGTTGATGGTAAGGATAGAAAGATAGGAAGTTATCAAACAGATGAATTAAAAAGCCATAGGCATTATAATATATATGAGACAGGTAATTATGCTAAGCCTTGGTCTCTTGCCTATGGTTCCCCTTTATATGGTGACGGTAATGAAAGAGCAACTCGTTCAGAATATACTGGCGGTAGTGAAACCAGACCTAAAAACTATGCTGTAGCTTATCATATAAAAGTTAGGTAATTAGGGTCTATAGACCCTGTTAATTTATTCTTTAGTTGGTAATAATCTTTATTATTTTTTATGAAAGGATAAATTATGAGTTTAATAAAACAAGGCAGATTAAGTGATGAAATTAATCTTAATTTTCAGAGCAAAATTATGCATTTTAAACCTACAGAAAAAGAAGATAAATTTGTAGATGTTTTTAGTGGTGATTATTTAATACGTAAATATAAGGTTCATGACGGTAATTTATTTAAAATAATCTTAGGTTTAGCTAACGACTTACCGAATGAGTCAATTAAGACTATCTTTAAATTATCTGACAAGAAAGAATTTTTAGGAATAGATTTAACAGATAAAATCTTTTTAAAGAATAAGATATTTGCTAAAGGGTACGAGTTAACAAATGAATGGTCAGGGATAACGTTTATATCTGATGAAGATATTGTTACTATGTTTGCTACCCATCAATCTGCTGAGTTTGATACTAAGCCTAAAATATTAGTTATGCACCTACTACAGCCAGATAATTTAACGGATTATAACTTATCTAGTTTTAAAGAACATTCTCTATAAATATAGTCTACAGACTCTGTTAAGCTTATTTACTCCATGCTATTTTTTTATTTTATGGAGTAAACATGCGAAAAATAAGTAAATATGGTCTTTCTTGTATTAAACAATGGGAAGGTCTACGTTTAGAGGCTTATCGTGATGTTGCTGGTGTGTTAACTATAGGTTACGGTCATACAGGAAAAGATGTAAAGATAGGACAACAGATTAGCCGTAATCAAGCAGAAAATCTTTTATTAAAGGATTTAGCTAGATTTGAAGAGGCTGTTTCAAAATATGTAAAAGTTGATTTAACAGATAATCAATTTGCTTGCTTAGTTTCTTTTGCTTTTAATATTGGTGTTACTGCTTTTAAAGGTTCTAAGTTATTAAAGAAGCTTAATAAGGGTAACTATGATGCTGTCCCGCAAGAGCTAATGCGTTGGACTTATAGCGGTGGTAAAATATCACAAGGATTAGTTAATCGTAGGTCAGCGGAGGTCGGTTTATGGGCTAAAGGTTCAAGAGTATCCTCTCAATGTGTAGATTGTGATAGAGACGAACAAGAGCAGATAAGCAAAACAAAAGAAGGTAAAGCCGTTGCAGTTACCTCTATAGGTGCTTTAGGTGCAACTTTTACCGAGATAGCTAGAGAAATACAGCCACAATCAGAAAATTTTACCATCTTACGTTATCTCTTTGCCATCCTAACCTTGCTTGGTATTGGATTAACTTTGTTCGCGGTAATTAAGCGGATGAGGGGGTAAGAGTGGATGTAGGTAAGGATATTGTTGCCTATAGAAAAATTTAGATATATGTTATAATTTTCTAAATTAATATTTGTAAGGAGAAGCAGATGAAGTTTAAAAGTATTTTAAGAGCATTGAGTGTTTTTGTAGTATTTGTCTTTAGCAATATACAAGTTCAGGCTAAAGATACAGAGAAAAAATACGAAATTACTAGTGAGTGCATAACAGAGAATGAAGTAAAAGTTTGTCGTATTAAGGCTTTAAGAGACATAGGTGATTACATTAAGAAAGGGGACCTTGGAGGTTTTATTCAATCTGAAAATAATTTATCCCATAAAGGTGATAGTTGGGTAGCTGATGCGGCTATAGTTTACGGTAGTGGTGCAATTTTTGACGATGCTAAAGTTTTCGGTAATGCTAAAATTTATGGTGAAGCTACAATTCTTGACTATGCTGCAATTTTTGACAATGCTGAAATTTATGGTGGTGCTATAATTTCTGGTAATGCTAAAGTTTTCGGTAATGCTAAAGTAGATTCGGCGGAAGTTTATGGGAATGCTCTAGTTTATGACAACGCTCATATTTCTGATTACGCTATAATTTTGGATGATGTTGAAGTTTTTAACAATGCTAAGATTCATGATGGTCCTATACTTATGCAGATGGCAATGGTTTGTGGGAATGCTGAAATTAGCGGTAATGTTTTGATTAATGGTAATCTTCAAGTTGCTGGTGATAATAAGATTTTTGGTTATATAGATGCTTCTAACATTAAGAGAGCAACTAATATAAGTGGTCGTAGATAATATTGTATGGTCTGGATAAGTTAATTTACATAGTCAAACCAAAGTTATAGCTATCACATGTTATTGTGATAGCTATTTCCTTCTCTAAGAAAAATAATTAAAAACAGGATTGTATTAACGGTCGCACGTTTTGGCGAGCATTAAAGTTTAGTTTTCCCCAATTTCGGGGAAAAGTTTTTTATATCTTTTTCAAAATTTTAGTAAATGTTTGCTTCCCAATTCTGGTAAGCAAAGGTAGAACAGCTAACGAATCATCAACAGTAAAATACAAAAAACCATTTGACAAAGGCTAAAAAATATTATAGCCTAATCCTACAGTGCCTCAAAAACACTAAACAGTTAGCGGATAAATAACCGAAATTTATTTACCGTTTCCAAATAATTCGATTTATTACTATGCTGTTTAAGCATACGTTTTATGTCGGGTGTGGTTATGCTATACAATACCTGTAAGGGGAAGGCATAACGACGGACTAACTGCCGTGTTTTTGAGCACCCGACACCATTATATGGTGTTTAATCAAAAACTTTAATACAGTTAGGAGAAAAGCCATGGACGGTTTAATCAATTATATAAACAATGCCCAAAAAGCTAAAAAGAACTCTCAATTAAAACAGGCTCAAGACAAAGATGTAGCAACATCAGTGTTAACTATGTCTAGTCGTGAGATTGCTAAGTTGTGTAATAAAAGACATGATAATGTTATGCGTGATATCAAGAAAATGTTAGAGGATTTGTATGCTGAAAAAGATCTCCTCAAATTTGAGGGCATCTATTTTGATAAGTACAAAAAGCAACAAAAATGCTATCACCTACCTAAACGCGAGTGTTTAATTCTAGTATCTGGTTATAGCACAACACTAAGAGCAAAGATTGTTGACCGCTGGTTAGAATTAGAACAACAACCTAAGACTACTAATATTGATGAAGTATTAAATAATCCAGACAATTTAAAAACATTATTATTAGATAATGTTAATAAGGTTATAAAATTACAAGAGATAGTTAAAGAACAAGAACCCAAAGTTAAGGCTTTAGAGCATTTAACACGTTCTGATGGTTTATGGTGTATAACTGATGCTGCTAAAGTTTTAGAGATGCGTCCTAAAGATTTATTTAGATACTTACAGAGTTCTGGTTGGATTTATAGGAGGGGTGGCAGTAAAAACTTTATCCCTTATCAAAATGTTTTAAAATCTGGTTTGATGGATTGTTCAACTACGACTGTAACTAGAGCAGATGGCTCTGAATTTACTACATCACAAGCAAAGATTACTAGTAAAGGTATGGTTAAGTTATCTGAATCTTTCCAATCAGCGGAGGTAGCATAATATGTATAAATGTAATAAAACTCAAATAGAAGTATTATTTGAAGCTTATTTAGCATTAAATCAATTATTCTATCGTGATTGTGACCAAGATGTTGATGAGTGGAACGAGGCTTTAAGCTCTTTTAAATTTGTACGAGAAAATCTTTCCAAAGCTCCTATAACTAATATTGAGGATGCTTTTAGAAAACTTTATTGTGAAGCGGTTAGATTTGCTTGTCTAGACGATGGTACACCTTTATCTAAAGAACTACAGCCTTTTTTACCTAGGGTAGCTTAAACATTAGAGCCCCGCTTTATGGTGGGGCTTTTTAGCGTCTACAGACTCTGTTAATTTTAAAATCCTTAGGTTATGATTCATTGTGATAAAACCGCATTGGAGCAAAGCATGAAAAAATATTTATATATTGCTGGAGCGGTTATAACCGCTTTTTTTGTTGCCTTAGCTAAAGCATTTAAATTAGGACAGCAAGACCAACAAAATAAGCAAGATAAAGAAACATTAAAATCTATTGGTATACGTCAAAAGGTAGAAAATGACATTAATAAGAAATCTGATGCTAATATCCGTGACTCTTTGCGTAAGTGGGTGCGCGGTAATGACGAGACCAGATAATTGTATTTTATTTGCTCCTATTTATTTAGAATATAAAGATTTAGATGTTATTAGCCCACAGTTAGCTAGACAATTATTAAGACATAACGAAACTGGTGCTAAAGTTTGCAAGTGGTGATAAGGTTATAAAATGATAGATAAAAAGAAAAGAACACCATTAACGACACAAGAAAAGCAGATGCTAAGAGAATTAGCTACTGCTTACTCTACATTTAAAACTTTATCACGTTGGTTAAAATGGATTATCATTACAATATTTGTCATTGTTATAGAAGGTCAAAGATTTTTAACAGCTATAGATAACATCTTTGAATGGGTAAAAAAATTATTTACTAGGGGATAAGTTTTACAGATTCGTTCGTATGCTTTCAAGTACATTGAGTTTAAAAGGGTGGGTAAAAAGGTAATATCACAAGCTTAAATCCTCTGTAAATCGTTGATATTCCTAGGTTTTTATAAAATTAATGGTGCCCCCGGAGAGACTCGAACTCCCGACCCCCTGATTACAAGTCAGGTGCTCTACCAACTGAGCTACAAGGGCAACATTGTTACTTTATTTATCATATCATTGTAACAATATGAATTTTAATTTTATTTTTTCCACAATTTTAACTAGTTAAAGTGGTAATTTAGAGGTTATTCTGTTTCAGAGTTTTTAAGATAATTTTCTAACCAGTGAATGTTATAGTTACCGGTTTGAATATCATCTTCTTTTATTAGTTCGCGAAATAACGGTAAAGTTGTTTTTACACCGTCAATTACAAACTCATTTAAGGCTCTATTTAAACGCATTAAACATTCTTTACGATTTCTACCATATATTATTAACTTACCGATCATACTATCGTAATAAGGAGGTATATTATAACCTGAATATGCGGCTGAATCTACTCTAACTCCTAAACCTCCTGGCGGATGAAAATGTGTTATTGTACCTGGAGAGGGTAAAAAGTTGCGTGGATCTTCTGCATTAATTCTGCATTCTATTGCGTGTCCACAAAAATTAATATTTTCTTGGGTTACTGATAATCCATCACCATTTGCTATACGTAGTTGTTCGTGAACTAAATCTATACCGGTAATTGCTTCCGTAATAGGATGTTCAACTTGAAGCCTAGTATTCATTTCAATGAAATAAAATTCACCATTTTCATATAAGAATTCTATTGTTCCTGCGCCTTTATATTTTAACTTTGCGCAAGATTCGGCTACTATTTTACCTATTTTTTTTCTTTCTTCTTCAGTTAAAGCAGGTGATGTTGCTTCTTCCCATACTTTTTGATGACGTCTTTGTAAAGAGCAGTCTCTTTCACCTAAATGTACGGCATTTCCTTTTCCGTCACCTATGACTTGAATTTCAATATGGCGAGGCTTATTAAGATATTTTTCTATATATACTGAACCATCTCCGAAAGCGGCACTTGCTTCAGTTTGTGCGGTAGATAGTGCAATATTTAACTCTTCTTTACAGTGGGCAACTTTCATACCCCGTCCACCACCGCCTGCAGCAGCTTTAATAATTACAGGATATCCAATAGTTTCAGCTATTTTCAATGCTTCATCTGGATCTGTTACTGCGCCGTCAGAACCAGGTACAGTTGGTATCCCTAATTTTTTAACTGTTTTTTTAGCCTCAATTTTATCACCCATGATCCTTATATGATCGGCTGTAGGACCTACGAAAGTAATTTTATGTGCTTCTAAAATGTCAGCAAAATGAGCGTTTTCTGATAAAAATCCATAACCAGGGTGCACAGCATCAGCGTGAGTAATTTCGCATGCTGCAATAATTTGAGAAATATTTAAGTAACTATCACGTGCAGCAGGAGGGCCTATACATACACTTTCATCTGCTAAACGTACATGCATTGCTTGAGAATCTGCAGTAGAATGTACAGCAACAGTTTTTATGTTTAATTCTTTACAAGCTCGTAAAATGCGTAAGGCTATTTCGCCTCTATTTGCAATAAGTAGCTTTTTTATCATGAGAAAAACCTATTCTATTATTACTAAAGCTTCGCCAAATTCTACTGGTTGGGCATCTTCAACTAATACTGCTTTTACAGTACCATCATTAGGGGCAGAAATTTGATTCATCGTTTTCATTGCTTCAATGATTAGTAAAGGATCGCCTTTTTTAACTTTTTGTCCTACAGAAATGAATGGCGGTTTTCCTGGAGCAGGTGCTAAATAGGCGGTACCTACCATAGGTGATTTTACCGCATTATTATTTTTACTATTGTCAATATCTTGGTTATTTGATGTAGCAACTGCTGGAGCTGGCTGAGCAGGGAGCACAGGATTTTGAGGCATATGATAAGCTGTAGCTGCTATGGGGGCAGGAGTACGAGAAACTCTTATACGAGTATTATTATTTTCTACTTCTATATCTGAAAGATTAGTATCATTTAAAATTTCTGCTAATTCACGAATTAAATTTTTATCAATTTCTGAGGTTTTTCTACTCATTGGGCTGAGACTCCTACTATAAACTCACCATTTGTGGCATTATAACAAGATATTATTTTTTTTACCATTAAAAATATATATCTAGAATGGTCTATATATTGACTATAGTTAATTGTCAAATATCATAATAAGTTATTTAGAAATATATTGTGTATGAAATATTTATTTTTTTTACTGAAAAAAATCTTACTTGCAATTTGTTTAAAGTTATTTAAATATTAAAGTAAGATATAAGGGAGAATAATGATGTATAAAAAGCGAAATAATATTATCGTTAGTGCTATCTTTTTGTTACTAACTTTGTATTCTGCTAATGTTAATGCAGGTACCTTAGAAAATGTTAAAGCTAGAGGTTATTTGTTGTGTGGCGTAAGTTCGGGTGTAGCGGGGTTTAGTATTCCTGATCAACAATCCAGATGGCAAGGGATAGATGTGGATTATTGTCGTGCAGTGGCATCTGCTATCTTTAATGATCCTGATAAAGTTCGTTTTGTAGCTTTAACACCTAAGGAGAAATATCCAGCGTTGTCTTCTAAACAAATAGATATGTTAGCGCGTAACTCTACTTGGACCTTTTCAAGAGATGTGGGCATGTCTTTTGAATTTCCAGCCATAAATTATTATGATGGGCAAGGGTTTATGGTAAATGTTAAAAAAAATCCAGGAGTAACTAAAGCAACGGATCTAGATGGGGCAACTGTTTGTGTACAAGCAGGAACCACCTCAGAATTAAACTTATCTGATTATTTTACGGCTAATAAAATATCTTATGAACCATTAGTATTTGATAAATTTAGTGAGATAAATGCTGCTTACGATGCAGGGCGTTGTGATGTGTATACTACGGATAACTCTTCTTTATACGGTATTAGATTGCAATTATCTGCTCCAGATGATCATAAAGTTTTACCTGATATAATATCAAAAGAGCCGTTAGCTGTAATGGTACGTGATGATGATCCTAAATGGACCAATATAGTAAAATGGGTACATAATGTAATAGTTAATGCTGAAGAATTTGGTATAACTAAGGATAATGTTGTAGAAATGAAAAATTCGTCTAATCCTAGTATTCGTCGTTTCTTAGGGGTAGAAAAATCTAGTGATTTAGGTAAAGATTTAAATTTATCAAAAGATTGGATAATTTATGTCATCAGTGGCGTTGGTAATTATGGAGAAATATTTGAGCGTAATTTAGGAAAAGATAGCGTTTTAAATGTACCGCGCGGTCTTAATGAATTATGGACCAAGGGTGGATTAATGTACGGTATTCCTGTACGTTAGTATTTAAATATTTAATACTAACTAACGTATAATAGGAGCGGATCTTTGGATAAGATTTTAAAATATTTTAAGAGTTTTGGTTTTATAACGTGGATAATTCTAATAGCAATTATTTGTTTTATATTTGTATCAATCTTAAAAATATTACCGTATTTTTCTTTCTTAGATATGCGGGCTGGCTTTGATATAGGTCAGTCCGTCCTAGCTTACACTCCTGATAATACTTATTGGTGGGCTATATTAGTTGGTTTAGTTAATAGTTTATATGTATCTATTATTTGTATCGTTATTTCTAGTTTTGTAGGATTTTTTATTGGATTGGGAAGAATATCTAAAAATTGGTTGCTAGCTAGATTATGCGGATTATATGTGGAAATTTTTAGAAATATTCCATTATTACTGATTATTTTAATTTTTTATTTTTTAATTTTATTTTTATTGCCGGACGTGCGGCAAAGTTATAATTTAGGTGGTATATTATTTTTAAATAAACGTGGTTTACATTTTCCTCAAATAGCTTACTTTAGTTTGTTTTTGCCGTTATTATTAGCAGCATTAATTGCAGTATATTATTTTATTGTTCCTAGAATAACCGTGAAATATATAAAGATTTTTTATATATTAAGTTTTTTTGGTGTCATTTTGTTAATCGCCGCTTTTTATCTAATAATGCCCGTAGAATATCCTAGACCGTCTGCGTTTAATATTTTAGGAGGAGGAAAATGGACACCTGAATTTTTAGCACTTGTGCTTGGTATTTCTTTATATAGTGCTTCTTTTTGTGCAGAAATTATAAGGGCAGGTATATTATCTGTAGATAAAGGAATTATTGAAGCAAGTAAGTCTCTAGGAATGAGTTTTTGGCAGATTAAACAAAAAATTACTATGCCGATAGCATTGAGAATAATTATACCTCCATTAACTAATAGCTATATTAGTTTAATAAAAAATACTTCTTTAGCTGTAGCAATTGGATTTCCTGATTTTGTAGCCGTAACTAGCACGATATTAAATCAAACTAGTAAAGCTGTTGAAATTGTTTTATTATGGTTTATTGTATATGGTAGTTTGAGTTTATTCGTCTCTTTTATTATGAATTATTTTAATAAAAATTTATACTTACAAAAAAGGAGATAGTGATGAGCAAAGACCATTTTGTAAGAGATAAATTAATAGATTCTCGCGCTTTAGCAAAAGATAAAAATATAATAAAAAAAATAGGCAATTCTTTATTTGCTTCAACTTTTGATACTATAGTTACGATATTTTGCTTTATTATTATTTTTGTATTAATTAAAAATTTATCTCAATGGTTGATTTTTGATGCTGTGTGGAATGGAGATAATAGACTTGCTTGTGCTACTATAAATCAAGGTGGAATTCAAGAAAATGGTTGGAGCGGTGCTTGTTGGCCTTTCGTAATTAATAATATTACTAGTTTTATTTATGGCGATTATCCAATTTCAGAAATATGGCGACTTAATTTATTAGCTGTTATGTTTGTTGTAGTTATTCTACCATTACTTATTTTAAAAGCACCTTTTAAAATTCTCAATGCTATTTTTGCTTTTATATTTTTACCAATAGTGGGTTATTTTTTGGTTCACGGAGGTTACTTTGGTTTAACTATTGTAGATATGGATAAATTAGGAGGTCTGTTTTTAACTTTTGTTATTGCTTATATGGCTATTAGTTTTTCACTACCTTTAGGTTCAATTTTAGCACTTATGAGATTATCGACTAATAAGTTTTTTTCTGTCTTAGCAACCTTTTTTATTGAAGTTATTCGATCATTTCCTTTAATAGCTATTTTATTTGCTGTTATATTTTTATTACCGTTATTACTGCCGGGTTATTTTGATTCTAATAAATTTTTACGTGCTTTAATAGCTATTATTTTATTTTCTTCTGTATATATAGCAGAGGTTATAAGAGGGGGTATAGCATCTATTGAAAAAGGACAATATGAGGTTGGCAAAGCTTTAGGTATGACAAAATTGTTAATCTATTTATTAATAATTTTACCGCAGGCTATAAGACGTAGTTTGCCAGCTATAGTTAATACTATTATTGGAATTTTTAAAGATACAAGCTTAGTATATGTTATTTCTATGTTTGATTTTATTGGTATAGTAAGAAGATTAGCATTATTACCAGAGTGGTTAACGCCTGTAACGCCAACAACTGGATTAATATTTCTTGGAATAATATTTTGGGTTATTTGCTTTTCTATGTCTAGATACTCTAAATATTTAGAACGTAAATTTAAATAACTGTTAAAATTGGAGTAATTTATGTATAACTCTACGACTAAAAATAATTTTTCTGTGCAGATGTGTAAAGTTAATAAATGGTATGGTGATTACCATGTCTTAAGAGATATTAATCTTAATGTGCAAGAAGGAGAAAAAATTGTAATAATTGGACCCTCAGGATCAGGTAAATCTACTTTGATTAGATGTATTAATCGATTAGAAAATTTTCAAGAAGGTGAAATTATAGTTAATGGAATTAAATTAGATGATAAGTTAAAAAATGTAGAGTTGGTACGTAAAGATATCGGTATGGTATTCCAAAGTTTTAATTTATTTCCTCATTTAACTATCTTGCAAAATTGTACTTTAGCACCTATTTGGGTAAAAAAATTAACTAAAAAACAAGCTAAAAAAATAGCTTATGAATATTTAGATAGGGTTCATATTCTGGATCAAGCGGATAAATATCCTGCTGAATTATCTGGTGGACAACAACAAAGGGTTGCTATAGCTAGAGCATTATGTATGAATCCTAAAATGATGTTATTTGATGAACCTACCTCAGCTCTAGATCCAGAAATGGTTAAAGAGGTTTTGGATACTATATTAGAGTTAGCAAAAGATGGTATGACTATGATTTGTGTAACACATGAAATGGAATTTGCGCGGCAGCTGGCTGATAAGGTAATTTTTATGGATCAGGGTCAGATAATTGAAGTAGCAGACGCTAAAAGCTTTTTTGATGATCCGCAACATGAAAGAACAAAAAGTTTTTTAGGGCAATTATTATAATCTATAACTAGTTATTTAATTTAGTGATGTCATAATTATAGAGCTAGTTGAGGTTATTAATAAGTAATAGCTGAACTTACTAAAAATTATATTAAATTCTAATTTTAGGTATAAATTCTTATTAGATATATTTTATTATTAATTTATGATTAGTCACTTAACTTAGTTGCATCATAATCATAGATCCAAAAAATTAGTTATTTAATTTGGTGATGTCATAATTATAGAGCTAGTTGAGGTTATTAATAAGTAATAGCTCATCTTATTAAAAATTATATTAAATTTTAATTTTAGGTAGAAATTCTTATTAGATATATTTTATTATTAATTTATGATTAGTCACTTAACTTAGTTGCATCATAATCATAGATCCAATTGAGATCATTAATGAATGATTGAGGCTTTCTATATTTAAAAGCTATATTGCGTCCTAATTTTAATAAGAAATTAGCATTATATATTTTTTTATTAAATAAGCTTCTATTTTGGATTTTATTAATGCGTGGTAAGCGGGCTTTTATAAAATGGTCGATAGCTATTTGATTGATACCAAATTTTTTAAAGCTTGTAAAAAGGTAACATGCATCTTCTAACGCCATTGCGGCACCTTGTGCTGCAAAAGGATAAATAGTGTGGGCTGCATCACCTAATAGAAGACAATTATATCTGCCATAATAATTAGCATTTTTCATAATATATAAGGGGTATTTTTTCCATTCTAAGTTATCGGTAAATATTTTTTTAAAATCTTTATGCCAATCATTGATATGTGATAGAAAATCTTTAGCTTTGCTGGTGATATTCCATTGTTTTGCAGAGGATATTTTATCTTTCACTACAAGCACTAAGTTAATATCTTTATTTTTGTTAGTAGGATATAAAATTAGATGTTGTTTTTTCGCTAAAGCAATTACAATATCATTGCATGAGATATTATCTGTTAAATCTTTATGAATAAATTGTTGATTTTTTGAATAAGCTCGCCATACATTATCACCGGTGAAATAAGCCTCTTCGTTTGGTAAAAAAAATTTTCGTGCGTTAGACCATACACCATCACATGCTAATAATAAATCTGGTTTTATTATTTTATTATTTATATTAATGTGTATTTTTGAATTATCTATCTTAAAGTTATTTATCTTTTGACCAAAGAATAAATTAACATTAGGTAAGCTACGTACCTTATTTAATAATATTGTTTGTAAAGTTGCTCTATCAATAAGATAATAATCATTTTTGTTAGATAACGGTAAATTTATATAATTTTTTCCGTTAATAGCATCATATATTTTAAGCTGGTTAGCTCTGATAGCATTTTGTTTAATTTGATTTTCTAGTCCTATATAACTTAAAATTTTCATACTATTAGGAGGTAATTGAATGCCTGCTCCTATAGGTGATAAATTTTTAGCTTGTTCATATATATCTATAGTCGTGTCTAATTCACTTAATAGGATTGCTGTGGTTAAACCAGCTATTCCAGCTCCTGATATTACAATATGTTTATTAGTAGTTAGTGATGGTATTACGTCCATAATATCTAATTATTCTTTGACCAAGTCATACCTGCTGGCAAAGTATTATTATCAGTTAAAGCTGAGTTGTAATGATATTTGGTGGAGCAATATGGGCAGATTTTTTGATTAGTCTCATCCATAATGAGGTAAACATGAGGGTGATCAAAAGGAGGTAAAGCTCCTATGCACATGAATTTTTTATTTGCTATATGAATAGATTTATAGCCAATATTATTATGATAATATGGAACTTGCTTTAGCTTCATTTCTTGTACCTTGACAATATATAACTAGCATAATTTACCATTTTTTGTTTAATATTAAAAGAATAATACATATTAACTAACACTTTATGCTAAATTCATTTAGATAACTAACGGATAAAATATGCAACAGCATTTGATTAATAGAGAATTTTCATTATTAGAATTTAATCGTAGGGTTTTAAATGAATCTAGTCGAAAAAATCATCCACTGCTAGAGAGAGTTAAATTCTTATCTTTGTCAGCTAGCAATTTAGATGAATTCTTTATGGTTCGTTTAGCCGGTATGCCAGATAAGGAAATAATAACTAAAGATATTGTTGATATTCAATGTAGACAAACTAAGTCATGGGATAAATTAAAAGATGAGCTTTCTAAAAATGGTATAAATATTTTATCTATAAAGCAATTAACTAAAAAAAATTTAAATTGGTTAGATAATTTTTTTAATCTTAATATTTTTCCTACACTGACCCCTATAGCTATAAGTATAAATGAAAAACTTCCTTTTATTCCTAATTCTGTTTTATCTCTTGTAGCTTTAGTTAAACACAATGAATCTGATCAAAAAAAACTTATCTTATTACGCTTTCCTCGTAAATTATCTCGGTTGATTTTGTTAGGCGATGAGCATGAAGGTTATAATTTTATTTTAGTTGATGATATAATAACTTATTTTTTACCAAAATTGTTGCCGCATTATAGTGTATTGAGTTCTTGTCATATAAGAATATTGCGCGATAGTTATTTAGAAATAGATGAAGAATCAATTAATTTTATTGATAAAGTAAAAAATGCTGTAAAAAAAAGGCGGTACGGTAAAATTGTCAGAGTTGAAGTTTTACAGCATGTTGATGACTTATTTAAACAAACTATTATAAAAGCT
Source organism: Bartonella sp. DGB1 (assembly GCF_041345015.1). NCBI lineage: Bacteria > Pseudomonadati > Pseudomonadota > Alphaproteobacteria > Hyphomicrobiales > Bartonellaceae > Bartonella > Bartonella sp. DGB1. The sequence goes on from NZ_CP166769.1 coordinate 607,631, forward strand.
TTAGATATTGATAGTGAAAAATTATCATTAATATCATCTATGTTAAAATTAGAGGATGTTATTCAGTTAGTAGATCTTCCTAGAGAAGATTTGAAATTTCCTCCATTAAATTCTATTTTTCCTGCTTATTTAAAAAAATATAATAACGATTGTTTTAAAGCTATTCAAAAAAGGGATAGATTAATACACCACCCTTATGAGACGTTTGATTTAGTGGTGGATTTTTTATCTCATGCAGCTAGCGATCCAGATGTAGTAACCATTAAACAAACTCTTTACCGTACTTCTGCTGATAGTCCAATTATAAAAGCTTTAATTGAAGCAGCCCGCGCAGGAAAAGCGGTTACAGCCTTAGTAGAATTAAAAGCTAGATTTGATGAGGAAGCAAATTTAAAGTGGGCAAAAGATTTAGAGGAAGCTGGTGTACAAGTTATTTTTGGTTTTTTAGAATTAAAAATACATGCTAAATTATCTTTAATAGTCAGAAAGGAAGGGGAAACTTTACGTTCTTATGTTCATGTTGGTACAGGGAATTATCATCCAGTCACTGCAAGAACTTATACAGATTTATCATTATTTACCTGCAATCCTACTATCACATATGAAGTATCTTTAGCTTTTAATTATATAACTAGTCATATAGCTCCACAAAATTTACAACATATAGCTTTAGCACCAATAAATTTAAGAGAAAAAATTTTATATTTCATTCAAAAAGAAATAAAAGCCGCTAAAGCTGGTAAAAAGGCGGCTATCTGGATGAAAATGAATGCTTTAATTGATGAGGAAATTATTGAGAATTTATATAAAGCAAGCAGTGCTGGCGTAAAGATAAAGCTAATAATAAGAGGAATTTGTTGTTTAAGACCAAATGTAAAAGGATTGTCAGAAAATATCAAAGTTAAATCTATAGTAGGAAGATTTTTAGAGCATAGTAGAATTTATTGTTTTGCTAATGGCGAGGAATTACCTTCTTCTAAAGCTATTATTTATATTGGTTCTGCTGATTTAATGCCACGTAACTTAAATAGAAGAGTAGAACTGTTAGTGCCGATAGAAGATAAAAAAGTTCATAAAAAAATCTTAGAACAAATAATGTTAGCTAACTTATTAGATAATCAACAGAGTTATGAAATTCTATCAGATGGAACTAGTAGACTTTTGGAAAAAAAGAACCAAGACGAATGTTTTAATACACAAAATTATTTTTTAAATCCGTATAAAATCATAACAAATAATGATATTTAAAAGCAAATAATGAATAACTTAAATACTAAAGGTAAATTATGTCACTTTTAAAAAAACAATTAGGACTAAATTCAGTGGCTGTGATTGATATTGGTTCAAATTCAGTAAGGTGGGTTGTTTATGATAATATTGTACGTTTACCGCAAGTATTATTTAATGAAAAAATTTCTTGTGCTTTAGGTAGTGGAATAGAATTAACTGGGCTATTAAATCAACAAGGGGTAGAATTATCATATAAAGCATTTAAACGTTTTCGTTTTTTAATGGATAAAATAGGTGTAAATAAAATTTATGCTTTTGCTACTGCAGCTGTTAGAGATGCTTTGAATGGAAAAGAATTTATTAATAAGGCTGAAACAATCCTAAAAATATCTATAACTATCTTATCTGGAGAACAAGAGGCACATTATGCTGCATTAGGAATAAAATCTGGATTTTTTCAGCCGCAAGGTTTAGTTGCGGATCTAGGTGGTGGTAGTTTAGAATTGTCTTATATCGAAAAAGGAGATATAGAATTAGCTACTAGTTTTCCTTTAGGTGGATTAAGATTGCATGATAAAGCTAATGGAAGATTATCGAATGCTCGAGATTTAGTAAAAGATTGTTTATCTAATAGTAATTTTTTACAAAAATTTCTATCTAAAGATTTTAAAAATTTTTATGCTATAGGAGGCATTTGGCGTTCTATTGCTAAGTTACATATGAGTGCTAAAAATTATCCTTTAAAAATTTTACACGGTTATATTATAAATTTAGAAGAAATAAGAAGATTTTTACAAAGAATAGCTAAAGGTGATGTAGATCATCTTAAAGGTATAGAAAATATTGCTAAAAATCGTCGTTATTTATTGGCTTATGGAGCAATTGTGTTGGGCGAATTATTAAGCATATTACGTCCACAAAAAATCTTAATTTCTTCTTATGGTATAAGAGAGGGGTGTTTATATCAGCTATTGCCTACTAAAATTCAAGAGCAGGATCCATTATTGTCTTTTGCTTCTGAAATGTCAAAGTCTTACTCTCGCTCTTTATCACATATTAGTGAATTAATAAAATGGACAGAACAATCTTTCATAGCTTTAGATATTAAGGAAAATCATATAGAAAAAAGATACCGCGAAGCAGCTTGTTATTTATTAGATATTGGTTGGAGAGCCGAGGTTGATTATAAAGGAGTTCAAGCGTTTGATATGATAGTATATGGTGGTATTGCAGGTGCAACTCATACTGCAAGATTATTCATTGCTTGTGCTGTATATTATGGTAATCAATTATCAATGAAAGAATTTAAAAATAATGAGTTAGTGAATAGTTTATTATCTCAAGAGAATCATAAAAAAGCTAAAATTTTAGGTATTTTACTAAGTACTGCAACTTTGCTATCAGCTTTTAATACTGGTATTATCTCAGAGCTTGTTTGGGAAAATGATGATAAGCAAGTAACTTTGGTTATTCCGCAAAAATACTTAGATTTAATGGGTGAAAATTTAGATAAAAGATTAGCTTCTTTAAAACAATTAATAAGCAAAAATATAGAATGTAAAATTAGTTATTCGTAAAAAATTCTATTTTATTATTATTAATTTTTAGGGCCAATTGTCCATTGAGTAATTTAGTAGCTTTTGCGCCGAAGATTTTTTTTCTCCACCCTTGGAATAATTTTGATTCACTTTTATCTTTTGCTAAAATAAATTTTTCTAGGTCTGCTACAGAAGCGATTAATCTAGGTGCGACTTTTTCTTGCTCTCCTATTATTTTGAGTAACAATTTTAATATTTCTAACTTGCCTTGTAGTTCAGAGGGAAAATTTTTATATTTTTTAATTTTTGGTAGATCATCTATAATCTGATCAGTAGAATTTTTTACGCAATTTATAATATCTTCTGCATAAAGTTTTTTCTGTAGGCTATTAAGAGGAAAACGTCGCAGTTTAAATAGACTATTAATTGTTTTTGGTTGTTGTTGAGCTATATCTATAAGTATCTCATCTTTTAAAATATGTGAACGTGGTACATTATTAGTTTGTGCTAGACATTCTCTCCAAAAAGCTAAATTTTGTAATATTGATTTTTCTTTGCTTTTTTTAAAGTTATATTTAATTTTATGCCATGCTAATTCTGGCGATGAATCGTAAGTATTTTTATCTGTTAAAATAGCTAATTCATCATCTCCCCATGTTTGCCGATTTTGTTGTTCTATTTTATTTTTCAGATATAAATATATATCCACTAAATATGTTACATCATATTCAGCATATTCAAGTTGTTGCGCAGATAAGGGTCTATTTTCCCAATTACTAAAACGTGAAGCTTTACTAAGATTTTTCTTACAGATATCTGACACTAATTTTTCATAAGAAATAGAGTCATTATAACCACAAATCATTGCAGCAATTTGAGTGTCATATATAGGCTCCGGTATAATTTTTGATAGATGATAAATTATTTCTATATCTTGTCGAGCAGAATGAAATATTTTTAAAATTTTCTTATTTTGCATTAAGTCAAAAAAGGGCTGTAAATTTATATTTTCAGCTAATGGATCAATAAGTATAACTTTATCTCTAGTTGCAATTTGTATAAGACATAATTTTGCCCAAAAAGTTTTTTCTCTAATAAATTCAGTGTCAATTGTTACAAAATCCGTGTGTTCTATACTTTTAAGACTTTCAATAAGTTGTGGGTTAGTGTTTATTAAAGGCATATTATTCTCTGTTATAGTTTAAAAAATGTTAATATAAGTGTAATTTGTAAAAATATTCAAAACTAAGTTTAACATGGATATAGATATTCGTCAGCACATTTTAAAAAAAGGATTTATTTATGCATCGTTATCGTAGTCATACATGTGGAGATCTTAGAATAACAGATACTTCAGTTCAAGTAAGACTTTCCGGGTGGGTACATCGAGTTCGTGACCATGGAGGGCTATTATTTGTTGATCTTAGAGATCATTATGGGCTCATTCAATTAGTTATTAACCCTGACTCTAATGCGTTTAACGTTGCTGAAAGCCTACGTAATGAATGGGTGATCTGTATTGATGGTACTGTTACAGAACGATCAGATGAAACAAAAAATCCACAGCTGGTAACCGGTGATATTGAGATTTTTGTGGATAACATAGAAGTCTTGTCTAAAGCTGATGAGCTACCATTACCCGTTTTCGGTGAGCCTGAATATCCAGAAAATATCCGCTTGGCTTATAGATTCTTAGATCTTAGAAGAGAAACATTGCATAAAAATATTATGCTACGTTTGGCTGTTATTGCATCTATCCGTAAGCGTATGCAAGAATTAGGCTTTAATGAATTTGCTACACCTATACTTACTTCTTCATCACCTGAAGGAGCAAGAGACTTCTTAGTTCCTAGCCGTATTCATCCAGGTAAATTTTATGCATTACCTCAAGCACCTCAACAATATAAACAATTAATAATGATGGCTGGATTTGATAAATATTTTCAAATAGCTCCGTGTTTTCGCGATGAGGATCCAAGAGCGGATAGATTCCCGGGTGAATTTTACCAATTAGATGTAGAAATGAGTTTTGTAGAGCAGGAAGATGTTCTTCAAAAAATAGAGCCAGTTATGGCTAGTTTGTTTGAAGAATTTGCAAATGGTAAAAAGGTTTCTCAGCCATTTAAACGCCTTACTTATGATGAAGCTATTTCTAAATATGGTTCAGATAAGCCTGATTTACGTAACCCTATTATTATGGAATCAGTTAGCGAACATTTTAAAGATTCTGGATTTAAAATATTTGCAAATATATTGGCGACTAATGAAAAAGCGGCTGTATGGGCTATTCCTGCTAAAAAGGGCGGTAGCCGTGCTTTTTGTGATAGGATGAATTCATGGGCGCAAAAAGAGGGCGAACCAGGGCTTGGTTATATCTTCTGGCGTCTTGAAAATGGGAAATTAGATGCCGCTGGTCCAATTGCTAAAAATATTGGAGAAGAAAGAACTGCCGCTATTGCTAAACAGTTAAATTTAGGTGATGGAGATGCTTGTTTCTTTGTGGCTGGAGATCCAAAAAAATTCTATAATTTTGCTGGAAAAGCTAGAACAAAGATTGGCGAAGAATTAAATCTAATAGATGAAAATTTATTTGAATTAGCTTGGATTACAGATTTTCCATTTTATGAATGGAATGAAGATGAAGATAAATTAGATTTTGGTCATAACCCTTTTTCTATGCCACAGGGTGGGGTACAAGCTCTTCAAGATCAAGATCCTTTATCAATTAAATCACTACAGTATGATCTTGTCTGTAATGGTTATGAAATTGCTTCAGGAAGTATTCGTAATCATATACCAGAGGTAATGGTTGCAGTTTTTGAGAAGATGGGTATTAATAAAGCGGAAGTAGAAAAAAGTTTTGGTGCTTTATATAGGGCATTCCATTACGGAGCTCCTCCTCATGGTGGTATAGCGGCAGGAATTGATAGGATTGTGATGTTATTAGCTGGTGTGAAAAATTTACGCGAAATAGCTCTATTCCCTATGAGTCAGCAAGCCGTTGATTTATTAATGGGGGCTCCTTCAGTAGCTACACCTACTCAATTAAGGGAGTTGAATATAAGGCCTTTGTCACCCGTCACAGAAAATTAATAAGTTTATTAATTAGATGTAATGGTTTTTAATTAATTTTCTAAAAATATGGGTTTGTAAATGTCTAATAATTCTGCTCTTTATAATGTTTATCAGCGTCGTGGATTGTCTTTCGTTAAAGGTGAGGGTGTTTGGTTAGAAACACAAGATGGTGATAAATATCTAGATTGTTTTGCTGGTGTAGGAGTTAATGCTTTTGGTCATGCAAACCCTGTTTTAATAGAAGCTTTAATTGAACAAGCGCATAAGGTGTGGCATATATCGAATATTTTTGTAAATCCTTTACAAGAAGAATTAGCGCAAAAATTGTGTGATATTAGTTTCGCTGATAAAGTGTTTTTTGCTAATTCTGGAGCAGAGGCTGTTGAATGTGCAATAAAAACAGCGAGAAAATATCATGCTCAATTAGGTAATGTGAATAGATATGAAATTATAACTTTTGTTAATTCGTTTCATGGTAGGACTTTAGCTACTATATCCGCTGGTGGTAATCCAAAATATACCGATGGTTTTGAGCCTATCCTTAAGGGCTTTAAACATGTGGATTTAGGTAATAAAGAGGATGTATTAGCTTCTATAAGTGAAAAAACAGCAGCTATATTAATTGAACCTATTCAGGGAGAAGGAGGTGTTTTCCCTGTAGAGGAAGAGTTTTTAAGATTTTTAAGAGAAACTTGTGATAAATATGGTTTATTGTTAATTTACGATGAAATACAATGTGGCTTTGGCAGAACTGGTAAAATGTTTGCCTATGAATGGTCTAATGTTGCTCCTGATATTATGACTATAGCTAAAGCTATGGGTAGTGGGTTCCCTGTAGGGGCTTGTTTGGCAACTAATATTGTAGCTAACTCTATGGTAGCTGGTAGTCATGGTAGCACTTTCGGTGGAAATGCTTTAGCTATGGCGGTTGCCCTAAAGACTTTAGATCTTATGCAGCAAAATGGTTTTTTAGAGTCTGTTCAGCAGCGCGCATCTGAGTTAATGACTGGATTAAAGGATTTGCAAAATAAATACCCTCATCTAATTAGTGATATTCGTGGAAAAGGGTTAATGCTAGGTTTGAAACCGGTTTTTTCTAATTTGGAATTAGTGCAAAAATTACAAGATAAATTTATCCTTGCTATTACTGCTGGAGATAATATAGTTAGATTATTGCCGCCATTAATTATTACTCAGGAACAGATTCAGCTTATTTTATCTTCTTTAGATGAGATATTTCAAAGTTATTAATTAATATAATTTCTAACTGTTTATTAGGAGTTATCTTATAGATGGTGCTTGTTAGTTAATTATTCATTGGTATATGTTTGTTAGTGATTTATTTTGCTAATTAAGCTCTGGTATATTAGAGCCAGCAGTCAATTATTACTCATAGACAGAATTAATGTATTTTATCTATTTATAGAAGTATATCAAAGCCGTTAAATTAACATATAATTTGTTAGCAGTTTGTCACTGTTACGATGTAGGTTCTTTTGAGAGATTTATTACAGGAAGGCTGTTGTAAGCTTTTAATAAAATACTTCGCAATTGTGTATTAGGTTGTTTATTGCATTCTTTTATTATGACGGTTATATATTTTTGTGGGTCTTTTTCAAGGTCATCTAAATTGCGAAAACTATCCTTAAGAGTTAGTTGCATGATGTTCATTCCGGTAAAGAAAGCTGCTATATACATGTAAAATGCTAATGATAGAGTATTATAATTTTTATGTAGGTTATTAATTAAGGTTGAACATTTTTCATTAGAAAAACCAGTTTCAATTTTATACGCTGTTTGCGCTTGCGCCATAGTAGCAAATTTAAAAAAGAGGGTAACAACCAAGAATGTAGCTAAAAATTTAAATTTGCGCATTTTTTTCCTATAACATTAAATTTTATTACATTATCTAATAATAACTTAAATATAATAATTATGTAATAATATTATATTAATTTATCACATAATTATTATTTATAAATAAGTTTTATACAGATTAATTGTTATAATTATTTACTTCGTCATTTTTTTTACGATCCTCATCGTTTAGATGTTGATGTACATCGTCGGCTTTATTTTGTAAATAATCTTTAGTATCTTGAGTGGCGTCCTTAGTCTTATCTTTTACGTCTTGAGTGGCATCCTTAGCTTTATCTTTTACATCTTGAGTCTTTTCTTTAGCGTCGTTAAAGGTGTCATGCCAAGCTTCTTTGGTTTTTTGCTTTAATTCTTGCGCTTTATCTTTTATAGTATCAGTGGCGTTATCTATTTTTTGTCCTAAAGTTTCTTTATTGTCAGAATTTTTGAGTTCTGTTTGTTCTGTATTTTGTAATTTGTTGTTTTCTGCGTTTTTGTCATCGTGACAAGCTGTAACAGTCATTAAAATTCCTAAAGATCCTAAAAGAACAGCTGTCTTCTTGAAATTATTTAATTTAAAAAGTTTATTCATTTTCCTATACCTTATAAAGTTAATCTATTTGTAATGATTAATTTATTAATAACTAATTAACTGTAAAAAAGTTGCAATATAAGCAATAAATATAGCTATATCTGAAATAAGCAAGAGTATAATAATGATAATTAATATAAACTTTCTTAGTTCATAGTAAATGAAAAAAATAGGAAAAGGTTTCTTATTTCGGCCACTTATAAAGTGGCGCGAGTGACGGGGATCGAACCCGCGACCTCCGGCGTGACAGGCCGGCACTCTAACCATCTGAGCTACACTCGCATAATCAAACTAGTTGATATTGCTCTTCTAATATTTTATTATTATTTTGTCAATATTAATTTTAACTGTTATCATAAGGTTGGGGAAAATAAAATAATTTAGGTGTCTTTTTGTTAATAAAGTAAAATAGATATTGTATTTTTTTTTATAATAAGATAAGTTACATCATCAGTTGATGGGCGATTAGCTCAGCTGGTAGAGCGCCTCGTTTACACCGAGGATGTCAGGAGTTCGAGTCTCTTATCGCCCACCATTAAATTTGTAAATTTAATGTTTTTATCCTACTCTTAGGTATATTTTTCATCTCTTTGTTTAATAGCCATGTTTAATAGAAATATTTTAATTGTTATTGATTCATTACCCTTAGATTAATTATAAATATGTTATTCTAATACCAGCATTAAGATTGTCTTAGAATAACATAATTAATATAGTTATATGGTATAAGATTATATTTTTAATTTACATTAATTTATTTTACCTTGTAATGTTTTTTTTAACAGTAACCTAACTATATGATTAATAAATATCTAATGATTAGGGTAATTATGCAATATTATAATTGGCAAAAAACAAGGCATAAAAATATATCTATATATTTATTCGCATTAACTGATGATTTATCCTTACGTTACGCGATTGCAGAACCTAAAAATTTTACTACAACCCGTGGGACTATTTTTTTAGTACCAGATTATAATGATAAAATAGAATATTATTTTAACATAATGAAAAATTTAGCTCAGCGTGGATATTATGTAGTAATTTTAGATTATTGTCCTATTGCTATTAATGATATAGAAATTAAAAAGTTAAAGATTTTACCATTCAAATACAAAGATTACATATATATATTTAAGTCTTTTTTAAAGCGCATTGTTTTTGATAAAGGTTTGGGTGCTACCTATATAATTGCTCATGGTGTAGGGGCAAAGCTGGTGTTGGAATATTTTCCTGAGCTTAATAATCATATTGAGCGGATTATTTTAATAGCGCCTTGGATAAAACCATATAAGGGTATTAGTAATTTATTAAATTTATATAAGACATTTAGAGATAAATATACTAATAAATTAGAGTTCAATAATAATATATTCACTAATTGTGAAAAGATATATCAAAAAAATATGGCAATAAATAAGGATATTAGTCTTAAAAAATATAATATTTTATCTTTTATGTCCTTCGTTAAAATGTTTTTATCGATTAAAAATATTAGATTTATATTAAATCAAGTAAAAATCCCCGTGTTATTTATAACTTGTGGAGAAGATAAAGCAGTTGAGAACCAGGCCATAGAGCAATTATCTCGTAAAATTAGAGCCAGTAGTCATATTTCTATAAAAGATGCTAAACATGATTTATTTCAGGAAAATAAAGATATTATAGGAGAATTTTTGACCATATTTGAAAATTTTGTGCCCGGTTCGAGTTTAGAAGATATAAAACTTACTAAGGATTTTTTTAATCCATCTATAAAAAAGCTAGTATAAGTATCTTTTTTATAGACAGAAAATATAATTTATCGTAAAAATATTGGTATTTTAATTAATATAAAAATAGTTAAGCTTAAATAATCAAAGAGTCATAATATGAAGAAGATTCTATTAGCTGAAGATGACAGTGATTTACGCCGATTTTTAATAAAGGCATTAGAAAATGCTGGATATGAAGTGGTGGGGTTTGATAATGGAGTCAGTGCTTATGAATGTTTGCAGAGTGAGCCGTTCTCATTATTATTAACTGATATAATGATGCCTGAAATGGACGGTATAGAACTAGCTCGAAGAGCAACAGATATGGATCCTGATCTTAAAGTAATGTTTATAACTGGTTTTGCGGCGGTAGCTCTTAATCCAGATAATGTTCCTTTGTCTAACGCGCAAGTTTTATCAAAACCTTTTCATTTAAAAAGTTTAGTTAAAGAAGTAGATAAATTGCTTTTAGTAGCATGATATTGTTAAGAATCAGAATTTTCGTAAAAAATTGATTGACGATATAATTGAAACATAATACAAAGGTTTAGCGGGCGTGTAGCTCAGTGGGAGAGCACTACGTTGACATCGTAGGGGTCACAGGTTCAATCCCTGTCACGCCCACCACCGTTAATGGATTATAATAATCAGTCTTATTATAATGGTTATACTATTGCTTAGTTTTTTAATAAATCTTTTTCACAATAACAAAGCTATAATAAATCACACAATAAGCATTAGGTCTGAAATTATCATTATATAACTTTAATTGACTAAGTTTATTGGTAAATATAGTTACTTTTAGTTTAAATATTGTTAGATAATAAATGTTAGCTGGATATAAAATATATCAATAATCTATCTTGATATGTCAAATTGTTCTGTTAATATTCTTTCATCCCAAGAGTGATCACTATCAAAAAGTAAATTTACAAAATCATTTTGTGATTTTCTAATAGTTACTTTTTCTACGGTTTTTACCCCTCTATTATCAGCAGCTGCATTAACAGGTCTTCGGTTTGGCTCTAGAATTTTAAACTCTATTAATTTTTCATTAGATAATAATGCGCCGTGCCATCTTCTTGGTCGAAAAGGGCTAACAGGTGTTAAGGCAATTAAAGGAGAAATAAGAGGTAAAATAGGACCTTGAGCAGATAAATTATATGCAGTTGAACCTAAAGGGGTAGCAACTAAAATACCATCGCAGACAAGTTCCGGAATACGAATTTTATTATCAACGCTAATTTGTATTTTTGCTGCTTGGTATGATTGTCTAAAGAGAGATACTTCATTTATACCTAAAGATTCAACTATTCCTTCTTTTGTGCTTTTAGCTAACATATGTAAAGGATGTATAACTTCAAGCGTTGCGCATTCTATCCTTTGTGGTAGCTTGTCTAGGTGATATTCATTCATTAAGAAACCTACAGAACCACGATTCATACCATATAGTTTTTTATCACTATTCATAAATTTATGCAGTGCTCTTAGCATGGTTCCATCACCGCCGATTACGACTATAACTTCTGCATTGTCAGCTTTTCTTTGTCCATATCTTCGTGACAAAATTTGTAGAGCTTCTTGTGCATTAGGAGCTTTAGAGGCGATAAAACATATAGATTCAGGGTTGAATGACATAGGTTTACTCTTATTTTATATTATATTTTATATATAGCATAAAAATAGAAATGTATAACTTACATATTTGTTGCTTACACATATTTTATAATAAAATTGTAAGTCTTGCGTTTTTGGATAAGTTGCTTTAAAAATATAGAGTTAGAAAGTAATTAATGGCATTAAAATGAACAATATAAAAAAAATAGACCTTAAAAATGCGTTATCTGAAAGATATTTAGCTTATTCTCTTTCTACTATTATGGATAGAGCTTTACCAGATGTCAGAGATGGAATGAAGCCTGTTCATAGACGTATCTTATATGCTATGAGATTACTTAAGTTATTTCCTGACCATAATTATGCTAAATCTTCACGTATTGTCGGTGATGTGATGGGTAAATTCCATCCACATGGGGACGCATCAATTTATGATGCTTTAGTGAGATTAGCGCAAGATTTTTCAATGCGATATCCATTAATTGATGGACAAGGAAATTTCGGCAATATTGACGGTGATAATGCTGCGGCCATGCGTTATACTGAAGCTCGTATGACAAATACAGCAACGCTTATTTTGCAGCATATTACTGAGGATGCTGTTGATTTTCGTTTAACTTATAATGAGGAAGATAAAGAACCAAAAGTATTACCAGCAGCTTTTCCTAATATCTTAGCTAACGGCGCTTCTGGTATCGCAGTTGGTATGGCGACTTCAATTCCTCCTCATAATGTTGATGAACTATGTGGTGCTGCTTTATATTTGATTGAAAATCCAACAGCAGAAATAGAACAATTACTTGAGTTTGTAAAAGGTCCAGATTTTCCTACAGGTGGTATTTTAATAGAACCATCATCTTCTATTTTAGAAGCTTATAAAACTGGTAGGGGATCGTTTAGATTAAGAAGTAAATGGCATACAGAAGATACGGGCAGGGGTACTTATCAAATTGTAGTAACTGAAATTCCTTGGCAAGTACAAAAATCTAAGTTAGTTGAAAAAATAGCAGAATTATTATTAGCTAAAAAAATACCATTGCTGAATGATGTACGCGATGAATCAGCAGAAGATATTAGATTAATATTAGAACCAAAAAATAGACATGTTAATCCAGATATATTAATGGAATCTTTATTCAAATTAACAGATTTGGAAGCTAAAATATTGCTAAACATGAATGTTTTATCTTACGGAAAAATACCTAATGTTCTACCCCTTAATAAAATATTGTTACAATGGTTAGAGCATAGAAAAGAAGTATTAATTAGAAGATCTAATTTTAGATTGCAAGAAATTAGACAAAGATTAGAAATATTAGCAGGATATTTAATAGCTTATCTTAATATAGATGAAATTATTCGCATTATTCGTGAAGAAGATGATCCTAAATATATGTTGCAAAATAAATTTTCTTTGACTGATTTACAGACAGAGTCTATCTTAAATATGCGATTAAGATCATTAAGAAAATTAGAAGAAGATCAAATAAAAAAAGAATTTGATCAATTAAATTGTGAAAAATCCACGTTAGATGATTTAATAAATTCTGATAAAATACAATGGTTAAATATAGCTAAAGAGATACAGCAAGTAAAAGAATTATTTTCATATAAAACTGAAATAGGAAAAAGAAGAACTCAACTTGAAAAAGCTCCTAATCATAATATAGCTGATATTCAGCAATCTATGATAGAAAAAGAAGATGTTACTGTAATAATATCCAAAAAAGGCTGGATAAGAAGTTTAAAAACTCATTTAACTGATCTTGAGAATTTATCTTTTAAAGATAGTGATAATTTACATATTCACATACATGCTAAAACAACAGATAAATTAGTGATAGCAGCTGATAGTGGTAAATTTTATACCTTAAATGTTCATGAATTGCCAACAGGACGTGGACACGGTGAACCATTAAGATTATTGATTGACTTAGAATCAGAGCAGCAAGTTATCGCAGCTTTTATTGCAGAAGAAAATAGTAAATATATATTAGCTTCTGAGAAAGGATATGGTTTTGTCATTAATTTATCAGATTTATTAGCAACAACCCGTAAGGGAAAACAAGTAATGTTATTAGCAGATCAAGATAAATTAGCTTGTTGTAAAATAATTAAGGGTGATACTATCGCAGTAATAGGTAGTAATAGGCGTATGCTTATTTTTTCTATGGATCAATTACCAGAGTTACAAAAAGGGAAAGGCGTACGTTTGCAAAAATATAAAGACGCAATATTAAATGATATTACTATATTTTATGCTAATGATGGCTTAACTTGGCGTGATTCGGCTCAACGATTACATGTAAGGCAATTATCTGAATTAACGCAATGGATTTCTAATAGAGCAGCTGTAGGAAAAGAATTACCAAGAGGCTTTCCTAAAAGCGGTAAATTTTCTTAATTATATAACTGATTTTTATATAGAAAGAAATAGCTATCACACATAATATGCGATAGCTATGATGTTGGATTTTTACTAATGGTTATATATTTGAATAATTAAGGTAACTAGACGATTTAAGATAATATGCGACTATACGATCTTTATTCGATTTCATTACGTTAATTTCTATTTAGATATCTATTACTAATTATTATTTAGCTTTGCTATATATTTCAGTATTATCTTTTACCTCTGTACCGTCAGAAATTTCAGCATCTCCGCTCACCTTGGCATTTCCTGAAACCTTAGTTCTATCAAAAACCTTGGCATTTCCAAAAATTTTAGCTCTATTAGAAACATTAGCGTTATCATATACTTGAGCGTCATCATAGACATTCGCCCATTTTATCCTGGCATTATCATAAACTTTAGCGTTTCCAAAAACCTTAGCTTTATCAGAAACAATAGCTTTTCCATAAATCCTGGCATCGCCATAAATCTTAGATTGGTTATGAACTTTAGCTTCCCCATAAACTTTGGCTCTACCATAAATAATAGCCTCCCCATAAACTTCAGCATTACCATAAACCATAGCATTATCAAAAACCATAGCCAAAAAAAGCTTAGCATTACCATAAACCTTAGCATTATCTTTTACTATAGACCGTCCCGAGATATTAGCCCCCTCCGAGATTTCAGCCTCACCAAATACACTTGCTACTTCATGAACTCTGGCATTGCCTGAAACTTTAGCTCTTCCATAAATTTCAGCATAATCATAAATTTTAGCCGTGTCAGAAATTGTAGCCATCCCAGAAACCTTAGCATAATCATAAATTTTAGCTTTGCCAGAAATTGTAGCCATCCCAGAAACTTTAGCATTTCCTGAAATTTCAGCATCGTTAGCAATTTCAACATAATCATAAATTTTAGCATCACCATAAATTTTAGCATCGTTAAAAATTTTGGCATACTTATAGACTTGGGCATTCTCATAAACCTTAGCGTTGCCATAAATTTTAGCATTATCATGTACCCAACTATTACCTGTATGCGATAAATTTTTTTCAGATTGAATAAAACCTCCAAGGTCACCTTCATCAATGTAATCACCTATATCTTTTAAAGCTTTAATTCGGCAAAGTCGTACCTCATCTCGTGTTATACATTCGTTAGTGATTACATATTTTTTTTCTGTATCTTTAACTTGAGCTTGTATATTGCTAAAGCCCAATATTAAAAAAACACTTAATACTCCTAAAATACTTTTAAAACTCATTGTAACCTCTTAAAATTTTTATTAAAATTTATGATATGTACCTAAACTTTCTATAAGCTAGGATAGTTAGATGTTCTAATATTAAAATATGTACGAATTACCTAAAAAAGATGCTGAGTCTGTTTCCTTGCATACTAATATCTATTTATTATAAATTAACGGTATTTAATAATATTACTAATTTTCGTGCTATAGTTATAATATAACCTTCATGATTATTAAAAGAGGTAAGTGGTAATTTTATAGGTTTACTTTCAGCTAACCTCTTTCTAATTAATACGTTGATTATCTACCTCTATAAGCTGGTACTTGTTGTTCAGGAATCCAGATATGTTCAGGTGCTTTATCTGTTTGCCAAAACACATCAATAGGTATTCCACCTCTTGGATACCAATAGCCACCTATTCTAAGCCAATGGGGGCTTAGTAATGTTACTAATTTGCGTGCTATAGTTATAGTACAATCTTCATGAAATGCTCCATGATTACGAAAAGAGGTAAGATATAATTTTAAAGATTTACTTTCAACTAGCCATTGATTAGGAACATAATCTATTACTAAATGTGCAAAGTCGGGTTGACCGGTTATTGGGCAGAGAGAAGTAAATTCTGGAGCGGTAAAACGTACACAATATTGAATATCATTTTGTGGATTACTTACTTTTTCCAAGATAGCCGTTTCGGGGTTATTAGGGATATCTGCTTTACTTCCTAATTGTGTTAAATTTTTATAAATATTATGATCCATTTTTAAATTATACTCCTCTTTTATTACCCCAAATTAAGGTATGTAATTGTGGTAATATTTTAACGTTATACCATTTGTCTAAGATAGTATGTTCTATTAGCCATCTTGTTCTGTCTAAAATACCATCAAGATCTATATCAGCATCTTCCTGGTTATTTTGTGGAGGTGTATGATTACCAGGTTGAAGATAAATAGGTAGAAAAGGAAAAATATTAGCTATTTCTTTAGCAAATTTATAATCAGTCTCATTAAAAACTACAAACTTTAAGATAACTTTAGTGTTATTATTTACTGATTTTATTGATTTAGTTAAATAATTAAGATTAAATGCCATGTTACTAGAAGGCGGCTTTGGGCTTAATATTAGGTAATCTAATAAAGAAAACCAATTTTGTGCTATACTACCTTGTGTTTCCATTGCAAAACTATAACCTAGTTTTTTCCCCATAGAAATAAGTTTTTCAAAGGGCTGTATAGCTGGATTGCCTCCTGAAAGTGAAACTAATAAAGCTTTATTATTAGATAATTTTATTATTTCATCTAGAATATCTGCAGCTTCCATAGCTAACCATTCATTGCGGTATATAGAATCTACCGCATGTAAGCTATCACACCAACTGCATCTATAATCACATCCCCCTGTACGCACAAATACTGTAGGCATGCCTATCAAGGCACCTTCACCTTGTATAGTTGGTCCAAAAATTTCACTAACGCGTATTATTTCTTTTTTCATTCCGCTATACTTTATTTTGTTAAGCTCGTTAATTTCTTTACTATGATGTTGAGATTATTTTATCAAAATTTATAATATATCTATTGCCGCTGTTTTGCTCAATTAATTTTATAATTTATAAAAATATGGTTTATACTTATCATATAGATATTTGCTGTAAGAAACTTTAAGCTTTTATTAAGAGTGTTGCTATAAAAAATTTATTAAGATTTATTCATATTTATCTGACTTGTCAGTATGGGTAACTTATTTAATATTTAGATTCTATCGTGTTAAGGTCTATATTCTGCCCATGTTTTTGGTGTTTCACTCACCTTAATAGCGCTAACTTCTGGGAAATGTGGCTTACACCAATCATACAGATATTTTGCTAAAAATTCTGCAGTAACAGAATCATTATTAAATACCTCATTTAGATGACGATGATCTAAAAAATTATCAATATAATTTTTTAGTAATGACAATTCTTGATAATCTCTTACAAATCCAAATTGATTTAGTGTTTCACTAGTTAATTCTATCATTACGATATAATTATGTCCATGTAACCTTGCGCAAGAATGGTCGCTTGGTAAGTTTAATAACTGGTGCGAGGCTGAAAAATGAAATTCTTTAGTTATTTTATACATTTATATCCTCATTTAATAGTTTGTTATTAATAAAATTTTTGTAATTTTCTCTCCAGTAATTTTTATCTTCGTAAAATGTAGGGTCAATTACATTAGCTAAATAAAAAGCCTCTTGTCTTTCTACGCATGTACCACATCTGCCACAATGATTGTCTCCGCCTTTGTAGCATGACCAAGTATTTATAAAAGGAGTATTATATTTGTTTCCATCAGCTACTATATCATATTTAGTAAGATGTACATAAGGAGCTAATAATTTTATGTCGCTATAGCCTGCAAGAGCTAATTGCTGCATTTTGGCAAAAGACTCTATAAATTCTGGACGGCAATCTGGATATATAAAATGATCTCCTCCATGTACTGCTAGAGCAACAGCATCTGCTTTATTAGCGCTAGCAATACCAAATGCAAAGGCTAGCATTATTGCATTTCTATTTGGTACTACGGTAACTTTCATATTTTCTTGGGTGTAATAACCATCTGGCACGGCTATATTATCAGTTAAAGCTGACCCTGATAATTGTTTGCCGGCGTGGCTAATATCTAAGAGTATATGTGGTACTTTTAAATTATCAGCGCATATTTTAGCATAATGGAGCTCTTTTGAGTGTTTTTGTCCATAATCAAAAGAAATTAGCCCAACTAGATTTTGTTCATGAGCTATTTTATATGCAAGAGAAACTGAATCTAGCCCGCCAGAGCAGATGACAAAAGTTTTCATAATTTTATATCCTTGTTTTTTACGGGTAGGCTGCGACCGCTTGATTTATTTTATATTAATATTTATTTTTTTGCAATAATATAGCTGCTTCTTTTGCAAAATAAGTAAAAATAGCACTGCAACCTGCTCGTTTGAAGGCTAACAGACTTTCTAAAATTGTTGTATCTTTGTTTAGATAGCCATTATCTATGGCTAATTTAATCATAGTATATTCCCCGGATACTTGATAAGCTAAGATGGGTAGATTGATATTTTCTGCTAATGATTTTATAATATCTAGATAAGGTAACCCTGGTTTAACCATTAGCATGTCGGCTCCTTCATGTTGGTCTTGCATGGCTTCTCGAATAGCTTCATTAGCATTTGCAGGATTGAGATAATATGTTTTTTTATCTCCATTAAGTAAATTTTTAGTGCCGATAGCATCTCTATACGGTCCATAGAAGTTAGATGCAAATTTAGCAGCATAAGATAAGATCGGGATATCAGAAAAATTATTATTATTTAGGCTTTTTCTAATAGCTGCTATACGGCCATCCATCATATCAGATGGAGCAATAATGTCAGCACCAGCTTGAGCTGCAACAATAGCACCTTTACATAATATTTCTATTGTTTCGTCATTCAAAATAACCCCATTTTTAACTATTCCATCGTGACCATGTATAGTATAGGGATCTAAAGCAACATCAACTATTATACCAATATCAAGATTAAGTTTCTTAGCTTGTCTGCAAAAATTATTAGTCAAATTATCAGGGTTTAAAACATATAGACCTTGCTCACATTTAGCTGAGATCGGTTCTTGTGCAAAAACAGCGACAGCTTTTATACCTAGAGCATATAGACATTGTAACTCTTCTAAGGCCATATCAATAGAAAGACGGTAGATATTTGGCATACTATCTATAGGCTCTCTGATATTAGTTCCTGTACATAAAAATATAGGCGCAATAAGATCTGATACATGAAGTCTTGTTTCTTGTATTATTTCTCTTATCCATGAATTTTGTCGTAATCTGCGTAGTCTGCGACCTTGGGTAATATTATCAATCATATTTTCTGTATATGTAATGTTTAAAACTGTATATTTACTTGTAATTATAGGATAACTGTTTTACTATGGCAATGATATTATTTGATTACAAACTATTTAACAGTTTTACAATATGATTAATAAATTTTTTTCAGTTATTTTAGTTTTGTCCTTAGCTTCTATAGGGATTGCTTGTAAGCAGAATATACCAAATACTTCAATGGTAGGGGTTGAGTGGGTAAACTCAAAAATTGATTATTTTGTTATTGATAATAGCCCTTTAGTATCTAAGCAATCTTTACAAGATATACGCAAAGTTATAAATCGTTATGAAGAAATAGTGCTTAAAGGCGGTTGGACGCGTTTAAATAAAAGTGCTATAAATATGGGGTTGAATGCAAAAGGATCTGAAGTTGCTAAATTAAAATATCAGCTCTTTTTATTAGGGGATCTAGAAGATAGATTTTCTGCAGGTGAGACTTTCGATACACATTTAGAATTAGCTTTACTAAATTATCAAAGACGGCATGGTTTAAAGCCTACTAAAATTGTGGATCAACAAACTTGGAATTCATTAATTATTCCTGCTAGTTATCGTTTGCAGCAATTAAAGTTAAATTATAAAAGAATAAAAGAGTTAAACAATAGAACTTCTAAGAACAAAAGATATGTTTTGGTAAATATACCTGATGCTAAATTACAATCTGTAGAAAATAATGTAAAAATAGATGAATTTATTGGCGTTGTTGGTAAGATAGATCGTAAAACTCCTATTCTAGAAGCAAAAATAGCAGAGATAATCTTAAATCCTACTTGGACAGTACCGCAGAATATTGTGAGAAAAGACTTAGTACCTTTAGTAAGAAAATATCCTAGTTATTTAATTGATAATAATATCACCATTTATAATATCCATGGTCGAAAAGTTGCACAAGAGTTATTAAATTGGAATAGTGATGAGCCTAATGGTTATATTTACAAACAAGATCCAGGCGATAATAACGCGATGGCAACTACTAAAATTAATTTTGCTAATCAATATGAAGTCTATATGCATGATACACCAGATCAAGCTACTTTTGTTCAAGATTCTTTGTTTGATACTTCTGGCTGTATTAGAATTTTAAATATACAATTATTGAATAAATGGTTATTAAAAAATACTTCTGGTTGGAATAGTGAGAAAATTGAAAAAACTATAGAGAGTAAAAAAACCACTATAATCAAGTTACAAGATGAAGTAAGATTGTATTTTACTTATATTACGGCTTGGGTTAATTCGAATGGTCAAGTGAATTTTAGAGATGATATTTATAATAGAGATAAAAAAGAAATTTTAGAATCAGATGAGAGGTGATAAATGAGTAACTATCGTGACAATTTTTTTAATCAGGACTTACATAGTGCCGATCCTGAAATTTTCACTTTTGTTGGACAAGAATTGTCTCGGCAGCGAAATGATATAGAATTAATAGCTTCAGAAAATATTGTTTCTAAAGCTGTATTGCAAGCTCAAGGTTCTATTTTAACTAATAAATATGCTGAGGGTTATCCTGGTAAACGTTATTATGGTGGATGCGAATATGTAGATAAGATAGAATCTTTAGCGATTGAGAGAGCAAAGAAGCTATTTGGTTGTAATTTTGCTAATGTTCAGCCTAATTCAGGTAGCCAAATGAATCAAGCCGTTTTTTTAGCTCTGTTACAACCTAATGATACTTTCATGGGGCTAGAGTTAAATTCAGGGGGGCATTTGACTCATGGTTCACCGGTAAATCTATCTGGTAAATGGTTCAATGCTGTTTCTTATGGAGTAAGAAAAGATACTCAGATCATTGATATGGAGGAGGTATCTCGTCTTGCACATGAACATAAACCTAAAGTTATTATTGCAGGAGGTACTTCTTATTCTAAAATTTGGGATTGGAAGGCTTTTAGAGAAATAGCGGATGAGGTAGGCGCTTATTTAATGGTAGATATGTCGCATATAGCCGGCTTGGTTGCTGGTGGAGCTCATCCTTCGCCTATTGAATGTGCTCATGTGGTTACAACTACGACGCATAAATCTTTACGGGGTCCACGCGGTGGAATGATCTTAAGCAATGATGCTGATATTGCTAAAAAAATTGATATGGCAGTCTTTCCAGGTCTACAAGGTGGACCATTGATGCATGTGATTGCTGCAAAAGCAGTAGCTTTTAAGGAAGCTTTGCAAGAAGATTTTAAAATTTATGCTCATCAAATAGTAAAAAATGCAAAGGCTGTAGCTACAACTTTACAGAATAATGGATATGATATCGTTTCAAATGGAACTGATAATCATTTGCTTGTGGTAGATTTACGTTCTAAAAATTTAAAAGGTCTCACTAGTGAACGTTCATTAGGAAGAGCGAATTTAATTTGTAATAAGAATGGCGTGCCTTTTGATCAGGCTTCACCTTTTATTACATCTGGAATACGCTTAGGAACACCAGCTGGAACTACTCGTGGTTTTAAAGAAAAAGAATTTATTGAAATAGCTAATTTTGTTAGTGAAATTTTAGACGGCTTGCAAAAAGTTGGTGAGGGTGGCGATAATAGTTTAGTAGAACATAAAGTTAAAGAAAAAGTTTTACAACTATTAAAGGATTTTCCACTTTATCCTGAGTATTAATATTGCATAACTAACACTTTATTGAATTATCGTTAACTTTTATCTTTGCAGTAGGATAATAGCGTTATAGATAATCAATATATTGTAGAGTAAAGATATATGTATCCGTGATGTGTCTTTCTGGGTGTGACTTAGTCAAAATTTGTTGCAATCTTATCGTGGGTACATATTCGCAAAAAATAACAAATTATTGCAAAGTGGAGAATATAATTATTATTAATTTTTATCTTTGCAGTAATATAATATAGTGTTATAGATAACCCATTTATTTTAGAATAAAGTTATATATGGTTCTAGGTACGCTTTTTTAAGCGTAAAACCTGGGTGCAATTTATGATAACCTCGCTGTAGTGCTTTGTTCGTGAAAAATAAAGAAAATTTTACAGGTGGTGAATGGAACTATTATTAATTTTTATCTTTGTATTATTATAATATGGTTATGGATAATCAATTTATTTTAGACCAAAGATATATGGCGTCTGCCATACGTTTTGCTAGGCGAAACCTAGGAAAAACTTGTGACAATCCTGCTGTGGGTGCTTTACTTGTAAAAAATAAAGAAATTATTGCGAGTGCGGTGACCGCAATAAGCGGAAGACCGCATGCTGAAACTCAGTTACTAATAGAAGCTGGAACGAAAGCTGCGGGAGCTACTCTATATGTAACCTTGGAGCCTTGTTCTCATTATGGGCAAACTCCTCCATGTGTTAATGCAATTATTAAAGCGCAAATAGCTAGAGTTGTGATTGGTTTACAAGATCCAGATACCCGTGTATGTGGACGTAGTGTTAAATTATTACAAAATGCAGGTATATCAGTAGATATTAATATATTAGCTGAGGAGATTAACAAACAGATAGCTGATTATTTGACATTAAAGATAAAGAAACGTCCTTATGTTATTTTAAAATTAGCAAGTTATAAAGATGCAGTTATTGGCTGTAATGATGAAAGATTATTAATAACAGGAAAAATTGCTTGGCGTCAAAGTCAGATGTTACGTTCTCGTCAACAAGCAATTTTAGTATCTACGAATACGCTTTTGTTAGATAACCCAAGCTTAACTTGTAGGCTAGAGGGGTTGGAGCAATTTTCTCCTATAAGGTTAGTTATTGATAGAAATTTAAGATTATCCTTATCTAGTAATATACTTCAAAATTTGCGCCAAATTCCTACTTGGATTTTTTGTGATATAACGGCTCCTAAAGATAAATTAGTCGCATTAGAAAATATGGGTTGCAGAATAATTCGGGGAAAATTTGTAAATGGACAGCTAGATTTAGATTATATGTTAGATTTTTTAGCTAATGAAAAAATATCTTCTTTGTTAGTCGAAGGAGGTAAGAAACTAGCTAATAGTTTTTTATCTGCGAATTTAGTAGATAAATTTATTCATATAGAATCACAGCGTGAAACTTATATTAATAGTATTAATTGCATTAGAATAAATGATATATTAAATAATCTACCAAAAAGTTTTACATTAGATAATAGCGCTTATTATGGAGATGATAATTGGTATGAATGGTTAAGAAAGGTTTAAATATGTTTACGGGAATAGTGACAGATAAAGGAAAATTATTACAGAAAATTAAATTAAATAGCGGTTTGCTTTTGCGAATTCTTACTAATTATAAAGTGGCGGAAATAAAAATAGGTGCTTCTATAGCTTGCAATGGTATTTGTTTGACAGTAGTTAATAAATCAGAATTAGAGAATTGGTTTGAGGTTGAAGTCTGGCAGGAAACTTTAGTTTGTACAAATGTTATTGATTGGCAGATAGGTTATTCTATTAATTTAGAAAGAGCTTTAAAGATAGGTGATGAATTAGGCGGCCATATAGTTAGTGGACATATTGATACTTGTGCAAAAATTGTACAATTACATAATGAAGGTGATGCATTAAGGTTACATATAGAACTTCCTGAAGCTTGGATGTCCATGATAATATCTAAAGGATCAATAACTATTAATGGGGTATCTTTGACTATTAATAGTGTATCAGGTAATATAATTGACGTCTTATTGATTCAGCATACACAGCAGATTACGAATTTGGGTGAATGTAAATTAGGCGATATAGTTAACATAGAAATTGATCAATTAACTAAAATTACTAACAACTTATTATTAAATCATTTTAAAAGGTTAAATTAATGTATGATGAGCTAGTAGGAGCAAAAATATTAATTATTGACGCACCTTATTATACCGATATTTCAAATTTATTAAAACAAGCAGCTTGTGAATATTTGAATTCAAAAAACATAGCTTATGATGTTATAAGTGTGGCTGGAGCTTTAGAAATACCCGCTGCAATAAGTTTTGCGGAAATGGCAGATAAAGGTTATGGCGCTTATATAGCTTTAGGTTGCGTTATTAGAGGAGAAACTTACCATTTTGATATCGTAGCTAATGAATCTGCTCGTGCGATTATGGATCTAACTGTTAACTTGGGCTTAGCTATTGGTAATGGTATTTTAACAGTTGAAAATCATCAGCAGGCTATTGATCGTGCTGATCCTGCTAAGGAAAATAACAAAGGTTATTGGGCTGCGCGCGTAGCTGTAGAAATGATGTTACTACGTAATAAATTATTCGATGTAAAGGTTAATGATTAATTATGTTAGCTAAAACTCCAAAATCTTCTAAAGGTAAATCATTCCGCAATTTCGCTCAGCGACGTTTTCAAGCTAGATTAGCAGCAGTGCAAGCTTTATATCAAATGGATTTGTCTGGAACTGGCATTTACGCGATAATTAAAGAATATGAAAATTTTCATTTGGGAAAAATAGTTGATAATATTTCTTATGAACAAGCTGATGTAGCCTGGTTTCGTAAGTTAGTATTGGGCGTAGTTGAACACCAAAAAACTATTGATCCTATCTTGAATAATATATTAGATGAGAAATGGTCTTTATCTAGGTTAGATATGACTTTGCGTGCTATTTTTAGAGTTGCAGCATGGGAAATAATATATGAGCGTGACTTAAGTTTAGCAATAATTATTTCTCAATATGTGGATATAGCAAGAGCTTTTTTTGATGATGAGGAACCTAAAGTTACTAATTCTGTGTTAGATACATTAGGTAAGAGTATCAGGAAATAAATAATTAACTCTACAGTTTAAGTTAAAAATATCATAAAATAGATAATTAAATCTATTGCGTATGTTAGTGAGTATACGCAATGGATTCTATTAATATTTTACCTATTTATAGGTAATAAATTTTATTGTCTGCGCAACATATTATCGACTAATTACCCGGCACTAAATCTGGAGTAAAAGTTGAGTCTCCTAGCAAGTTTAAAATAAAATTCTTATTAGTTGTAAGTGTGGGGGTTGTTTGTGTTACAAAGTCAAATAATTTTTGATCTTTAAGTCCATATTGCGCTACTTGTTTTACTTTTTGATTTTTATCAAAATAAACAACTAAAATTTTTCTATTGATAATTTTAGGGCTTAGAAATAATGCTGCTTGATAACGTTGTTGTGAGATATAATAAAATACTTCGCCGGCGATTTCGGTTATAGCAGAAGGTGTACCAAAAGCAGCTATTACTTGTTGTTTACTTGCTCCAATTGGAACAGATTTTAAAGAATTTTCGTTAAAAATATATCCTTCATCTTTTATTTTGTCTGGAGATATAGTTGTATCTGCACAAGCGCTTAATGCAAGAAATATACCTAATGAAAGAAATATTTTGTAAGTGTTTTTTCTTTTTAACATTTTAGCCTCTTAGCTTATGATTTATTAATTTGTAGCAGATAACTGTAATTTTTGCTAGTAATTTATTAAATTAGGTTGCCTATCATTTAATAAGGGGTTATTAAATAATATATTTAATTATAGGATAATTTATGTCAGTAACAGATAATTTAAATGTTTTTGTTTCAATAATAAATTTACCTCCTCAAGGTAGAAGGATAACTTTTGTAGCAGATGAACCACAAAAGGCTATGTTAGCTAACAAACATGGTGTAAACTATATTCAAAATTTTGAGTTTGATTTTAAAGTAATACCGCATAATACCATGGGTTATAAAGTTCAAGGAATGATAAAAGTTACTTTTGAGCAATTATGCGTTGTTAGTTTATCCACAATTATTCAAAATTACCAAGAGGAAATAAAAGTATTTTTTACACCAGAGAAGCTTTCTGCTAAAAAAATTGTTACGAATAATAAAATTGAGGAAATTATCGTTGATATGGAAGATGAATATGATATAGAAACTTTCATAGGATCAGAAATAAATCTTGGTAATTTAGCGGAAGAATTTTTTCAATTAAATATACCAGCCTTTCCTAAAAGTTGTGAAACTAATGGAGATTATAGTTATCCAATGCAAAAAACAGAGTATCATGAGCCCTCTATTGGCGAAAAAAATTTTATTGCTTTGTCTAAATTAAAATTAAAAAAATAGGTTATTTGAATGACTAGAAAAATTACATTAGCAATTGATTTAATGGGTGGAGACCATGGAGAAAAGATTACAATAGCTGGAGCTGCTGCCGCTATAAAAATATATCCTGATATATTTTATTTATTTTATGGAATAGAAGATAAAGTTAAAGATATTTTAGACAGTTACCCTGAACTTAAGGGTAAATATAAATTTTTTGCTAGTGAAACATATATTTCTATGAATGAAAAACCTGCTCAAGCCATTAGGAGAGGAAGAAATATATCATCGATGTGGCAAGCTATTATGGCTGTTAAAGAAAAAAAGGCTGATGCTTGTGTATCTGCAGGTAATACTGGTGTTTTAATGGCTATGTCTAAAATTATTCTCCGTATGCTAGCTAATGTAGATAGACCTGGTATAGCAGGAATTTGGCCAACTTTAACTGGGCAGGCAATAGTATTAGATATTGGTGCATCTATAGGGGCAACTGATAAACATTTAGTAAATTTAGCTATCATGGGTGCATGTATGTATAATAGCCTTTATGTAGGTGAAACTCCTAAAGTAGGGCTGTTGAATATAGGTGTAGAGGAAGTAAAAGGTATAGATGAAATAAAAAATGCAGGAATGATTTTACAAAATAAAAAATGGAATAACTTTGAGTATATAGGCTTTATTGAGGGGAGTGACATAGGTACAGGAAAAGCACAAGTAGTAGTCACTGAAGGTTATAGCGGTAATATAGCATTGAAAACAGCTGAGGGCACAGCTAAACAAATATCTAAAATTTTAAAAAATCAGATAAAATCTTCTTTCTGGAATAAAATTGGTTATTTATTCAGTTATAATATTTTTAGAAATTTAAAAATGGTTTTAGATCCTGATAGGCTTAACGGGGGGCTTTTACTAGGTTTAAATGGTATAGTAGTTAAAAGCCATGGCGGAACTTCAGCTATGGGTTTTTGTTCTGCAATAGTGAAGACTTATAAAATAGTAGAGCATAATTTATTACTAAAAATTGAACAAGAATTATTACAAGTTGACAATATTAATATAGATAATAATATCAATAAGGAAAGTGAACAGGATTAAAAATGTTAAAGTCTGTAGTTAAAGGACTAGGAATATCGTTACCTAAAAATATCCTCACAAATATTGATTTAGAGCATATGGTAGATACAACTGATGAATGGATACAGCAACGTACAGGTATTACACAACGTTATATCGCATCTGAAGGAGAAACAACCTTATCTTTAGCTGCTGCTGCTGCTAAAGAAGCATTAGAGATGGCACAGTTACAACCTAGTGATATTGATCTAATTATAGTAGCTACTACTACTGCTGATCATATTTTTCCTGCGGTAGCCGTCGAGGTGCAGCAAGCTTTAGGGATTACTAAAGGTTTTGCTTTTGATATACAAGCTGTTTGCTCTGGTTTTATTTATGCTATTACTACTGCAGATATGTATTTAAGAAATGGTATGGCTAGAAAAGCTTTAGTTATTGGTAGTGAGACTTTTTCACGTTTGTTAAATTGGAATGATCGCAATACATGCGTTTTATTTGGTGATGGAGCTGGTGCTGTAGTATTGGAAGCAGAAGATAATAAAAATTCTGATAATGATTCAGGTATAATTATTTCAAGATTACGGTCTGATGGAGCACATGTAGATAAATTATATGTAGATGGCGGCGTGTCAACTACTCAAACGGTTGGACATGTTCGCATGCAAGGACGAGAAGTATTTAAGCATGCTGTAGGAATGATAACTGATGTAATTTATGATTGTTTTGCTGCTACAGAATATGAATTATCTGATTTGGATTGGTTTATACCTCATCAAGCTAATAAACGCATTATAGAAGCTTCTGCCAAAAAATTAAATATTGAAATGGATAAGGTAGTAATGACTGTGCAAAAATATGGCAATACTTCTGCTGCTTCTATTCCTATGGCTTGGTATGAAGGAGTTAAAAGTGGAAAAGTTAAAAAAGGTGATTTAATATTGTTAGAAGCAATGGGTGGGGGTTTTACTTGGGGAGCAGTATTATTAAAAATGTAATAAAGAGGGAAAATGAAGAAAACTATAAAAAAAGCTGATTTAGTAAATGCAATTCATAAAGCAATTGGCTTATCTATAACAGAAACAAATAATATCGTAGGAGATATATTTGATGAAATTGCAGAAGCAGCTGCAAAAGGGGAAAAAGTTAAATTACCATCATTTGCTACATTCTATGTAAGAGATAAAAAGGTAAGAGAAGGAAGAAATCCTAAAACAGGAGAAAGTGCTTTAATTTTTCCACGACGTGTATTAATGTTTAAAGCATCGTGTATGTTGATAGATTCAATAGATAAACAATTATTAAAAAGATAAACTATATTGAAATGAGAAATATTCATGATACGTGAAAAAGGGTCTCAAGTTTTTAAAACAATTAGTGAAGTGGCAGAGGAGCTTTGTATTCCACAGCATGTATTGCGTTTTTGGGAAAGTAAATTTCCACAAGTTAAACCAATGAAAAGAGCGGGTGGAAGGCGATATTACCGAGAGAATGATGTCTTATTATTAAAGACAATAAAACGTTTTTTATATAATGAGGGTTATACTATTAAAGGTGTACAAAAATTATTAAATGATAAAGGGGATTATGCGATATTTGAAACACCAATATCAGAACCTGAAATGTTAGAGCCTATTATAGAGCCTATAATGAAAGATTTTGATAATTTAGCGGTAAAATTTTCGGCTCAATTGAATGATGAAAATGATAATTTATCAGAATTAGAAAATTCTTTATTCGCAGATCATGAAATGTCTGAACCACAACTAGATTTGGGTCTTAGTGAGAATAAGCAAGTTAAAAAAAATAAATTTGGTGCTAGTAGTTTTTTCCAGTTTTTAAAAAAAGATACTATGCTAGCTATAGCAGAATTAGAACGACAAGAAGATAAATCAAAAGACTTTTTTGCTGATCCTAATCAATTATCCTTTTATAACGTTATAAATAATGAATCTAAAGACAAGTTAAATGAAATCTTGCAAGAATTAATAGAATGTAAAAATATTCTAGAGCAAGTAAGTAAAGTTAAATAATTAGTTCAAGCAATGTTCAAAAAATAAATACCTAAGAGAATATTAAAATAAAGATTTTACCTGTAAGGTTACTTTGTTGGTATTTCTTTTGGATAAAGATGGATTGCTTTTATAATAAAAATTATTCCTAATATAAAGCTCGCTATAGCATAATATATTTTAGCATCTGCTATGATAGCAGGCATAATAGCAGTTATAGACATTAAAATAGAATAAATTAATATATATTCTTTTATATAATTTATTCCTTTTACATTAGGTAACATTGGTATATTAGCTTTATCATAATCTCGCATTATACGTAAAGCTAAAGCAAAAAAATGTGGCGTAATTTTATAAAAATATGATTAAAATAATAAGGCTGGTGATATATTAATATCACCAGCCTTATATATTTAAGCAATCAACAGAATATAAAAATATTGTAGAGTGAGTTGGTAAAGTAAAATGTTTATTTTAAATAATGGTCGAATAATAATATCAAAAATATTAAAAATAAATATATAAGAGAATATTTAAATAAAGATTTTGCCTGTAAAGTTATTTTGTTAGGATTTTTTTCTTGATAAAGATAGATTGCTTTTATAATAAAAATTATTCCTAATATAAAGCTCGCTATAGCATAATATATTTTAGCATCTGCTATGATAGCAGGCATAATAGCAGTTATAGACATTAAAATAGAATAAATTAATATATATTTTTTCGTATAATTTATTCCTTTTACATTAGGTAGCATTGGTATATTAGCTTTATCATAATCTTGTACCGTATATAAAGATAAAGCCCAAAAATGTGGAGGCGTCCATAGAAATATAATTAAAAATAATAAGATAGGCATTATACTAATATCACCAGTAGCCGATACCCAAGCAACTAATGGTGGAAAAGCTCCTGCTGCACCTCCGATAACTATATTTTGTGGTGTTCTAGGTTTAAGCCAAATGGTGTAAATTACTACGTAAAAGAAGATAGTGAAAGCTAATAATAGTGCTGCTAAATAGTTTAAAAAATATCCTAATGAGAAAACCGATAAGATTGCTAAAATACTTCCAAATAACAGTGCACCGGTTCTGCTAATTCTACCCATAGGTAAAGGACGTTTACAAGTGCGTTTCATTAGTTTATCTCTATCTGCCTCATACCACATGTTTAATGCACCAGAAGCTCCTGCGCCGATAGTGATAGATAAAATTGAAATTATTGCTTGCAATATTGATAGATTATGAGGTGCAACCAATAAGCCACTAATAGCGGTAAAAACTACTAAAGACATTACTCTTGGTTTAAGTAAGCAAATGTAATCAGAAAAAATTTGGCGTTTTTGGCTGAGAAACAATTGATGAGAGGATTTTTTTCTCGACATATTATTAATTCCTGCGGTAAGAGCTAAGTATTATCTATTTTTATATGATATAGCTACAGTGTCCATTTTTTCTTTTTCTTTTCTTTTGATAATAATATCATTACTTCTAAATGTTCACTATATAAAAATTGATCTATGGCTATTGTTTTTTCTATTTTATAACCACCTTTAAGTAAAATTTCTATATCTCTTACTAAAGTGAGGTAGTTACATGATATTACTACTAATTTAGGTATATTACTTTTAGCAATTTCAACTATTTGTTCTATAGAACCAGCTCTAGGTGGGTCTATTATTAGGCCATCATATGGTTGCAATTCTTTTATTACTAAAGGACGTTTAAATAAATCTCTTACTGAGGTTGATATTTTTTTTATACCCTTAATATTATTCGCTGCAATTTGTAGACTTTTTAAAGCATTTTCATCACTATCAAATGCATCAATAGAAGAAAAATAAGACATAGGTAAACTGAAAGTACCTATACCACTAAAAAGATCAACAATATTTTTTTGTTTTCTTAACCAATCAATAGTAATTTCTATCATTTGTTGCTGACTAACATAAGTAGCTTGCAAAAATACACCTGGAGGGAAAGTTATTAGATCATTATTGACTTTGATATAAATATTTTCCTTTTTTATAATTAGTTCTTGATTGACTGTAATACGTAATATATCACTCATCTCAGCAAATTTTACTAATTGAAATCGTTTTTGATCAGTTAGATTTTGCACCTTAGAGATAGTAACATCTAAACCATTTTCAGCTTGTATTACTGTTATATCTATTGGTTTATTAGCAGAGAATAAAGCAGCTATTTGCCGTAAGATTTTTATATTATTTTCAATTGCAGGAACGCTTATAGGACATTCTTTTATTTCGAACAGTTCATGTGATTTTTTTTTAAAAAAACCAAAGATAAAATTATTATTCTGATTATGAGCGTGGAAGGTTACTCTTCTTCTGGCATGTAGCTGCCCTTCTATTAATTTATCAATTTTTATATTAATATTTTTTTCTGTAAATTTTTGTTTCAATAAAGATAATTTATATTCTTCATATTTATCTTTAGCCCAATCTTGGAAACGACATCCTCCACAGATACCAAAATGCTGACAAATAGGAGTCGTTTGTGACGGTTGGAGTAATTCTTTAGCTTGCATGTTATTTTGTTGCATTTTTGATTCCAAATAAGATAAATTCTTGATTGCCGTTCTTACCTTTTAATGGACATTTTTCTAATTTTACATTTTGCCAATATGGTAAATTTGATAACCAATTTTTTAATTCTTCAGCAATAGCTTGTGCAGTTTTTTCACAAGTTATTACTCCTTGTTTATTAAGGAATTTTTTCTCTGATTCAAATTGTGGTTTAACTAGTAAAATTGCAAAACCACCATTTTTGACAAAATTTAAGGCTGGTGGTAATGCCAATTTTAAAGATATAAAGCTTACATCAGCTACAACTCCATCGACATTGTCGTTCAAATGAGTTGTATTTAAAAAACGAGCATTAACACCTTCATGTAAAGTAACTCGCGGATCATTTATTAGTAAAGGAGAAAATTGATCATGACCAACATCTATAGCCGTTACCTGTTTAGCTCCATATTCTAATAAAATTTGCGTAAATCCACCTGTGGAAGCTCCAATATCTAGAAAGCTGCCATCTTGAATTTTAGGATTAAATAATTTTATCGCTGCTAATAATTTATATGCTGCACGGGAAACGTAACGTTGCATTTCATTATTTACAGTTACAGTAAAAGTATCATCTACTTTTAATGAAGATTTGAGATCAACCATTTTATCAGATTTGACATGACCATTTGCAATAGCTTCTTGTGCTTTGGCTCGACTAGAGAAATAATTTTTATTTACTAGCCATTGATCTAAACGTATTTTATTCATAATTTTAACGTAATTCATTCAATTTTTCAGGAGAGGGTAGTTTTTGTTCTAAGGCAAGAATAGCTTTATTAACTATATTATTAACACCTAACCCCATTTTTGCGTGAATGATATTTATATCACCTTGTTCTGGATAATTATCGATATAATGTATACTACGAATTTTTATTTTGTCTAATAAATTTTCATCTGCTAATAATTGTAATACATGAGATCCAAAACCACCTATACTTCCTTCTTCTACTGTTATTAGTAGTTTATGATTGCGGGCTAAATCACATATAAGTAATTTATCTAATGGTTTAGCAAATCGTGCATCAACTACAGTTGTCGAATAACCTAACTTATCTAGTATAGAGGCTGCTATTAAACAATCATCAAGGCAAGTACCTAGAGATAATAAGGCTATTTCTTCACCTGATTTTATTAAATTTCCTTTACCTATTTCTAATAATTTCGGTTCTGGTACAGATAGTAAGGTTGAAGATTTCCTTGGATACCTAAATGATATTGGACCTTCATCAAAAGCTATAGCTGTGTGAACCATATCATTTAGCTCTTCTCCACTTGATGCAGCCATGATAGTGAAATTAGGAAGCGTAGCTAAAAAAACATTATCAAAACTTCCTGCATGTGTTGCTCCGTCAGCTCCTACTATTCCAGCTCTATCTATAGCAAAGCGGACAGGTAAATTTTGTATAGCAATATCATGTATTATCTGATCATAAGCACGCTGCAAAAAAGTAGAATAAATTGCTACCACTGGTTTATAGCCTTCGCAGGCGAGACCTCCAGCAAAAGTTACTGCATGTTGTTCGGCTATACCAACATCAAAAAAATGTTTTGGAAATTTTTTTGCAAATTTTGTTAAACCAGTTCCATCGGGCATAGCTGCAGTTATAGCTACAACTTTATTATCTTTTTCTGCTTCTCTGATTAAAGCGTTAGAAAATATATTAGTATAGCTTAAATTCTGACTAGTACCGGTTTCTTGTTTACCAGTATTGATATTAAATTTACTAACACCATGATATTTATCGTTTGCTGCTTCAGCAGGCTTGTAGCCTTTACCTTTTTCTGTTACTACATGGATGAGAACGGGTGAATGATTATAATTACTTACATTCTTTAATATCGGTAATAAATGTTTAAGATTATGCCCATCAATTGGACCTATATAATAAAAACCTAATTCTTCAAATAAGGTACCCCCGGTAAAAAATCCTCTAGCATATTCTTCAGTCTTTCTAGCTTTATCTTTAATAGATTTAGGTAATTTTTCGACTAAAGATTTTAAAAAGTTTCGAAAATTTCTATATTTAGGGGCAGAAACTAATTTAGCTAGATAAGCACTCATTGCTCCTGTAGGGGGTGCTATGGACATATCGTTATCGTTTAAAATAACTATTAAATTAGCATCCATAGAACCAGCATTATTCATAGCTTCATAGGCCATACCAGCTGATAAAGCTCCATCTCCTATAACTGCTATAACTTTATTTTTATTTTCAGCTAATTGAAAAGCAGTAGCCATACCTAAACCAGCGGAGATAGATGTGGAACTATGACCGGCTCCAAATGGGTCATAAATACTTTCTTTACGTTTAGTAAATCCTGATATACCGCCTTCTTGCCTTATGGTAAGCATTTTTTCACGTCTCTCAGTGAGTATTTTATGAGGATATGCTTGATGTCCTACATCCCAAATAATACGATCTTCAGGTGTGTTAAAGATATAATGTAATGCAACGGTTAGTTCTACTACACCTAATCCTGGACCTAAGTGCCCGCCAGTTTGAGAAACTATAGAAATGGTTTCTTGACGTAATTCATCTGCCAATTGTTGTAGTTTATCTTCAGGCAATTCTCTTAATTGCTGAGGATTTTTAATTTTATCTAGTAAGGGGGTCAAACTGGCAACCACATTATATCTCCAAGAACTATTATTTTAGGCAAGTGGATCAAAATCCTCAATTATAGTTTTATTATTGTTAATGGTAATTTTTTCTACTTTGGCTTCTACTGATTTTAATAAATTACTACAATGGTTTTTTAAAGCTTCTCCTTTTTCATAGATTTCTAAAGCTCTATTAAGAGGTACATCGCCTTTTTCTAAAGTTGTAACAATGATTTCTAATAATGATAAGGCTTTTTCAAATGTAAGTTCATTGATTGGTGTAGCTAGATCTATATCTAGTTGATTGGTATTTTGTTCCATTAGGTCACCTTTTTATTTCAAGCAAGATTTTCTATATTGTACTAGTTCGTCAATCGTAATAGTCAAGAAATTATATTGTTTAGTAAAATTAATTAATTGGTCGCCTATCATAACACTTCCATCGTCATTCATCAATTCTCCTATCACCGCTACTGGCGATAAATTGGTTAATCTACATAAATCTACAGCCGCTTCTGTATGACCTCTACGTTCTAATACACCACCATCTTTTGCAACTAAAGGAAATATATGACCAGGACGAACAAAGTCATCTATCTTAGAATTTGGGTCAGCTAATAATTTAACAGTATTCACACGATCACTAGCAGAGATACCAGTAGTTACATTTTTAGCGCTATCGACTGAAATAGTAAAAGCAGTGTTATGTAAAGAATTATTATTTTGTATCATAGGTGGTAAATTTAATCTATTGGCTATAGACTGTAAAAGGGGCGTGCATATTATACCTGAAGTATAACGTATCATTAACGCCATTTGTTCTATGGTACAAAATTCTGCGGCAACTATAAGATCCCCTTCATTTTCTCGATCCATGTCGTCTGTTACAACTAACATTCCGCCTGTTTTAAACAATTTTAATGCTTGTTCGATTTTATTATTTAGATTTTGCATTGCTGACCTTTAATTTATAATCCTATTTGTCCACGATGACGTAAAAAATGATCGGCTAGAACACATGCTACCATAGCTTTACCAACTGCTACAGCTCTGATAGCTATACAAGGATCATGTCTACCTTTGATATTAATAGTAGTGTTTGTTAAAATTTTATCGATAGTAGATTGAGCTATAGATATAGAAGAGGTTGGTTTAACTGCAAACCTAATTCTTATATCTTCACCCGTTGAGATACCTCCAATTATTCCACCTGAGTGATTAGACAAAAATGCTTCTTTATTATCTTTTACTGTCATTAAGTCATTATGTTCATGACCTTGTAGTTGTGCAGATAAAAAACCATCTCCTATCTCGACAGCTTTTACTGCATTAATAGACATAATCATAGCAGAAAGATCTTGATCTAATTTTCCGTAAACAGGTGCACCTAAACCTATAGGAACATTTTCAGCTACTATTTCGATTATACCACCTACGGATGTTCCTGCAGCAATTATTTCATTTAAGTAATTAATAGCTGGTTCTACAGCTTCAGGATCAGGTAAAAATAAGGGATTTTTTTTAATAAAATTCCAATTCCAGTTATTGCGATTAATTTTTATTTCACCTATTTGTGTTACTGCAGCTTTAATTTTTACTTGTGGCAGTATTTTTCTCGCTATTGCACCTGCCGCTACTCGCATAGCTGTTTCACGGGCAGAGGATCGGCCACCACCATTAGTATCATGGATATTATATTTTTTATAATAACTATAATCGGCATGACCAGGTCGATAATTATCAGCTATATTTTCATAATCTTTTGGTCTTTGATCGTAATTTTTTATCATTAAAGATATTGGACTACCTAAAGTAGTAAAAATATTATTTTTACTTATGACACCAGATAATATATTTATTTCATCTGGTTCTGCTCGTTGAGTGGTATAAATAGATTGACCTGGACGACGTTCATCAAGATATTTTTGGATATCAGCAATAGTAAAATTTATATTAGGGGGGCAACCATCGATAACACAACCTATAGCTTGTGAATGGCTTTCACCCCATGTAGTGACGCGAAATAAATGTCCAAAGCTATTGTGTGACATTACTTTTGCCTTTAGTTCTATTTAAAATTTTCTTTTATCACAATTATGCTTTATAAACACTAAAAAAAATTTATAATTAAGAGATATAATCTTTATCCTAATAGAATAGAATATGTTATATAATAAATTATTAGTTAAAGGACAATTGAATGACAAAACAACTAACTATTCGTTTATGCGCTCCTAGGGGCTTTTGTGCTGGTGTAGAACGAGCAATAGAAATTGTGGTATTAGCAATTAAAAAATATGGAAAACCCGTATATGTAAAACATGAGATAGTGCATAATCAATATGTTGTTCAAGGTTTAAGAGATAAAGGGGCTATTTTTATTGAAGAATTGAACGAAATTCCTCCTTATCATAGAGATCGACCGGTAATTTTTTCTGCTCATGGAGTTCCAAAAGAAACTTACAAAAATGCAGAAGAATTGGAATTATTATATTTGGATGCTACTTGTCCTTTAGTATCTAAAGTACATAAACAAGCATTGAAACATTATAGGTTAGGCAGACATGTGTTGCTTATTGGACATGCAGGACATCCAGAAGTAATTGGTACTATGGGACAGATACCAGAAGGAAGTGTGTCTTTAATAGAAACTATTGAAGATGTAAATAATTTTATTCCACCCGCTAATAAAGATTTAGGGTTTGTTAGCCAGACTACTTTATCAGTTGAGGATACGGCAGAAATTTTAAAAGCCTTGAAGAAGAAATTTAGTAATATTTTTCCTCCGGCAGTTGAATCTATATGTTATGCAACCACTAACAGACAACAAATAGTATATCAAAATGCTGCGGGGTGCGATTTATTTTTGATTGTAGGTGCTCCTAATTCATCTAATTCTCAAAGATTAGTAGAGGTAGCTATAAAAGGAGGGGCTAAACAAGCAATGTTGGTACAAACAGCTGATGAAATAGACTGGAATAATTTATCAAAGTTAAATATTTTAGGATTGTCAGCGGGGGCTTCTGCACCGGAAATTATAGTAAAAGAAATTATTGACTGTTTTGCAAAAAGATATAAAATAAATATCGATTTAGTACAAAATGTAATTGAAACAGAAAGTTTTTTAGTTAATAAATCTCTCAGAGATATCCAGCTAACTCCACAAGACATGCAATTTGTTAAAGGCGCATAATAAGGATAAAATTTATGACAAAACAAATAGTGACCATTTATAGTGATGGAGCATGTTCTGGTAACCCTGGTATTGGAGGGTGGGGCGCAGTGTTATTGTGGGGAGAACATCA
The DNA here is from genome assembly GCF_041345015.1 of Bartonella sp. DGB1. NCBI lineage: Bacteria > Pseudomonadati > Pseudomonadota > Alphaproteobacteria > Hyphomicrobiales > Bartonellaceae > Bartonella > Bartonella sp. DGB1. The sequence goes on from NZ_CP166769.1 coordinate 645,475, forward strand.
AAAATATATTAGTGGCGCGGAGGATAATACAACTAATAATCGAATGGAGCTAATGGCAGCCATAGAAGCATTAAATAACTTAAAAAAACCTTGTACGGTGGAATTATATACAGACTCTACTTACTTGCGTAAAGGAGTTATGGAATGGATAAATAATTGGAAAACTAACGGCTGGAAAACGGCTTCAAAGAAAGAAGTAAAAAACAAAGATTTATGGCAGCAGTTAGATGATATATCAAGTAAACATAAAATATCTTGGTATTGGGTAAAAGGTCATAATGGAAATTTATATAATGAAAAAGCTGACGAGTTAGCCAGAAAAGCTATTGTAAATTTTAAAAATAAGTAGTTATGGATATAAAATGAGTCAATCGGGGAAAAAAAATAAATTAATTGATCAATCTTATATAGGAAAAATATTGATAGCCACTTCAGTGTTAGATAAAGGATATTTTTCTCGAACGATAATTTATATTTGTTCTCACAATGATACTGGAGCTTTAGGATTAATAGTTAATAAACCGTCTTTGTTAAATTTATCTGATGTAATGTGTAGCAATAAATTTGCTAACCATAGTTTTTATAATTTAGGTTATGGTAAAAATTATTCAAAAGAGGCTTTTGATACACCTTTCCTGCAGGGTGGCCCTGTGGAAGAGAAAGCATTTTTTACTTTACATTCTGTAGATAGTAAATTTAGCAATACAATTTCTGTTACAAATAATGTTTGTTTGACTTCACATATAGATGTTTATCAAGCTATAGCTAGCGGAAATGGACCAAAAGAATATATAAATATAATTGGATATACTGCTTGGTATGCAGGGCAATTAGAGCAAGAAATTAAAGCCAATTGTTGGCTTATACAAGAACCTGAATTAGAATTATTATTTTCGAAGGATTATGATAACAAATATAATAATGCTATGAAAAATATGGGAATTGATCCATTGCATTTTATTGTAAATTCAGGTTATGCATAAAATATCAATAAAATATGTTTATTTTATTAAGTTATATTTTCTGACCTATAAATTTATAATCATAAATTATATTTTTTCTGCTAACAGATAATTTTCAGCCTTACTGAACTTGCCAAATATTTTACCCATTACATAATTATCGTCTGGATGTTCTAATTCATTTAACATTTCTATATAATCAACATCTTTATAGATGATTTTTATACCAAAATCATATGCTAATTCCACTAACGAATGATGAAAACTGCGTAAACGAACATTAGTAGAATATTTAAGATTGTGTGATAATTGAATTATATCAATTGGTAAAGAAATAAAATAACGTAATGGTGTAAGTTCAGAGCCAAAATTATCCCATGAGAAGATAACGCCTAATTGTTTTAACTGTGGCATAATAGTAGTACAGGCTATCTCATGTTGTAAGAATAAAGTTTCATCCATTTCTAATAATAAAGATATTTTTTTATCAATCTTATTATTTAATTTAGCAATTATTTTATTTATATAATCAGTCGATAACATATCTATGTGTAAGATAGGTAAAGATATCATCAAAGATTCTTGAATAGGATTATTATTTGTTAATTGAATAATTTTTTTAACTTCTTCATATATTTTATCCATGATAATAGGGATATGAGGCTGTTGATCTATACTCAGATTATGAGCATAAATCATTCCGGTGTTATTTTGTGTTGGTAACAATTTTATTGCAGCCAATTTACCAGTTTTACAATATTTAATTGGAGTAGCTAATATTTGTATATCATTAGACAATATTTCTATGTTTTGCTCCTGCTTTTCCATAGAAATATTATTAATTACATGTTTATCCGATTTTATATAATTAATTGCATCTGATAATTTGATATTTTTTTGTTTTTGCTCATATAAGTTTGCTGTTGCTTGCTGAATGATTTTTTCTGCATTATTTAAATTTTTACCATAATAAGCCCCGGCAAATAACTTTGTGCTGGAGTGAAGAGCAATATTATGTTCATTTTCAATTGTATTGATAATTTTTTCAATTAATAAAATATTATCTTGATCTTTGCCCCATAAAGCGAAGGAAAATTGCGAGCTGGATAAACGTCCTAAGAATAAAGAAGAAAATTTATCCTGTAATTGATAGGATAGTTTTTTTAGATAATCATCTATTAAAGATAAATCCATGGGGGATAATCTTTGATAAGCAGATATTGATGTGAATTCTACTATAAAAAACGCTAATTTTTCATCATTCAATAATGGTGAAAAAGTTAAAAAACTTTGCAGCCTTTCGGTAATCAATGCTATCTTTGGTAGTTTACTGCCACTATCATATAGAGGTGCATCTAATAATTCTATTTCTCTATGTTTAAAGATATTTATATCTATTAAGGTTCCTAAACAGCGAATTATTTTGCCGGTATTATCGGTTAACGGGCGTGCTTTTAACCAAAACCAATGATAATTTTGTTCTAGATTTTGTAATCTTAAGGCTAATTCTATTGCTCCACCATTATTTTCAGTTATTGTATCTAGTTGGCTTAAAAAATTTAATCTATCTTGTGGATGTAATGAATCTAACCATTTTTGTTTAATTAAAGGGTAATCTATATTTCCCATAATATTTTTTAGTTGTGAAGAATAGCGTATATTGTTAGCTTGAATATCAAAATCCCACAAAATATCGCCAGAACCTTGCAAAGCTAGAGCTAATTGTTCGTTTTTAGAAAGAATTTTTTCAGAAAATTGCTCGTTATATAATGCTTGATAAATGGTAACAAAACACATTAAATTTATTGATACTACTAATAATAAATTTAGTAATAATTGAGAGTCAGTTAAATTTAAGATTCCACTAGCAGTTAAAATATAAAATAATCCTGAAGTTGTTAAAATTATCCAAGCAGGTAGAATTAATTTAATATATTCATGTCCGCATTTATTATATTTGATAAGAGTAATTAATCCTATAACAGGTACTATAACAAATAATAAGCTGGTTATTGTTGCCATTAAATTAGGAGTGATAAAGATTAAAATACTAGCTATTAAGAATGAAACAGTTATTTTTTTCTTAAATTGGTTTAATTTTATTTCAGGAGAATAAATATTTAAATTGGCTATTAGAAAATTAGCAACACTAATAATTAAAGCAAATTCTGCTAAGCTTCTTAAACTAGGTAAATAAGCTAAAGCGGCAGGTAATGAGTTAATGAAAATATATCGGTCAACACATAAATAAAATAACATTGACCAAGCAGTTATAGCTGTAGCAACAAATATATAGCGTTTTTTTACTATGGCTAGCATACTTGTAAATAAGATTAATAAAATACTAATGCCTAATAAAATACTATTATAGCTTATTAGTTTTTTTTCTTGGTTATTATAGCTATTTTCTTCCCATAAAGATAAAATTGGTAACTGATTATTATTTAATTCTCCTACAAAGGTAATAATACTATTGGCGGGTATTGTTATTTGAAAAATATCAGCATTATTATTATTTATATTTGGTAATATATTTCCTTCACTAGGTGTAATAACTCTTATATGTTTTGTATCTAATGATGAATTAAATATTCCTCTTGAATTTAAATTATAATAGGGAGCGATTAAAAGTCGTTCTATTGTTTCATTGCTGTTATTTTCTAATGAAAATTCTACCCAATTACCAGAAGGATTAGTTGATAAACTTTCTATCTCTAGTCTTTTAATAATTCCATTACGATCAGCTTTCGTTAAAATTTTTAATGTTGCTCCAGCATTATTATGTATTTTTATTTGTTTGCTTAGATCCATGAATAAATTTTGCTTATTTACAATTATTGGCTGTGTATTAGCTAAACTAACGTTACTATTTATTAATAGAAAGACAAAAAAAATAGTCAAATTTTTAACTAGTGATAAGAGTAATTTTTTCATTTTAATGCCTTATTAAAGTAGAGTATAGGTAATATATATTATAATGTATCGTTTATGTTTTAATTTTATTAAATATTTCTTCTGCTAAAATTAATTTAGTTGGCTCTCCAATTATAGTTAAGGTTGGTTGTGCGGAGGTAAATAATTTTATAGCTATATTTTTTAAATCTTCAGTTGTAATATTGTTAATTTTTTCTAATAGAATAGCATTCGGTAAACTATGTCCATTTAATAATATCTGTCTTGCAATTTGTCCACAGCGTGATTCCGTATGTTCCTGAGACATTATTAATTGTGCTTTATATTGTGTTTTTGCTCTATGGAGTTCTTCTTCAGTTATTTGCTCAGAGATTTTTTTAAGTTCTTTTATAATAGTTTCAGTTAGTAATTCTATATCACTACCAGAGGTAGCACTATATATTCCAAATAAACCACTATCTGAATAACCAAAGTTAAAACTATAGATAGAATAACATAGCCCTAGATTTTCTCTTACTTCTTGGAATAATCTAGAAGACATACCTCCACCTAAAATTATTGATAATATTTGGCTAAGATAAAATTCGTCACTGTATGAGGAAAATCCTTTAAAACCTAAAATAAATTGGGTATCAATTAATGATCTTCTTTCAATAAAGCTACCACCTACATAATTAGCTGTTTCCCAATATGGTTTAGCATTTGGAGAGCGGTAATTAGATAATTTTTGAGCCGCTTTATCAGTAAATTCAGTGTGATCAATATTGCCAACCGCGCATAATGTTAAACATTGAGAATGATAATTCTGATTCATATAATCATGAATGTCAAGAGGGGTAAAATGTGATATAGTTTCTTTTGTACCTAAGATGGATCTTCCTAATGATTGATTAGGATAAGCTGTTGCCATAAAATAATCGAATAAGATATCATCAGGTGTGTCAAAAGCTGCACCTATTTCTTGCATTATTATATTTTTTTCTTTTATTAAATCTTCTTCTTTAAATATAGGATTAGTTAAAATATCCGTAAGTATATCTAAACCAAGATAAGTGTCATCTTTTAATAATTTGGTATAATATGATGTCATTTCTACGCCGGTAGAAGCATTAATTTCTCCACCTACATTTTCTATTGTTTCGGCTATTTCTTTTGCTGAAAAATTATTAGTACCTTTAAAGGCCATATGTTCAAGCAAATGTGATAAACCATGCTGGCGTAGTTGCTCATTTCTAGAACCATTTTTAACCCAGATTCCTAGCGTTGTACTAGACATATGTTTCATATTTTGTGTTGTTATAGTTATTCCATTATCAAGTATGCTGGTATTTACTGGCATTTTTTCCTCAAAAATTATATTTATTTCAAGCTAAGTTATTGGTCCAATAATCCATAGCTTTAACAACCGCTGGTAAATCTTTAAAATGTGATATGCTGGTTTCGGCGCCTGCTTCCATTAATAGGCTAGAATGTCCTAAATAACTATGTTTACCTCCTGTAAAACCAATAACTCTCATTCCAGCAGCCACGGCTGCTTTTACACCTATTACACTATCTTCAATTATTATTGTGTTTTGAGGTTTTGCCTTAGTTTTTTCAGCAATAGATAAAAATCTATCAGGAGTAATTTTAATGTTTTGCGTTTCTACTTCAGGAGCTGAGAAAATATTTTGATTAAAAATATGTTCTAGTTTAAATTTATTGCATATTTGTTTTATCCACTTATTTGAACGGTTAGTAGTTAAAGCTTTAGGTAAGCAAATATCATTTGCAGCTTTTAAAAAACCATCCATTAAAGCTATATCTTTAATTAAAGTTTGTTCTATATTTTCCCAAATATCAATTAATTTAGCTGAAATAGGTAAGGGTGATTGTTGTTCGATATCCTTAAGAATTTCTTTCCAAGTTATATTGACATATTTTTTAATGAATTCATCAATATTCATTTTGTGACCTGCCTTATTTAAAATCATATTTTGCTGGCTAGCAATTAAATATTCTGAATCTATTACTACTCCATCCAGGTCAAAAATGATAAGTTGCAGATTTTGCATGAATATTCACCTTATATAAAAAACTTTAACTTGTTATTTACTCTATTTAGATAAAATAAGCAATTATAGTTTTAATTGATATGGAGATGAAATGTTAAAGGTTACAAAAACTATCGATAATAGTTATTTATCTCCCGCGGTAGATACTTATAAAGATAAAATATTACAAGGCGATTGTATCTCTATTTTAAATATGTTACCTGCTAAGTCAGTTGATGTAATTTTTGCGGATCCTCCGTATAATCTACAATTACAAGGTAATTTATGTCGACCTGATCAAACTGTAGTTGATGCAGTGAATGATCAATGGGATCAATTTGAAAGTTTTGAAGCTTATGATGCTTTCACTAGAGCGTGGTTAATGTCATGTAGGCGCTTGTTGAAAAATGATGGAACTATATGGGTTATTGGTTCTTATCATAATATCTTCAGATTAGGCGCTATAATGCAAGATTTAGGTTTTTGGATATTAAATGATATTATATGGCGTAAGTCTAACCCGATGCCTAACTTTAGAGGTAAACGTTTTCAAAATGCACATGAAACTTTAATTTGGGCTTCTGTAAATAAAAATGCTAAAAAATATACTTTTAACTATGAAACATTAAAAGCCGCTAATGAAGATAAGCAAATGCGTTCTGATTGGTTATTTCCGTTATGTACTGGTAATGAAAGATTAAAAGATGATAATGGCATTAAAGCTCATCCAACCCAAAAACCAGAGGCATTATTATCTAGGATCCTACTCTCTTCTAGTAAGACGGGCGATGTAATTTTGGATCCTTTTTTTGGTTCAGGAACTACTGGTGCTGTAGCAAAAAAATTAGGCAGACATTTTATTGGAGTAGAGCGCGAAGAAAAATATATAAAAGTTGCACAAAAAAGAATAGATAATGTAAAAAAACTAGAAAATATTTCTTTATCTATAGTACCTAGTAAAAAACAACAACCAAGAATATCATTTTTAAGTTTGCTAGAGGCAGGTCTGATTCATGCAGGAACAGTATTATATGATAAAAAAGCTAAAATTACAGCAATAGTAAGAGCTGATGGAACTTTATTTTATAATCAAGAAGCTCTTTCTATTCACATTTCAGGTAGAAAAGCACAAAATACTGAAAGTTGTAACGGTTGGTTATATTGGCATTATTATGATGAAAATAAATTACTTCCTATTGACAATTTACGGCAAATGGTTAAAAATAAAATGCAGGGCTTAGATTAACTTAATTTATCTAGAGATATCAGGCAGATGGCGTTAAAAAAACAAAAGTACGTATCTAATATAACTGATATCGCTAGACCTATCATTGACGGCATTTTGATTGATAAAGTAGGATTTGGTTTCGACTTTGTTTCTAGTTGGCATTCTGTGGTAGGTGATTATGCTAAATGGAGCTATCCTTCTAAAATAAGATGGTCAAAGAAAAAAGAAATAGGTGGCGCAACCTTATTAATTAATTGTACCTCTTTAGCAGAACTACATTTACAGCATATGACGGTAGAGATTTGTGATAGGGTTAATATGTTTCTTGGCTATGCAGCTATAGGCAAAATAAAATTTAAAAAAATATCAGAGGATAAGTTGCGTAAAAGTAATCGCACTGGATTGACGTTAATATGAAAACCAGTGTTATGAATTATGTTGTTTAACCGAGCATGTGGTGAAAGAAGAAAGGATATATTGTGAAAATTAAAATAGGTAAAATAGTTGGTTGCTTAATAGTAGCATTAGGTTTATTGGGTATTTACTCTCCTATAAATGTTTTAGCTTATACTAAACCTCATTCTACAGTGAATATGGATAAATTAATTAATCAACCAAATATTTTACCAGATATGGTTAAAGGGCAGGTTAATGCTCCTGTTACTATAATAGAATATGGCTCTTTAACTTGCTCCTATTGTGGAGTTTTTTTCTTGTCTGTTTATCCTCAAATACAAAAAAAATATATAGATACAGGCAAGGTAAAGTTAATTTTTAGGGAATTTCCTCTTGATCCTTTTTCTACTGCCGCATCTATGGTAGCACGTTGTGCAGCTCCTAAAGATTATTTTTCTGTTATTGATACTTTTTTCACTAATCAACAACAATGGTTGACTGCAGGACCTGAGCAAGCAAGAGACTATATTTTTAGAGTGGCCGCAAAATATGGTTTAGATAAACAGAAAACTCTCTCTTGTTTTGATAATAAAGACATTTTAGATAAATTAAAAAATGGTTTAACAGTTGCCTATGAACAATTTAAAATTGATGCAGCTCCGACTTTTGTTATTAATGGTGATTTATATAAAGGGGCTTTAAATTTTGCAGAAATCTCTGAAATAATAGATGCTCATCTGGCTAAAGTTAGACATTAATTCGTTGAGTTAACATATTAGATAGATTGATTTTTATAAAAAAATTATTTAATATGAACGCAATTGCAGAGATTCTTTGTAGCAATATAAACTTGTAAATAGGAGAATATACTTATGGTAAAATGGGTATATAATTTTGGTGATGGTTCTGCTGAAGGATCTGCTAAGGATAAAAATTTATTAGGCGGTAAGGGGGCTAATTTAGCCGAAATGAGTAATTTAGGTCTGCCCGTTCCGCCTGGATTTACAATCACTACAGAAGTATGTAGTCATTATTACGCTAATCAAAATCAATACCCAAAAGAATTATTTGAGCAAGTAGAAATAGCGCTTGATCGATTAGCAAAACAGATGCATAGAAAATTTGGATCTGAAGATAAGCCATTATTACTTTCTGTGCGTTCTGGTGCTAGAGCTTCAATGCCAGGTATGATGGATACAGTATTAAATTTAGGATTGAATGATAAAACTGTTCAAGCACTTGCTAAAGAAACACAAAATGAGCGTTTTGCTTATGATAGCTATCGTCGTTTTATTCAAATGTATTCCAATGTAGTGTTGGACATTGAGCATCATATGTTTGAAGAAGCATTGGACGATCTTAAGTTAAGTAAAGCTATAGAACAAGATACTGACTTAGATGCAGATGATTTAAAAACCTTGGTAAATAATTATAAAGAAATAGTTAAGGAACAATTAGGCAGAGAATTTCCTCAAGATCCACAACAACAACTTTGGGGCGCTATTGGGGCTGTTTTTTCTAGCTGGATGAGACCAAGAGCTATAACTTATAGAAGATTAAATAACATACCGGAAACTTGGGGAACAGCGGTTAATGTTCAAGCTATGGTATTTGGAAATATGGGTAATAATTGTGCTACAGGAGTTGCATTTACTCGAAATCCATCAACTGGAGAAAATAAGTTATACGGAGAGTTTCTATTAAATGCTCAAGGAGAAGATGTCGTAGCAGGTATTCGTACCCCGCAAAATATTTCTGAAGAAGCTCGTATAGAAGCTGGATGTGCTAAGCCATCATTGGAAAAATTATTTCCAGATGTTTTTAAATATTTCACTAATATTTGTAGTACTTTAGAAAAACATTATCGTGATATGCAAGATTTAGAATTTACTGTCGAAAATGGTAAATTATGGATGTTACAAGCCCGAAATGGCAAACGAACAGCCAAAGCTGCATTAAAAATAGCGGTAAATCTAGTAGAAGAAGGTATATTAACACCACGTGAGGCAATTTTAAGAATTGACCCTAGATCTTTGGATCAATTATTACATCCAACAATTGATCCAAAAGCTGATAAAGAAATTATAGCAAAAGGTTTGCCTGCTTCGCCTGGTTCAGCTGTAGGTGAACTTGTTTTTTCTTCTGAGGAAGCAGAAAAAGTTGTAGCAGAAGGACGTAAAGTTATTTTAGCAAGAATAGAGACTAGTCCAGAAGATATTAACGGTATGAATGTATCTGAAGGAATTTTAACTACTCGTGGAGGGATGACTAGTCATGCTGCTGTGGTAGCTAGAGGTATGGGCAAGCCGTGTATATCTGGAGCAGGTAGTATTAAGATTAATTATAAAACTCAAAGTCTTGTAGTAGGCGATGTGTCATTAAGTAAAGGCGATATTATAACTATTGATGGCTCTACAGGTGAAGTTTTAAAAGGTAAAGTACGTATGTTGCAACCAGAACTTTCTGGAGATTTTGCTAAGCTTATGTCTTGGGCAGATGAAATTCGTCGTATGAATGTAAGAGCCAACGCAGAAACACCAGAAGATGCGCGGACCGCTCGTAGTTTTGGAGCGGAAGGCATAGGATTATGTCGTACTGAACATATGTTTTTTAATGGTGAAAGAATTATCGCTGTTAGAGAAATGATATTGGCAGAAACGGAGAAAGAGCGTAAAATAGCTTTAGCAAAATTGTTACCTATGCAGCGTCAGGATTTTATAGAATTATTTTCTATAATGGAAGGATTACCGGTTACTATTAGATTATTAGATCCACCTTTACATGAATTTTTACCGAAAACTGATGAAGAAATGCAGCAAGTATCTACTGCTATGGGTGTTTCAAAAGAAAAGCTTAAAATATTAGCAGAAAATTTACATGAATTTAATCCTATGTTAGGCTTAAGGGGTTGCAGATTATCGATTACTTATCCAGAAATAGCTGAGATGCAAGCAAGAGCTATTTTTGAAGCTGTAGCAGAAATAGCTCTTAGTAATAAGTTACCTGTGGTACCAGAAATTATGGTTCCTTTAGTCGCCTTAAAAGAAGAATTAGCTTTTGTTAGATCAATCATTGAACAAACTGCTTTGCAAGTCATGAAAGAAAAAAATATAAAATTTGACTATATAATAGGTACGATGATTGAATTGCCACGCGCAGCTTTATGTGCAAGATCAATTGCTGAAGAAGCTGATTTCTTTTCATTTGGAACGAATGATTTAACGCAAACGACTTTGGGTATTTCTAGGGACGATTCAACACCATTTTTATCCACTTACATTGATCAGAAAATATTAAAGCAAGATCCGTTTAGTTCTATTGATATAGAAGGTGTTGGTGAATTAGTTAAAATAGGTACTGATAGAGGTAGAGAAACAAAGAAAGATTTAAAAGTTGGTGTTTGTGGTGAACATGGTGGGGATAGTGATTCAATATCTTTATTTGAAAAAATAGGATTAGATTATGTATCTTGTTCTCCATATAGGGTACCAATAGCTCGTTTAGCAGCAGCACAAGCATACATATTAAAAGATAGCTGATTAATTGATGATATTAGGTACTTAACTATCTTTTCAACTATTGCTTAAGTGGTAATGTGAGATTTATAATTAATTTATTTAGTTATATTGGTAGTTAATATTTAGTTGAATCTTGTTGGTCTATTCTATGTAATTGTCGGAATCATAACAATATTTATAGCTATGATTCCATACATTTACTGAATCTAACTTAATGCTAGATTGAGTTTAACGGTTGTAATTGTAAATATAGATTATAATTAATATCGCTGCTAAGTAATTTATTTAATTATATAGATAGTTAGTATTTATTGTATTTTGCTGGTTTATTTTATGTAATTGTTAGAATTATCATAATAATATTTATAGCTATGATTACAGACATTTAACAAAGTTAACTTATATATAGATGTATTGAGTTTAATAGTTATGAAAGTAAAATTATGCGATATAAATATATTCGTAAAATATCACCTTTTGCGGTATGGTCTTGGCGTTTAGCCTCTTTTGCTTTTTTGTTCTTATTAACTATTCTGCTATTGTATATAGCAAATATATTGAATGGAAAAATTATATATCTTTTTTTATCAATTACCGTTATTTTATCAGTTCTTGCTATTTTTTTATCCATATTATCATTTGCTGCTTTCTGGAAGAGAGGAGATATAGCAGGAAAAAGAGCCTTGTTTGGCTTTATATTTTCTTTATTAATGTTAATTTTAGTCATATATATGGTTGATAAGTCTCGTAAATCTGGCGCTGATATATCTACTAATTTAATGGATTCACCAGAATTTATTGAGGAAATATATAAAGATCCAGGAAATAAATTAATCATATTGAATAATTTCATAGATGGTAAAGATAAAGATTATTCTTCCTATAATGTAACAGGGCGTCGTTACATGTTATCTTCTAAAGATTTAACTAGGTTAATTGTAGATTATTTAGATGATAAAAAAATAAAAAGCTTCACTAAATCAATAAATATTAAGGGGCAAAAGCTTGTTTTTATACAAGCTAATATTAACTATCCAATTTTTTCTAATATTAGCGATATAATTATAAGGATTATAGATGAAGGTGATACAAGTTTTTTAGATATGCGGTCAAAATATAGTAGAGGTGAACCAGATTTTGGTTTAAATCTTTACATAGTGAAAAAACTTTTACAAGAATTAGATAATCAAATTATTTTTTTACCGTTACATAAAAAAGATAGCAACTTTATCGTTAATCAATTCTAAATTAATATCTCTAGTGAATTATAGTTTTATATATTTCACTAGAGGTATCATTAGTATAATGGATTAGGTAATTCAGATTTCTCTGTTATGTATATTTAATCCCAACTAAGAGCACCACCATTTTGGTATTCTATTACTCTTGTTTCAAAGAAATTCTTTTCTTTTTTAAGATCCATAGTTTCAGACATCCAAGGGAAAGGATTCTCAACTTCATCGAATACAGGATCTAATCCTAATTGTCCACAACGACGATTGGCAATAAATTGTAAATATTTTTCACATAATTCTATGTTTAGACCTAATAAGCCTTTCGCCATAGTATCTTTACCATATTCTATTTCTAGCTCTGTTGCTTCGCGCAACATTTTTTGTACTTCTTGTTGAAATTCTGCAGTCCATAGATGAGGGTTTTCTATTTTAATTTGATTGATAACATCAATACCAAAGTTCAAATGGATGGATTCATCTCGTAAAATATATTGATATTGCTCTGCTATACCAACCATTTTAGAACGTCGTCCTAATGATAAGATTTGAACGAATCCAGTATAAAACCAAATGCCTTCAAATATGACATAAAATGCTACAAGATCACGTAAGAAGGCTTGATCAGTTTCAAATGTACCAGTTTTAAAGTCTGGGTCATTAAGACTTTGAGTATATTTTAATGCCCAATTGGCTTTACGGGTAATTGATGATACTTCTCGATACATATTGAATAATTCACCTTCATCTAGCCCTAAACTTTCAACGATATATTGAAAGGTATGGGTGTGAACAGCTTCTTCAAATGCTTGTCTTAATAAATATTGTCGGCATTCAGGGTTGCTTAAATGGCGATATATAGCCAGTACGATATTATTAGCTACTAATGATTCTGAAGCTGCAAAAAAACCTAAGTTTCTTTTTATCATATGTCTTTCAGACTCGGTTAATCCGTCTTTTGATTTCCATAAAGCTAGATCTGCTTGCATAGATACTTCAGTGGGCATCCAGTGATTATTACAACCAGCTAGATATTTTTCCCAAGCCCAATGATATTTTAAAGGCAGTAACTGATTAACGTCTGCCCTAGCATTTATCATCCGTTTTTCATCAACGGTAACCCGGCCACCAGAAGAGTCAATTTGACCCAAACCAGTGGTATTTACAGATTCGTTTAACATTTTATATACCTTATATAAATGAAGTTATTTTATAAAATATACATCAATAATTCAACAAAAGGCAAGCGTATAATATTGTTCATGAAAGGCTGCTTGATATTATCATAGGTGACACATTTGCTAGATAATAAGTCGCTATCTTGTTGATATATATGTATAATTTAGGTTCTAGCAGTCTATTTCGCAATAAATTTTTTTGTGAGGTATTTATAGTCGGAAGACAAGTAATGTAAGGGTTTTTAAAGAGAATCTTTTATAAATATTTTTATCTATAAAATGTCAGTTTTCTACAGATATTTATTTAAATAATTAGGTGAGGGTGAATTTATATATTTTTAAGATACGACTGAACCATGAAGTTAATAACTATGATATCGTCAAAAGCTTATGACTATATAATATTTATCAATGCAAATAATCTTAATGATAAAAAAATAACCTTAATTATATAGTTACCCTGAGGAGATGCATATATAATTAAGGTATTTAAAAAATTTAATAGATAATGATTAATCGAATCAGAATCTTTATAATATTATTGACAGGCTTCGCAATCCTGATCATCAATAGAACAGCTAGTATAAGTTGTACTATTATTTATAGACACTGCGTTTAATCTACCATCTGTACCTTTAAGGGTAGATTTTTCTACATGAGTTGCAGACATAGAACGTAAGTAATATGTTGTTTTTAAACCTTTTTGCCAAGCACTTCTATATAAAGCATCTAACAATTTTCCTGATGGATTTTTGATGTAAAGATTTAAAGATTGCCCTTGATCTATCCATTTTTGTCGTCTAACAGCACATTCAAGTAACCAGCTATAATCTACTTCAAAAGCAGTAGCATATAGTTTTTTGAGTTCGTCAGGAATTCTTTCAATTTGTCCTAGTGAGCCATCGTAATATTTAAGATCTGAAACCATGGCTTTATCCCATAAATTTAATTTTTTTAGATCTCTAACTAAATAGGAATTAACAATAGTAAAATCACCGGACATATTAGATTTAACAAATAAATTTTGGTAAGATGGTTCAATAGACTGAGATACACCACAAATATTTGATATAGTAGCGGTTGGCGCAATCGCCATCAGATTAGAATTTCTAATAGCTTTTTTTGCTCTTTCACGTAAAATATTCCAATCGAACCTAGCTGAACGATCTATTACTAGAGTTTCACGATTTTCAGCTAATAAATCTATAGAATCAATTGGTAAAATTCCTTGCGACCATAACGATCCTGGAAAGCTCTTATATGCACCTCTTTCATCGGCTAAATCACAAGAAGCTGAGATAGCATAATAACTGATAGCTTCCATACTTTCATCTGCAAATTCTACTGCTTTTTCATCTGCGTAAGGTATACGTAAAATATGTAAGGCATCTTGGAAGCCCATTAAACCTAATCCTACTGGTCTATGAGCTTCATTCGATTTGCGAGTTTCTGGAATAGTATAAAAGTTAATGTCTATAACATTATCTAGCATCCGCATTGCAGTTTTAACGGTATTTTTTAGATGGTCATGATCTAGACCTTTTTCAGTAATATGATTAACTAAATTAATAGAGCCCAAATTACAGACGGCTACTTCATCTTTATTAGAATTAAGAGTAATTTCTGTACAAAGATTAGACGAATGAACTACTCCAACATGCTGCTGTGGCGAACGGAGATTACATGGATCTTTAAAAGTCATCCATGGGTGTCCAGTTTCAAAAAGCATAGTTAACATTTTACGCCAAAGATCAATAGCTTTAATTTTTTTATATAATTTTATTTCGCCTCTATCAGCTTTTTGTTCATATTCTATATAGGCTTTCTTGAATTTTAAACCATATAAATCATGTAAATCAGGAACCTCATCAGGAGAAAATAAGGTCCATTCTTCATTATTGATCATTCTTTCCATAAATAAATCAGGAATCCAGTTAGCCGTATTCATATCGTGAGTTCTACGACGATCATCTCCGGTATTTTTTCGAAGATCTAAGAAAGACTCAATATCAATATGCCAAGTTTCAAGATAAGCACATACTGCGCCTTTACGTTTTCCACCTTGGTTTACCGCTACAGCAGTGTCATTAGCTACTTTTAGAAAAGGTACTACACCTTGACTTTTACCATTAGTTCCTTTGATATGTGCTCCTAAACCGCGTACAGGAGTCCAGTCATTTCCTAATCCACCTGCATATTTAGATAAAAGTGCATTATCTTTTATACATTTGAAAATATCATCTAAGTCATCAGATATAGTAGTTAAAAAGCATGAAGATAGCTGTGGTCTAAGAGTTCCTGCATTAAATAAGGTTGGGGTAGATGACATAAAATCAAATGAAGATAATAGATTATAAAATTCTATAGCTTTTTCTTCTCTATTTTTTTCTTTTATACTTAATCCCATAGCGATTCGCATAAAGAAAGCTTGAGGTAGTTCATATCTTTTTCCATCACTATGTAAAAAATATCTATCGTATAATGTTTGTAAGCCTAGATATTGGAATTGGAGGTCACGATCAGCTTTAAGTGCATTTGAGATAATATCAAGATTGAATGTTGCTAGTTCTGGTGAAAGTATACCTTCTTTGATTCCCATTGCTATAAATTCTGGAAAATAAGTGATATATCTTTGTTGCATTTGCGAATGGGTTGATTGTTCATTTTTACCCGTTACTAAAGATAAAGCTTCCTGACGTAGTTTATCTAATAATAATCTAGCACATACAAAACTATAATTAGGTTCTACTTCAATTAAAGTTCTTGCTGCTAAAATGGGTGCAAGAGATAATTCATCAGCTGTAATACCATCGTATAAATTTTTTCTTGATTCAGTGAGAATATCTTGAGAAGACACAAAGTCTAATCCCCAACATGCTTCATTAATTAAAGTTAAAAAACGAAGTTCATCCCATGGGGTTAGAGTTCCATCAGCATTTTTTACATTGATTTTATATGATTTTGTATCGTGTTTATCTTTACGGTCTTTTGCACGTTGTTCGCGGTATAATACATAAGCACGAGCTACCTGATGATACTCATTGCGCATCAATATTAATTCAACTAGATCTTGTATTTCTTCTATATGTAAAATTCCATTTGCATGTGGACGACGCATAAGGGAATTCATAATTTGATCTGTTAAATCTTGAGTAATATCGAAAAGTTTTTGAGATCCAGATAGATTTTCTCCTTCAACAGCTAAAAAGGCTTTGGTGAGAGCTAGGGTTATTTTTTTAGAATCAAAATCAGTTAAAGATTTATTTCTTCTGATAACTTTGAAGGCTGATATTTGATTATTTAACTGATCAAGTTTATCAGTAGTTACCGAATTTGATAGGTTATTTAGTTTAACCTCAGCCATTATTGTCACCTTTTCAATATTAACGTTTATGGGTAATTAATTTATGGATATATTAAATCTAAATATCAAAATTATATCCAATGATTTATTTCTATATAGTATTTATATACCATTTTTTTTCAAGTTTTAAAAAATAATTTAAACAATAAATTTTAAAAAATATTTTTTAATAATATTGTTAGTAAGATAAATTTGGCTTGAAATTATTTTATTATTTAGTTATAAAGTCCATATGTTGTTGGGGTATAGCCAAGTGGTAAGGCATCGGTTTTTGATACCGACATTCCCTGGTTCGAACCCAGGTACCCCAGCCATTTTTCCATTAATTTTGTTTGTATTTTACGATAAGCTTTTGAGCTTTTCTTGTAATTAGTATTTAGAATTATAAATTATTTGTTTAGATAGCTTTATCTAGGAAATTTATAACCAGCCCTTTTTTTTGAAATACCATAATGGACCTAAAGCCGATAATAACATAGCTATTATAGTTATAGGATAGCCCCAAATGGAATTTAATTCTGGCATATATGCAAAATTCATACCATATATAGATGCTATAAGGGTAGGGGGCATGAATGCAACAGCGACAACAGAGAATATTTTTATAATAGCATTTTGATCAGTGGAAATTAAGCCCACTACTGTATCTAATAGAAAATTTACTTTATTACTTAGATAATTAGCGTAACTTTCAAGTGATTCTATGTCCCGTGTTATTTTTTTGGTATTACTTTGAAAGCTTTCATGATTTTTATTATTGTCTAAATGGTTCGCTGCATAAATAAGAAATCTTTTTATTCGTGATAAATTTTCTCTAGCACGTGATATTAATGAACCTTCACGACCAATTTGTTGTAAAATCGCCCGGAATTCTTTAGGGGTCATTGGAGTTGCTTCGTGTCTATTTTCATAGAATAAGAATGAATTAATATTATCTATATGTAAGGAATTGGTTTCAATTAAATCCGCTAATTGTTCGACAAATTGATTAATAAAAATAATCATTAATAGGCTATTATCAGTATCTTCTTTTATTAATCCGTTCTCACCTTTTATTAATTTATTAATAAAAGAATCTAAGGTTAGGGAATCTAAATATCTTATTGTTATTAATTTATTTTCTTTATGAATGAAGGTAACAGGAGTAATTTTAAAATTTCTTTTTTCGTCACAATATAGATGCATTAAAGTGAGATATATTATATCTTTTTCTACGTATAATCTGCTGGATTCTTCTATTGATAAAATATGGGTTAAGTTAGGAATAGAAATATTATATAATTCTTCTATTTGTTTACGCTCTTCTGGAGTCGGATATAATAGGTCAACCCATAGAGTATCTTCGCCATGGTCACAAAGATTTATTTTCTGTAAAGATGATGTTAATTTTTTATAACAATAAATCATTTTATATGCTCTACTTTTTATTTAAACGTTATTTTTGTTTATATGTTGCACAATTGTTATAAGCTTTAGAAAAATTTATTATTATTCATAAAAATGATATTTATAGGAGGAATAACTATCTATAGAGTGTTCACTCTATAGATAGTTAAAGAGAATTATTAGTTAAGATTTGAATAGCTATTAATATAATCGCTATGATAATTTTAGTAGGTTAGAAGCCCTTGAATATCGATCATATTCCATGCTTACCCTACAAGAATATATATATATATTCTTTAACGTCCTTGTGGTGGATATTATTAGCTAAAATAGCTTAAATATCAGCATAATAAAAGATAATAAGAGCTAACTAATATACAATTATTTTCGCTCCTTTTTTTACTCTGTCGTATAAGTCGATAATATCTTGATTTAGTAATCTTATACATCCTGAAGAGACATTTTTACCGATAGACCACCATTCTGGAGAACCATGTATTCTATATAATGTATCTCCTTTTTCATTATATATGTAGATAGCTCTTGGACCTAATGGATTGTTAAGGCCTGGTGGGTAAGTTTTCATTATTCCATTAAGATAAGGATCTCTTTTTACCATGGCTGCGGTAGGGGTCCAGGTAGGCCATTGTTTTTTCATTCCTACATAACCTTTTCCTGACCAAGTAAAACCTGCTTTTCCAACCCCAATACCATAGCGTATAGCGGTTTGTTCATTTTCGATATAATATAAAAAGTGATTATTTGTATCTATTACAATAGTTCCGGGTTTTTCTTTAGTGTGATTTATTACTTTTTTACGTAAAAATTCAGACGGAATTTTTTTATAGGGAGTAGGAGGTATTACCCAATCCTTTTCTTTTTTTTCTGAATAAATAAGATCAAATTGGTTATTAGAGAAAAGGTTATTAGGTAAATTAGGAGAGCAAGCTGTGATAAAAATACTTAGACCTAATATAGAGAGTTGTAAAAAATATTTTAATTGTAATTTTTTCATAAGACACCATAAAATTAAAATCTGCTAAACTATTGAGGAACAAACTATCCTTAAAATGGTTAGTTATTACAATTGTTCCATCTTGATGCAAAAAGGATATTTTATTTTAGAAATGAACTAGATTTTTGATATGGAAAAGATTAAGATAAATATATAATTATGATAGGAGATTAAAATGAGTTTTAAATTACCTGATTTACCATATAGTTACGATGCGTTGGAACCATATATGTCAGCCGAAACTCTTGAATACCACCATGATAAAACATCATCTAGCTTACGTTAATAATGCGAATAAATTATTAGTAGGATCAGGCTTGGAAAATAAACCCGTGGAAGAGGTAATTCAAGAATCATACAAAACAAATATTCCTTTATTTAATAATGTAGCGCAACATTATAATCATGCTGAATTTTGGAAATGGCTTAAAAAAAATGGAGGAGGTAATAAACTTCCTGGAAAATTAGCTAAAGCTTTTGATGAAGATCTTGGTGGATATGATAAATTCAAAAAAGATTTTTTAGCCGCGGCGACAGGGCAATTTGGTTCAGGTTGGGCGTGGGTCGCAGTTAAGGAAGGAAAATTAGAAATAAGCAAAACCCTTAATGCTGAAAATCCTTTGATCTGGGGTGCTAAACCAATATTAGGTGTAGATGTATGGGAACATTCTTACTATATTGATTGTCGTAATAATAGAGCGCAATATTTAGAAACATTTGTAGATAATTTAATCAATTGGGATTATGTTTTAGAACTTTATGAGCAAGCTACGTAAGTTTATTTAATGATTTGCTTATATATAGGTTTTGTTAGTAAGAGATAATTTTTAAATTGCTATGGTTATAAAAACTTATATTAGAAATAAATCAACCGCAATTGTAATAATTGCGGTTGATTTTATTGTAATTTATTATTGCTTCAATTCTTTATTTTTGATAGCTATGGCTATCAAAAAGCTATATATAAGAGCTCGGTCCTTATGAGCTTGTATTTTAGCAGAAGAACCTTGATGACCACCGGACATATTAGTCAAAAGTAATATCGGTTGTTTGCCAGTATTATATTCTCTTAGTTTAGCTACCCATTTTGCAGGCTCCCAATATGGTACTCTTGGGTCTCTTAAACTACCCATAGCTAAAATCGCAGGATAATTTTGTGATTTAATTTGATCATAGGGTGAATAAGATCTTATATAATCAAAAGCTTTTGGGTCGTGTAATGGATTACCCCATTCTGTCCATCCTATTTGGGTAAGTGGTAAATTTACATCTAGCATAGAGTTAAGACTATCTACTAAAGGTACAGAGGCAACAATAGCAGCATAATCTTGTGGTGCCATATTAGCAACCACTCCCATGAGAAGACCTCCTGCAGAGCCGCCATAGGCCATTAGTAGTTTATGATTAGTATATTTTTCTTTAACGAGGAAACGACCAGCGGTAATAAAATCATCAAAGCTATTTTTCTTTTTATCTAATTTTGCATTATCGTGCCAAGCTGTTCCCATTTCTTTACCACCACGTATATGAGCGATAGCATAGATAAAGCCGCGATCTAATAAAGAAAGAATAGAACTTCCAAAGTTAACCTCACTTATGATACCATAAGTTCCATAGCCATATAATAATAAAGGAGCACTACCGTCTATAGGAGTATCTTTGTGATATACTATAGAAATAGGTAGCTTTTGACCGTCCTTTGTATCAGCGTAAATTCTTTTTGTTACATAGTTTTCAGGATTATGTCCTGAGGGTATTTCAACTTGTTTTAATAATTTTCTTTCTTTTGTTTTTAGATTATATTCAAATAATTGTGTTGGGGTGGTTAAAGAAGAATAGGTAAATCTTATAACATCAGAATCATAATCACGACCTTCTATTAAAGAAAGACTATAGGCTTCTTCATCAAATTTTATAATATGTTCTTTGTTGGTTTTTCTATCTTTCACAACAAGGTTTTGTAAGCCATTTCTACGCTCTTGTAGAATTACAAAATCTTTTGTTACATCCATATCTTCTAACATTCTACCTTCAACATGTGGAATATAATCTTTCCAATTTTCTGGTTCAGGTTTATCGATAGGGGTGACCATTATTTTATAATCACGTGCATTATCAATATTTGTGTAAATATAAAAGACATCTTTACCAGATATAAAAAAATATTTGATATTTTTTTCTCGTGGGCGGATAAGTCTAGGTGGAGTTAGTGGTTTGTCTGCGGGTATAAGATAAAGGTCATTGCTGTTAAAATTTCTAGTTATGATAAAGATAAAATCATTAAGTTTAGAGGTATAAGTACTTAAGGAAAGTTTTTTATCCTGATTTATAAAAATACTTTTGTCAGAACTAGGATTTTCTCCTAATTTGTGATAAAAAACATCATTTGGCAATTTACTTTGCTCTCTTTTACTATAAAAAAATCCTTCAGACTTTGCGTCCCATACTGCATAGCCAGAGGTATGTTCTATTGTATCAGGTAAATCTTGTAAATCAGAGAATTTTCTAATTTTTAGGCGATAACTTTCGCTACCAACATCATCATATGCCCAAAGGGTATAATCTTGGTTAGGCGCTACTGACAAGCCAGAGATTTGAAAAAACTTTTTATTTTCACTTTCTTTATTACCATCTAAATAAGTAATTTGATTTTTTCCATCTAGGTCGGTGCGGAAATAATAGTTATAATTTTTACCACCAACTGATCCAACTCCATAACGATAATTTTTATAAGGCTGTGGTACAGAGGTATCATCTCCTTTAATACGGTTTCGAATTTCCTCTGTTATAATTGTTTGTAATTTTTCGGTGTTCGCGAGCATATTTTGTGTATATAAATTTTCTGCTTCTAGATGAGTTTGAATATTAGCAGGTAGTTTATTTGGATCTATTAAGATTTCATTCCAATTTTTAGCTTTCAGCCAAGCATAATCATCGGTTAACGTTATGTTATGATAAGTAGAAGTGGTACGATGTTTTTCAGCGATCGGTGGTTGTAAAGAATGAGGAAAAATATATGGAACGGCTAATATTAAAGTAAGTAGAGATATTTTCATAAGCGCCTCTCTTTCGATTAAATAAAAAGGTGGTATAACCACCTTTTTATTTTGTTATTTATTTTGTAATTTATTTTGTATTACTGCTAACATGAAAGAATATATATAGGCAGTTTCTTCAAGATATGTAAATCTACCAGATCCTCCGCCATGTCCAGCTCCCATATTAGTTTTAAGCAATAGAGGGTTGTTATCTGTTTTATATTCACGTAATTTAGCTACCCATTTTGCAGGTTCCCAATATGTTACTCTAGGATCTGTTAATCCAGCTAAAGCTAAAATTGCAGGGTAATCTTGTTTCTTTATTTGATCATAAGGTGAATAAGAAGCAATATAATTATATGCTTTTATGTCGGTAATAGGATTACCCCATTCTGTCCATTCAGGTGGTGTCAGAGGTAATGTATCATCCAGGATGGTATTTAATGTATCAACAAAAGGAACAGAGGCAACAATAGCAGCATAATCTTGCGGTGCCATATTAGCAACCGCGCCCATTAATAAACCGCCAGCAGAACCACCATAAGCTACTAATAAATTATGATTAGTAAAATTTTGTTCTACTAAATAACGACCTACTGTTATAAAATCCGTAAAACTATTTATTTTTTTATCTAATTTACCATTTTCATACCAGCTAGTACCTTTATCTTTTCCTCCTCTCTATATATGTGCTAATGCATATATAAACCCACGATCAACTAAAGAAAATACGTTACTATTAAAGCCAGCTACTTGAGGATGTCCATAAGCTCCATATCCATATAATAACATTGGAGCACTGCCGTCTAGAGGGGTATCTTTATGATAAACTATCGAAATAGGTATCATTTCTCCGTCTTGTGCAGGTGCTTGCAAACGGCGGGTAACATATTGTTTAGGATCATGTCCTGATGGTATTTCAACTTGTTTTAATAATTTACGTTCACGGGTTCTTAAATTATATTCAAACAATTGCATAGGTGTGGTCATAGAAGAATAAGTAAAGCGAATCACTTCACTATCATATTCAGAGCTGCCAATTAAATTCAGACTATAAGCTTCTTCATCAAAAGATATTTTATGTTCTTCGTCTGTCTTACGATCTTTGACAATTATTTGCGATAATCCATTGCGTTTTTCTTGCCAGACAAAATAATTAGCAGTTACATCTATATCTTCTATATAACGACCTTCTTCATATGGAATATAATCTTTCCAATATTTTTCTTCTAATTTATCTATAGGTGTAACCATTACTTTAAAATCAGGGGAATTATTTATGTTAGTATAGATAAAGAATCTATCGCCCCCAGAGATAAGAGAATATTTTATGTTATCTTCTTTTGGTCTTACTAATTTTGGTTTTGTTAATGGCGCATCTGCCGGTACTATCCAAGTTTCAGAAGATTGATAATTGCCAGTTGTTATAAAGATAAAGTCTTTATTTTTTGATCCTGAAGCAGACATAAAATAGCCTGGAATTTGTTGATGAAAAATTAGTTGATCATCTTTAGAATCACTATTTAATTTATGGTAATACAAATGTGATGATCTTTGGTTATCATCTTTTTTTGCATAAAATATACCTTTAGAATTGGTATCCCAAATAGCATAACCAGCAGTTCGCTCTATTTGATAGTTAAGATCTTTTAAGTTATCAAATTTTCTAAATTTAAGGTATAATTTTCACTTCCGTTATTATCATATGTCCAAGCTAAATAGTTATGATTAGGAGATACAGATGATTGACCTAAATTAAAGAATTTTTGTCCTTCGCCTTCGATATTACCATCTAAATAAATAATTTGATTTTTTCCATCTAGGTCGGTGCGGAAATAATAAGGATATTGTTTTCCTAATTCAAAACCCTTTCCATACAGATAATTTTTATATTTAACCGGTACTGAGGTATCTTGTTCTTTTATTCTACCTTTTAATTCTTCAAATAATTGTTTTTGTAGTTCTTCAGTGGATTTTGTCATATCTTCGGCATATTTATTTTCTGCTTCCAGATATGTACGAATGTGCGCGGGTAATTCTTCAGGTTTTCTTAGAACCTCTTGCCAATTATCAGCTCTAAGCCAGTGATAATTATCAGTTCTATTAATATTATGGTTAGTTAAAATAATAGGTTTTTTTTCTGCTACTGGAGGTGTTAAATTAGGAAATATAGGATTCATTGTTATCGCCAACATAGTTAAAGATTTTATCATTGTTTTTCCTGATTATATTATTTATAATAATATACGGTAATATATTTATACAAATTAGCAAGTACTATTTCTATTTTTTTAGGATTTTAGTTGAAAACTTGATAATTTTTTACAAAAATAAATAATTTAGAGTATTAGTAACACAACGAAGAACTATAGAGAGTATGACATGGTATCCAAAAATAACATCCTTATTAGCACATCACAAATTATAGCGGCTTATGTTTCACGTGCTTCTGTGGCTCCGGAACAATTAACTGTACTTGTAGAAGAAATATATAAAAAATTACTACAGTTATCTGATGATACGACAAATTCTATACTTACAGTGAATTGTAATGTTCCTTGTATAGACCCTAAAGATTCAATAACAGATGAATATCTTATTTGTTTAGAAGATGGTAAAAAGTTTAAATCATTGCGTAGACATTTAATGAGTCATTATAATATGACACCGGAACAATATATCGTAGTAAGTGGAATTTACATCCAGATTATCCTATGGTAGCCCCAAGCTACTCTAGTGTAAGATCTGAGCTAGCTAAAGAAAATAAGTTAGGTAAAAAATGAGATAATTATTATAAACCTACTATATTGTGAATATTTTTTATAACTGATATAACTCCGTTTGATCTTTGCGGAGTTATATTTTCTGATAATTGCAATTGTTTAAATATATCTTTTATATCAATATTTTTGATTTCAGATATAGTTTTGCCGTTGTAGATAGAGACAACTATAGCTAATAAACCTTTCACCATATGTGAATCTGAATCTATTAAAAAGCTAAAGATATTTTCATTATTTACTGTTGTTTTAGTATAAGTTAACCATACTTGACTAATACAGCCGGATATTTTATGAGCATCATTTTTACAATTTTCAGGATAGGGTGGTAATCTTGTACCGAGGTCAATGATATATTGATATTTTTCTTGCCAATCCGTTAAAAAAGAAAAATCTTCGAGAATAGTGTTAATATCTTGCTGCATTGTTATATCTCGTTTGTTATTAGCTTCATTATGGTTTATTAAATTTTCTCAAGCTATGCAATATTTATTATGATGGAGCATTTTAATTATGTGTGCAAAAAAAAAATAAATTGTAGTAAAAAAAAAAGTAAAGTAAAAAAAAATAATAAAACTGATAAACCGAAAAGATTATTAAGCTTTTTTTTACGGATACTAAAAGCTGTCATAAGGAAACCATTAGTTAGTGGGATATTTTTATTTTCAATAATAATGATAAGTTACTTTTTAATAAATTTGTTTTTTTTGCAGTCTATGATAAGTAATAATTAACTTACTTAATTAGTGTGGGTAAATATTGTTCGCATATAGCAGAAGTTATAAAAGAATTAATTTCTTCTTGCCAATTGTCATTTAATTTTAATATACGCAATAATATAAATCCTTCATTAACATCAGTAGATATTATAAGATTATTTTTATTAGTTTTTTTGTTGATTTAGTTCTGCAATTTGTACTGGATTAGCTAAAATATAATTTAAATTTTCTTTAGTATTCAATGATTTATTACTACTAAAAAATCTTTCTCCATTTTTATTAAAAATCGCTATAGTCCAGAAAGCATCACTATTTTTAGTTTGGATTTTAATAGGAGCATTATTAAGATTGAATCTGCATGTTAATACCTCAAATGCAGGATCATTAGTCCTCATAATAGGATTATTTTCTGGAAGCTTAAAAAATATGGCTTCAGGTGCGGTTTGTTTAACTGAGTTCCAAAGATTATTTTGAGCAAAATATGGAATAAGTAAAATCTCTACAATATAGGCTATTATAAAAGACAATAATCCTATTATTGATAAATATAGAATTTTTTTCATTGTTTACCTTTATTAATATTGCAAGATAATTTTTCTATTTTAGGCATTTTGACTTTTCTTACTCCTGATGGTGTTACTAAAGGAGTGTTATATAAGTTTATAACTAGCATATAATTAGAATTGCTATTTATTGATAACCAATTTCCACTGTATGGTTGCTTAGATACATAAATAATTGCATTATTATCTTGGTTTTTTACTAGTTGCTTAGATAATAAAAAGTAAGGGAAATTATTTGTATTTTTTAATGGTGCTAATTGGTTATTTGTAGCGTATATAGTAAAAAAATCTGCTGGAAGGTTAAATATTGTTAACTTATAGTCACAATTTGCTTGCAATAATTTTCGGTTACTATCAGTTTTTGTCCAAAAAGATAGCCCCTCAGCTTTACCTAAAGTTATAATTGCATTATGAATAGAATAAGCTTTTTCATAGGGATCTGCTTGTTTACTAGAAGCATAAGGCGAATTTATCCAAATATCTTCTATTCTTTTATTAAACCCGCTAAAGTTCTTTACTGTATAATTAGCGCTTATAATAGCTAAAAGAACAGATAATAAGATAATAATAACAATAGAGAAAATATTGCGTAACATGACTTAATTTTTACTCTCGGTTAATTTAATTGGTTCGTTTTTCACGAAAATAATAAGTTGGTTTAAAATAGGTATCATTGCATCATTTAATGAATTTATAGTTATTAGTTTAGTTTCTTCTGATTTTTTTTGATCTATACTAATATTAGGCTTAAAAGGTATATCTTCTAGACCAAATATTGGCATTAAATCTATTTTTTCATGGATAACATTCATCATATGCTGCCATATCATAGCAGGGATACGGCCTCCTGTTACACGGTTCATAGGTTTGAAATTGTCATTACCTACCCATACTCCAGCTGTATAATTACCAGTATAACCAATAAACCAAGCATCTCTATAGGCTTGTGAAGTGCCTGTTTTACCGGCTGCTTGGGTCATTGGTAATTGTGCTCTTCGTCCTGAGCCTCTTTCAACTACTTGTGCTAATGCTTTATTCATTAATATAGCCGTAGAAGGTTTTATAACTTGTTTCACATTAGGGTTATTTTGTGGTTTTATCCATAATATTTTTCATTCTCCTCAGTTTTTATCATTTTAATACCGTGAATTGTTCCTGCTTTGCCACCATTTGCTAATGTGTGATAAGCTACTGTTTGCTCAAACACAGTCATTCCTGAGGTACCAAGTATCATTGCTCTATTTGTATCTAATTTTGAAGTAACTCCGAGTGCTTTAGCTGTTTCAATTACAGGTGCAGTAGAACGGAAATATTGATAAATTAATTTGGGTGGAATAGTATTGTAAGAATAAGCAATAGCATCTGCTATTGAAATTCTACCGTAATATCTACGGCTAATATTTCTTGGTGACCAGCCTCCCCA
Source organism: Bartonella sp. DGB1 (assembly GCF_041345015.1). Taxonomy (NCBI): domain Bacteria; kingdom Pseudomonadati; phylum Pseudomonadota; class Alphaproteobacteria; order Hyphomicrobiales; family Bartonellaceae; genus Bartonella; species Bartonella sp. DGB1. Next base: position 673,223 of record NZ_CP166769.1, read on the forward strand.
GGAGAATGGTTCATCTGTGACATAGCTTTGTAGGGTTAAATTAGTACGTTCAAATAAAGTGGTATAACTATATACTTTAAAAGATGAGCCCGCTTGACGTTGTGCTACAGTTGCTCGATTAAATTGGCTTATTTCATAATCTTTACCACCAACTATAGCATTCACAGCTCCTTCACGGTTAATTATAACAGTAGCAGCAGCTTGACCTATTTTATAGCCTTTACCATATTCTTTTAAGATTTTTTCTACAGAATCTTCTGCTACAGATTGGATCATCGGGTTAAAGGTAGTATATACTATAACGTGTTTTTCATTAAATGGATTTTCGTTATAAATTTTCTTTAATTCATTATATGCCCAATCTAAAAAGTACCCCGGGGTTTTTTGTTTAATATTTGGTTTAAAATCCGCAGGATTTTGTTTCGCAAACATTACTTCACTTTCGCTCATAAAACCTTTATCTACTAGATTATTTAATACGGTATTAGCTCTTTGTCGCGCCGTTTGCAAATGTCTATTAGGGGCATAATTACTTGGAGCTTTAAATAAACCAGCTAACATTGCTGCTTCACTTAATGATATATATCTAACATCTTTGTTAAAGTAAACGTGGGCAGCATTTTGCACTCCGTAAGCTCCAGCTCCCATATATACATTATTTAGATATTTTGTTATTATTTCCTTTTTGCTTAAATTAGCTTCTAACCATAACGCTATAAAGGCTTCGTTTATTTTTCTGGAAATGGTTCTCTTATTGCTAAGATAAAGATTTTTTGCTAATTGCTGCGTAAGAGTAGATCCTCCTTGTACAACATTTTCAGCTTTACTATTTTGTACCATAGCACGTAGAATACCTATTATATCTATGCCCCAATGATAAAAAAATCTTCTGTCTTCAGTAGCTAAAATGGCTTTAATAAAATAATCAGGTAATTCATCGATGGTAATATCTTTACCCCAATTTTTTCCTCTTTGTCCGATATAATTACCATGAATGTCTAAAAATCTTGCAGAAATCTCTTTATCACTATTTAAAGGATTTTTTAATATATTAAAAGCTGAGAAGGCAAAAGCTAAAAAGATAAATAAGCCAACAATTAATAAATTTAATAGATTACTTAATAAGGTTAAGATGGATTTAGTTATACCTCTAGGAGTTATTTTTTCAAAAAATAACATAATTTTTTTTATAAAAGTTTGAAAAATACTAAATTTTCTTTTATATGAGCAAAAAAGTTGCGTATCTTAGTATTAAGTTTAAGAAAAGAAAATTTTTCTTTTGACTTTTTTTTCTTCGGGTGTTTATTCAAACGAAACATATAGCATACCTAAACTATATCTAATGATGTCTTATCTGTTATGAATAAAGATATATGGTAAAAAAATAAAAAATAGCTATAGTAATATATAATAATTGTTAATTTATTGAAAATCAGTTATATAACTGATTTTCAATATTATTAATAAGGATAAAATGTTGGAACTTATAAAAACAATTGCAGATATTAAAAATAAATTAGACGTTTTGAGGTTTGAAAAGAAAACCATCGGGCTGGTGCCGACCATGGGCGCATTGCATCAAGGGCACTTAAAGCTAGTTGAACAAGCAAAGAAACATTGTGATATAGTAGTGGTATCAATCTTTGTTAACCCTAAACAATTCTCCATAGGAGAAGATTATGAAAGCTATCCAAGGATTAGAAACAAGATATGCAATTGTTACAACAGGCTGGAGGAGTAAATTTTGTTTTTGCTCCAGAAGTAAAAGAAATATGGTTGGATGATAATGATACAATAGTAGAGGTACCGTCATTATCACATATATTAATAGGTGCTAGCAGGCCAAATCATTTTGTGGGTGTAACAACTATAGTTAATAAATTATTTAATATTTGCAAACCTACAAAAGCCTTTTTTGGTGAAAAGGATTTTCAGCAATTAGTCATCATTCGTAAAATGGTAAAAGATTTAAATATTGATGTAGAAATTGTAGGGGTAGAAATTCACCGCGAAGCTGATGGAGTTGCTGCATCATCAAGAAATGTGTTTCTTTCAGAGCAAGAAAGGAACACAGCTAAAATTATTCCTAATTCTTTACAGCAAGCTAATAATTTATTTAAAGCAGGGGAAAATAATAAGAGGATATTATTAGAAAAAATAAAATCTATTCTAAATACAGAAAAACAAATTATAATAGATGATTTTTAGATATAAGATATGCTGATAATTTACAAAAAGTAAATGAAATTATAGAGCGAACAGCTGTAATTTTACTAGCGGTAAAGATAGGGCAGACCCGCTTGTTAGATCAGTTAATATTGGAGTATTAAATTAATGAGCACCATACCTATGGTAAAACGTAATAATATTGTTCAAATATTAGAACGTAAAGAACAAGAGCCTTTAGTATGTCTTACTGCATATAATGCTGTTATGGCTAGATTAGCTGATAAATTCTGCGATATAATATTAGTTGGTGATAGCGTAGCTATGGTAGAACATGGTTATAATAATACACTAGCTATTACGTTAGATATGATGATTTTACATGCTAAATCAGTGGTTAATAGTACGCGAAAAGCACTTATAGTAGTAGATATGCCATTTGGTTCATATGAAGAAAGCCCACAACAGGCTTATGTAAATGCTGTAAAAATAATAAAAGAAACTGGCGCCGCGGCTGTAAAAATAGAAGGTGGAACATATATATAGCAGATACGATAGATTTTTTAACTAAAAGAGGTATACCGGTTATGGCTCATATCGGTCTGTTACCGCAATCAGTGAATAGTTTAGGTGGCTATAGAGTTCAAGGAAAAACAGAGGAATCTCAAGCGTTATTATTAGAAGATGCAAAAGCGGTGGAGAAGGCTGGAGCTTTTGCTGTGGTTTTAGAAGCAATGATAGAGCCTATTGCGAGAAAAATCACACAATCAATCAATATTCCATCGATTGGAATAGGTGCATCGTTAGCTTGTGATGGTCAAATATTGGTTTTAGAAGATATGTTAGGACTTAATAATAAACCTCCACGTTTTTTGTAAGAGAATATACAAATTTAACTAAAATAATTGAACAAGCTCTTAATGATTTTGCTAATGATGTGAAAAATCGTAAATTTCCTTCAGAAAAGGAAATTTACCCCCTATAGTATTTAAGTATAGTATTTAAGGGTATAATTCTTCAAAAGCGGGCTAAAAATTCTTGCTCTATAGTTGTATTATCTTTGTTATCAAAATATTGCATAGGGATATGGTCTAATAAAGGCGTGCCAAAATATTTAAAAGCATCGCTTTTTTCAAATCCTGCTAAAAAAATAGCTTCATAAAAAGCAGCAGTTATATCAGCCATTTTTATATATTTTTTAATTTTACGGTCGATGATAATATTTAAACCAAATGATTGATAAATTGCTTGCTCTAAATTTTTTTCGGTTTTTTTGTAATTATCACCAATTACTTGCTTAAAAGGTGAGATCATGTCACCAATAACATATTCAGATGCATCATGTAGGAGGGCATATAATTGATCTTGTTTAGTAGATTTTAGGTAGATTTGTTTAAATATATATAAAACTAATAATGAATGTTGTGCTACTGAAAATGGATATTTTCCTTTAGTTTGTCCATTCCATCTTGCGAGTCTCGATAGTCCTCTAGCAATATCATTTATTTCTATATCTAAAGCAGATGGTAAGATTAGGTCTAACCTTCTTCCAGATAACATACGTTGCCATACTCTTATAGTCTTTTTCATTTGTTAGGCTCATTTATATTAAAAGTTGCATAAGGAGGTAAAGTTAATTTAACTTCTTTATCATTTATAGTTATTTTTTTTTGTTCTAAATAGGCTTGTGATAATTTATCTATTCTTATAATTGCTAAGGATAAATTTTTTAGATATATTGTTGTTTTTCCTATAATTTTGTTATCGACTAGGATATCATAATTTCCTGGTGAAAAATCGTTGTTAGTATGTAAAATCAATAATCGTTTTTTAAGTTCACTTTTATATTGCATGCGTGCTACAACTTCTTGTCCTACGTAGCACCCTTTGTTAAAGTCTATAGCATCTAATTGATCTAAGTTAATATCATGCGAAAATAATTCTAACGGTTGATAATCTTGCAAAATTACCGGTATTCCAGATAAAATACGAAATTTTTGCCAGTCATTATAAGTTAATAATAATTGTGTATCTATAGTTAATTTTTTATAGCATCGATAAACGTTATTCTTTGTAAAGCGTTTATCTAATAATATATTTTCATCGGTTGGTATATGGTGTGTGTTAGGGCATATTAAACAATAAATTTGTTCAATTTTTTTAATTTCTATATTTATTTTAGAGTGTAATTTGTAGATTAATAATTTTTTAGCGAAATTTTCTGCTAATATATCATTGATATCAATTATATAACCTTCACTAGAACGTGTTATTAAAAAACTATAAGCAATTTTTCCTTGTGGTGATAATAAGGCCGCAGGATAAAGTTGGTTAATCTTTATTTTTGTGGTATCAATAGTTATTAAGCTCTGAAGGAATGATTCACTATCTATACCGGTTATTTTTATTAAAGTACGTTGGTTTAAATTGGTGAGTTGATATTTTTCTAACATGTCTTCTTCCTTAGTACTTATATTGGTAAACAACTCTTATTAAAAATTCAAGGAGAAACTCTAAATGACAGCGTTTTTGACGTTATTTTGCGTAATGGTACTATAGTTAACCATAGTGGAGTGAATAAAAACGACCTTGGTATTTTAAATGGTAAAATATGGTATATAGGAGATTTATCTCAGGCAAAAGCTGTAAAAGATATAGATTGTAGTAATTTACATATTTTACCAGGGGTTATTGATAGTCAAGTTCATTTTAGAGAGCCAGGTTTAGAACATAAAGAAGATTTAGAGACAGGCTCTCTATCTGCTGTCTTAGGTGGGGTAACTACTGTTTTTGAAATGCCAAATACTAATCCTTTGACTATAACTGCTGAAGCTGTAGCTGATAAAGTGAGAAGAGCTCATCATAGGATGCATTGTGACTTTGCTTTCTGGGTTGGGGGGTGTAAGGAAAATGTAGAAGAGATTGAAAAATTAGAAAATCTTCCCGCAGTTGCAGGTATAAAAATTTTTGTTGGTTCTTCTACAGGTTCTTTATTATTAGAAGATCAAGAAGTTTTAGATAAAATTTTATCGAAAACTAAAAGAAGGGTAGCTTTTCATTCAGAATTAGAATCAAGGTTAAGAGAAAGAGAATATTTAAGGAAAATCGGCGATCCTTCCACTCATCCAATTTGGAGAGATGAATTAGTAGCCCTTCAGTCTACTAAAAATTTAGTAGACTTGGCTAAGAAAAATAATGCTAACATTCACATTTTACATGTTTCTACATCTGCTGAAATAGAATTTTTAAAATATTATAAAGATTTAGTAACTTGTGAAGTAACTCCTCATCATTTAAGCCTATGTTCAGAAGATTATAAAAAATTAGGTACATTGATACAAATGAATCCACCAATAAGAGATAAAAGTCATCAGGATTCTTTATGGTATGGGGTAGAACAAAGTATTATTGATGTTATTGGCTCTGATCATGCGCCGCATACTATAGAAGAAAAACAGAAAATATATCCGGATTCACCATCAGGAATGACTGGAGTTCAAACAATTTTACCTATCATGTTGGATCATGTAAATGCAGGTAGATTAACTTTGCCACATTTAGTTGATCTTACTTCTTATAATCCTAGTAAAGTTTTTTCTATTAAATCTAAAGGACGTATAGCAGTAGGATATGATGCTGATCTTGCTATTATAGATATGAATAGAACAGAAAAAATAACAAATCAACAAATAGGCTCTAAAGCAGGTTGGACTCCTTATGATGGAAAAATCGTTAAAGGGTGGGTTGTTGGTACCTTTTTAAGGGGGCACTGTGTAGTTTGGGAAGGTTCTTTACAAGCGACTAATTTAGGAGAAATGGTGCAATTTAATAAGGTATAATTACTATATATTTAGTGGAGTAGCTTACTTACCTTAGTAATTTTCGTAAAAAGAAAGCGCTTTTTTACGGGGTAATTGTGCAGTTTGTAAGGTTCTTTGTAAGCTATTAACCTAGGTAAATGGTGAAATTTAATAAGTGTAATTACTATATATTTAGTGGAGTAGCTTACTTACCTTAATAATTTTTGTAAAAGGGGGTGCTTTTTTACGGGGTAACTGTGTAGTTTGTAAGGTTCTTTGTAAGCTATTAACCTAGGTAAATGGTGAAATTTAATAAGGTATAATTACTATATATTTAGAGGAGTAGCTTACTTACCTTAGTAATTTTCGTAAAAAGAGAGCGTTTTTTTACGGGGTAACTGTGTAGTTTGTAAGGTTCTTTGTAAGCTACTAACCTAGGTGAATGGTGAAATTTAATAAGTTGTAATTATTAATGTTAGTGGTGAAGTTTTCGTATTTTAGTAAACCTGTTAAAGGGTAGGGCGGTTACTTCTTATAAGATAATCGTATAGTTTGAGCGGCTTCTTTACTAGTTAGTAACTTAGCAGAACAGATTAATTATTAAATTATTCATTACTCTATTGATTCTACTGATTTTACGTCAGGTAGAAAATGTTTTAATAAATTTTCTATTCCATATTTTAATGTAGCGGTAGATGATGGGCAACCTGCACAAGCTCCACGCATATGTAGATAAACTACTCCATCTTTGAAACCTTTAAATATTATATCACCTCCATCATGGGCAACCGCTGGGCGAATACGTAAATCTAATAATTCTTTTATAGTTTCTACGGTTTCTGTATCTTTTTCATCAAAAAATTCTTGCGTTGCATTTTTTTTTTGCATCGTCATGATTATTTTTTAAAACTGGTTCATTATTAGAAAAATGTTCCATGATAGTGCCGAGTATAATGGGTTTTAAATGATCCCATTCATAATCATCCTCACGACTTACTGAAATAAAGTCATGACCAAAAAAGACATATTTTACACCATCTATGCTTAATAAGCGGGTAGCTAAAGGAGAGCTTTTTGACGCTATTTCTATATCGTTAAATTCAGCATTACCTTCTAATAAAACTATACGGCCTGGTAAAAATTTTAAGGTTTGTGGGTTGGGGGTAGTTTCTATTTGAATAAACATAATAATTCCTATTAACTTTTCAAAAATCCAACTATATCACGAATTTTTGACATTGTAACCTCGGCTCTTTGTTTAGCTTTTTCAGCTCCTGCCTTTAAAATACCATCAATGTAATCTGGTTCGTCATTAAGCTTCTTTAATTCATTAGTTATAGGGGCAATTTTATTTATTGTTACTTCAATTAATTCTTTTTTTAAATAAGAAAATTCTAGATTAGCAAATTGTTGAATGGCTTGTTGTTTAGTTATATTAGCTAATGCCGCATAAATATTCAACAAATTATTAGCTTCGGGTCTGTTATTTAAATGTTCTTCATCCTCAGGCAATAAATCAGAATCTGTTTTTGCTTTGCGAATTTTTTGGGCTATTTGATCAGGTGAGTCCGTTAAATTAATTCGAGATAGATCAGAATTATCTGATTTGGACATTTTTTTATTTCCATCTTTTAAGGACATAATCCGCATAGTATCTTGACTAATAATTGGATGTACATTTGGAAAGAAATCACCTAAGTCATTGATAGCTAACTGTAAATCTATGATGCGTTGTCTATAGTCGCCATTGAATTTTTGCGCTATATCTCTAGTAAGTTCAATGTGTTGTTTTTGATCACTACCTACAGGAACATGGGTTGCTTTATAAAGTAGAATATCAGCTGCCATTAAAATAGGATATGAAAATAGCCCTATTGAAGATTTTTCTTTATCTTTACCGGCCTTATCTTTGAATTGTGTCATTCTAGACATCCAACCTATACGAGCAATACAATTGAAGACCCAAGCTAATTCTGCATGTTGTGGAACTTGACTCTGATTAAAAATAATATGTTTTTTATGATCTATTCCGGAAGCAATAAAACTGGCTGTAACTTCTCGTGTGGATTTTAATAAAGAGGTTGGATCTGGTAATACAGTTAGTGCATGCATATCTACTATACAAAAAAGACAATTATATTGATGTTGAAGGTTAATCCAATTTTTTATTGCTCCGAGATAATTGCCTAAATGTAAATTACCAGTAGGTTGTACCCCTGAAAAGACAATAGAATTTGAGTTTGTCATTAATGCACCTAAATTATGATTCGTTGTTATTATTATTGGTATTTTATTTTTTTTGTAAATAGCCTTTTAATATTCTCAGACCTATTCCACTAAAAGCTATTATAAAACTAAAATAAATTATTATAGCGGCTGATATAATACTAACAATTATCAAGAATTTCTGCCAAAATGAGAAATCTTCGTAAAAAATATAACCCCAATAATTTAAGGCTAGTATGATGAATGTACTCATTAATAAACAGCTTATAATTATACAGATAATATTTTTTAGTAAGTTGAAATCAGGCTTCCATTGTTTCCTAATGACTAAGGTGATAAATAATAAGCTTGCATTTAACCAGCCCGCGGTTATTTCTGCTACAGCAATTCCTTCAACAGAATATTTAGGAAATAACAATAAACATAATGTTAAATTGGTTAACATTGACATAATCGCAAATATCATTGGAGTCTTAGTATCTTCTCGAGAAAAAAAAACTTGGAATAAAAGTTTTTATCAAAACAAAAGCAGGTAGACCAAAGCCATAGATAGTTAAAATATTACTTACAATATAAGTTGCTTCAGGAGTAAATTCTCCTCTTTGATAGACTAATTGTACAATAGGATAGGATAATAACAAAAATCCAAAAGCTGCAGGTAAGGTAAGTAATAAAGTAAATTCTAAAGACCTATTTTGAATATGTAGGCTGGTATTATTTAATTTATTTTTTAAGGCACGAGATAATTCAGGTAATAATACTGTTGCTACAGCTATACCTACTATACCTAAGGGTAATTGGTAAAGACGATCTGCATAAACTAGTGAGGAAACTGCTCCGGCTTGAGATGAGGCGATATTAGTACTGATAAGTAAATTTATTTGGGTAATTCCTCCAGTAATGGCTGCTGGTAAGGCTAACCATAATAATTTTTTAACATTTGAGGTAAGTTGAGGTTTCTTGATTTGAAAAGTGACGCCGGCTTTTTTTACAGCGAAATAACTATGCTTAATTGACAAATTCCTGATAAGAAAACTCCCCAAGCTAGCCATATACCAAGAGTTAAATTATCGTAATCATTAATTCGTACAATTATTAAAATAACTATTAAAATAATATTCAAAAAAACAGGAGCTATAGCAGCAGCAAAATATTTATGTAATGCATTCAGCATGCCGGCCATCATTGCAGCTAACGACATACAAGCTAAATAAGGAAACATTATTAATGATAGGCGATAAGTTAAAGAATATTTTAACGGCTCATTACTAAAACCAGGGGCGATAATATAAGTAACTAAAAGAGGCATTGATAATTCTATTAAAATAGTTAACAATAATAAGATAGTGAATAATATGCTAAATATCTCACTAGAAAATTTCTTAGCTCCTGTTAAACCATTACTTTCTAGCTCTTTCGAAAATAATGGAATGAAAGCAGAACTAAAAGCTCCTTCTGCAAATAATCTTCTGAAAGTATTAGGAAATCTAAATGCTGCATTGAAAGCATCGGCAACCACTCCAGTACCTAAAGCGGTGGCTATTAGTATTTCTCTTATAAATCCTAACAAACGGCTTAAAAAAGTGCCAGAAGAAACAGTGAAAAATTTGCGAAATAAATTCATAATAGATCCAATTATATAAATATATTTTTAATATTGTGTATAAATATATATATCCTATATCAATTTAAAACAAAAATTAGATTATTCACTAGACAAATTGTGTTTTTTAAGTTAATAATGTATGTATTTACCAGATTACACATGGTAAGTCTATGTTAACTTAATTAGAAAGTATGTGATACAAGTGCAAGTATTAGTCCGTAATAATAATGTTGATCAAGCGCTGAGAGCTTTGAAAAAGAAAATGCAACGGGAAGGAATATTCCGTGAAATGAAAATGCGTTCTCATTATGAAAAGCCATCAGAGCGTCGTGCAAGAGAAAAAGCTGAGTCTATTCGTAGAGCTCGTAAACTAGCACGGAAAAAAGCTCAACATGATGATGGTTTAGGATATTAATTTGTTATAACAGAAAGCGCTTTTTATAGGCGCTTTTTGTTATTCATATTTTAGGATATTAATTGCTTATAATTAGGATATTAATCACTTAAAGTTAATATTTGATTTGTGCAATGCGGTGTCGAGGTATTATGTTTAAAAAAAGTGTAGTTTTACCACTTGTTTGTCTTTTATTTATTTCATGTAAAAATAACAATTTTGAAAATATTTCCTCGATGACACAGACTATATTGGATAATCCTAAGTCAGTGGAAGCTTATAATATTCGTGGAATAGCTTTTGCGCAAGATAGTGATTATAATAGTGCTTTAAAAGATTTTAGCCAGGCTATTCAACTTGATAGTAATTTTATAGATGCTTATATTAATCGTGGTACTTTATTTTTAAATAAAGGATATCTAGATAAAGCCGCTGCTGATTATAATCATGTTTTAACTTTACAGCCTAATAATGCTATTGCTTATATCGGTTTAGGAAATATAGCTTTAGCAGAGGAAAACTTCAAAGAGGCTTTATATTTTTTTAATAAAGCTACAGGGCTAACAAAAAATTATAGAGCTTTTTATGGTAAAGCTATTGTTTTACAAAAGTTGAATAGGCATAAAGAATCTATAGATGCTTTTTTTGCAGCTTTATCAAACAATCCTAAATTACCACAAATGTATGTTGATAGAGGACTAAGTTACTTAGCTATTAACGATTTAGAAAAAGCTAAAAAAGACTTTAGTATTGCGTTAAATATCGACAATAATTTTGCTATAGCTTGGTATAGATTAGGGGATATTTATGAGCGTGATGGATGTTATGTAGATGCTTTGGAAGCTTATAAAGCCGCAAAACAATTAGATGATAAGATAGAAGATATTGATAAACATATTGAAAGATTAAACGCATTATGCTCAAACTTTAATTTTAAATGTAACAAAGTTGCAGATAAATATTTTAAACATAAAATATATTTTTAATCTTTGAAATTAATAATATAAACCGTTCATTGGTAAAGTTGATAGATCTTTTTTAAATCTTTTTTGTGTTTCTTTGATTGAAGTTTTTTCTATCTTTGTTTCTTTATCGGTTGTTTGGTTTCTATTATTTGTTTTTATTCTTTGATCTTCTATTTGCTGGTCGCTTTCATTATCGTATTTGTTATAATCATCGCTTTCTGGTTTAACTTCTCGTAATTTAAGCTTATTTTGTTCAGATGTGCTCAGATTATTTTCGGAGCCGTTTAAAAAGTCAATTTTTTGAATATGCTGTTTATTTTCATCTAGCACAGAGGGAGTGATTTTTGGAATTGACGTATCGGATTCTGCAAGTTTGGTTGCATTCCTTGTGATATAACTGTTGTCTACTCGTCCAAAAGGAGCTATTTGGGTTAAGTTATCTTTTTGTTTGGTCTTTATTGGACTTGTTAAGTTGCTTTTATTAGTTTCCCATAGACCTGCATTAGTAGTTTTAGCGGTAATTATTTGATTGTTGTGAGTATTAGTCAAAGAGTTATCTTTTTGTTTATTTTTATTAAAAAACTTATTTGTTATTTCTTCAGAAATATAATAGGCTAGTTTATCTTCTCCTTCTGTGGTAAAATCTGCATTATTTTTATAACGTAGTTTTGTTAACTTGCCTTCTTTAGTAAAACCAACTTCGCTAAATTGTCCATAGTCGTTAGCAAAATTATTCCACATATTTATAAAAGTAATATTATATTTTTTGGCTATTTTTTGTGTTATCTCATTAATTATTTTAGCAATCCTATTAGCATTTTTTGAGGGGTGTGGCAAAGTTCCTACTAGAGCAAAATCTATATTACGTTTTAATAAAGGTGTTATTAAAGTTATCAGTTGTTGTTCGTAATCTTTTTGCCAGCTGTTATTAAATAAGGATATAGTTGCTAATTCTCTATCTAATTTTATTACATCTGCATAACCTATAGCTATAATAACAAAATTAGGGTTATTATAATCTAATATATTATTTACGTCATTAATGATATTTTTAGCTGAAAAATTTAGCAGCTGCGCGTTATAATTGGAGGCCTCAATTAACTCAATAGGATTTTCTTTAAAATCAATAGTGCGGCTAAGTCCATTTTTTATAGGAGTCGTTAGCATATCTCCTAGTAATAGAATAGATAATTGGTTTTTATTAGTTGCTTTTATTGTATTTTCTTTTAATAATCCATTGTTTTCTTCTGTTATTATGGCTTCATTTTCAGGAAAAGAGTTAAATTTTTGTAATTGTTTTTCTTGCTCTATAGCTGTGTTGACCTTATCTTTTTTAGGGGTGTTATAGATTAAATCCATTAAGCCCGTTGCATTGACAGATATAGGCATAGTTAAAAAGCAAATAGATGAAAGTAATAGTAAAGGCGATTTTATTTTGTTATATTTCATAGTATCCTCTTACAAAAGATAAACTATGGTACCCATTTTTTGCTGAGTCCTAGCTCTCCAGAAATTCTATCTGCTAAAATACCTATAAGCAAAGCATATCGATTAGCATTGTTATAGGTTTTTAAAACAGAAAAATTCTTAGTAACAAGAAAGATAGGACCGTCTACCCCATCTGGGAATAGCAAACGAGCAGTATTTGTTAAATTTGGGTAATTTTTTTTATCAGCACGTATTATTCCAAGCTTTTGCCATTCTGCAAAAGACATATTTTTATTATCAAATTTTTTTATATCTTGGTAAGGATAAAGAACTTCATAACCCCATTTTTGATTTTTAATCCAACCATTAGTTTTTAAAAGATTTGCTGAAGAGGCTAAGGCATCAGGGATAGAATGCCATATATTAGGCCAGGAGTTACCATTAATATCTTTAGCAAAAGCTAGATAACTAGTAGGAATAAATTGAGTATGCCCCATAGCGCCAGCCCAGGAGCCAACTAAGTCTTTTCTTTTTACTTTACCGCTTTGTAAAATTTTCAGTGCCGCAATCAATTGTTTTTGAGCATATTGACTTCTACGATCATCCGCGTAAGCTAATACTGATAAAGAATTAAAAATATCTCTAACGGCCATAGGATTTTTTAAAGCTCTTCCATAGGAACTTTCAGCCGCCCATATTGCTAATAATATATTTTTATCTACACCAGTATTTTTATTAATTTTTTCTAATATATCAGCATATTGGTTACTTTTTTCTTGTCCTTCCTTAATAATATTAGCTGAAATACGACGGCTAAGGTAATGGACTAATGTCATAATGAATTCAGGTTGATAACGTGCTTTAGGTAAAACTGAAAAATCCGGGGATGATATATTATCAAAAGCTTCAGAAAAAGTTTTTTCTGTAATTCCTTTAGATAGCGCTACCGGTTTAAAATTTATAATCCATTCTTTAACAGCATCTGCGTTAAGTGGTTTTTTAGCCGAGGCTAAAGAATGTGATCCTATTAATATAAAAACAAACAAAAAGCTATGTTTTATTATACTATAACTCAAGAAATTGAAAATTTTCACCATGACTAACCTAGTAGAATTTTGTAATTATTAATATATTTTGGCTATAATGTTTTAATAACAAGTTTGATAATGAAAAATAATTTAATTAGTTCAACTTATAGGTAATTATTTTAGCCATCCTTGTAATTCATTTAAAATTATATCAGTTAACAGTTGAATATTTTGTTCACTATCATTTAAACATTTAATGTAAGTGAAATTTTTACCACCATTATCTTGAAATAATTTTTTATATTCTATGTTTATTTCGTGTAATGTTTCTAAACAATCCGCTACAAAACCAGGACTGATTATAGCAATAGATTCTATTTTTGATTGAGCTAATTTTTTTATATGTTTTTCAGTGTATGGTTGTAACCATTCTTCTTTACCAAATTGAGATTGAAAGCAAATATCAATTTTATCTTCTTTCCAATTAAGATATTTTGCTAATTTTTTTGTAGTTTCTAGACATTGTTTTTCATACGGATCACCTAATTTGCTGTATCTTTTAGGTATTCCATGAAAAGATACCAATAATTTATCTATTCTATGAGGGTAGTTTGTTAAATGCTCTAAGATAGAATCTGCTAAAGCTTTTATATATAAAGGGTGGTCATAATAAGCTGGTACGGTTCTTATTGCAGGAATATGTCGTTGTTGTTTTAAAAAGTCAAAAACTTTATCACATACGGTTGCGGTGGTCGCAGCACAATATTGCGGATAAACAGGAAAACATAATATTTTTTCACAGCCTGCGTTCACTAAAATATCTAATTTTTCTTCTATTTTAGGCGTACCATACCGCATTGCCCATTCAATAATAAGTTGTTCTGTATTTAGTTTGGCAAGTTTTAATTGTTGTTTTATATTTTGTTCTATTAGTAAAGTCTGTTGCTTAGTAATAAGGCGAAGAGGGGATTCATTATATGTCTTATCCCAAATAGCTTGATAAGATTTAAGAGTTTTTGTTGGTCTTTTACGTAAAATTATTCCGTATAAAATTGGATACCAGATTAACCTTGGCAAATCTATCACTCTTTTATCAGATAGAAATTCAGTAAGATAACTGCGTATAGATTTAATATCTAATTGATCAGGAGTTCCTAAATTAACAAGAAGAACCCCAATTTTTTTAATTGGGGTATTAAAAGAGATTTTATTCATAAAAGACCTAATAATATTATGTAACGGGATCCTAACAAAATTAATAAATTCTGTAAAGGAATATAAATTAATAGGCTAATTTATTTTACGTAATGAGAAAGATTTACCATTCTCGGGTGTGCAAGTTAGGGTTTTATTGAAAGATACTAAATTACATTGAACTTTAGAAACAGTACCTCTTACTAGAGAACGTAAATTAAGCTGTACTACTTGGTTGCTATCTATATAGTATGTACCTTCAGCTAATTTTTCGTTAGTATCAGTTGTTTTTGTTTCAAAAGTACCATTTTTAAATTTCGATAATATCCCGCTGGCATCTTTCCAGGTGCCTTCAATCTCATTAGTTTTAGAACTGTAGAATTGTTGTTCAGGAGAAAAAATACTCAAGCCATTATTACAGCCAGTTAGTAATAAAGCATATAGTCCAATAGTGATAAAACGAAAAATCTTCATTAGTGACCTCATATTAAATATAGCATATAAATTAAAATTTAATTTTATTTATATGCTATATAGAGTAATAAAATAAATTATCTATTTATTTTATTTTCAATTTCTTCTATCTCATCAATCATATTTATAATTGTAGATAGTCCTTTTTCCCAAAAACTAGCTTTACTAGCATCAAAACCAAACATGTCTAATAATTCTTCGTGACTTTTACTGCCACCAGCTTCAAGTAATTTAAAGTAATTTTCTTTGAAATTTTCTTGACCTTGCTGATATGCAGAATATAAAGAATTTACTAAACCGTCGCCAAATGCATATGCATAGACATAAAATGGTGAATGTATGAAATGACCAATATATGTCCAGAAATTTGCATAATCTTCTGTTATTTCAATTGCCTCTCCTAAAGATTCTTTTTGTGTTTTTAGCCAAATTTGTCCTATTTTTTCGTTACTAAGCTCACCTTCTGATCTTCTTGTTTCATGAACTTCTCTTTCGAATAAATAAAAGCTAATTTGTCTAACAACGGTATTAATCATATCTTCCACCTTTTTAGCTAAGAAAATTTGCCGTTGTTTTAGATCTGTCTGTTTATTCAGTAAAGATTGGAAAGTAAGCATTTCACCAAATACAGATGCTGTTTCAGCTAATGTTAAAGGAGTGGAAGCCATTAACACACCTTGCGGAGCAGCAAGTAATTGATGCACACCATGACCTAACTCATGTGCTAAAGTCATAACATCCCTACTAGAACCTAAATAATTTAATAGTAAATAAGGATGAACCGAAGGTACTGTACTATGAGCAAAAGCACCTGATTTTTTACCTGGAGTAGATTCTGCATCTATCCAGCCATTACCAAAGAATTTTTTACCTAACTCAGCTAATTTAGGAGAAAATTGCTCATAGGCTTCTAATACGATTTTCTCAGCTTCCTTCCAGCTAATATATTCATTTTTAGCATCTCCTAGTGGAGCATTTCTATCCCATGCATTTAGTTTTTCTTTGCCTAGTAATTTAGCTTTTATAGCATAATATCGATGAGAAATAGCTGGATAATTTGCTTTTACGGTATTAACTAACGCCTCGACCATTTCAGGATCAATGCTATTTTCTAAATGACGGCTGCTAGCTACATCCTCGAATTTATGCCATCTATCAGATATTTCTTTCTCTTGAGCTAAAACATTAGTAATTAAACTATAGATAGGTAAATCTTTTTCAAAAGATTCTTTTAGAGCATAAAAGGCTGCTTTTCGTTTATTTTCTTCTTTATTTTGTAGCAGGTCAAGAGTTTGTTCTAAAGTTAACTCTTCATTATCAACTAAATAACGTGATTTACTTAAGGTGTCGTTATATAAACGGTTCCAAGCGGCATATCCAGTTAGGGATGTTTCAGAAAATAACCTTTCTAGATCATCATTTAATTGATGAGGTTTATTTTTGCGTATTTTATTAATCCACGGTAAATATTTTTTAAATAATTTATCTTTTTCTGCTGTTTTTAAATTTTCCTCATTTAATTTATTTAATTCAAGCTCAAAAAATATTAACGATGTGAATATTTTAGTGATTTTACTTTGTGTATCACTTAATAGTCTTGATCTTTCGGGGTCAGAAACATTTAGAGCATAATTTAAATATACATAGGAGCTTATTTTATATGCAAGCTCCACTATAGTTTCATATTCTTGTACTGCATGTCCTAAAGACTTGTCATCTGTATATTCGGTCGAGGTTTGTAGATTGCCTTCCCATTTGGCTACGAATTTCTTTACTTCTTCTTCAAGTTTGGTAAAATCTTGTAAAAATTTAGGATCAGTAGGAGATGCATAAAAATCTGTTAAATCCCATTTAGGGAAAATGTCATTCTTCGCAGTTTTTGTTAATGTTTGATTCATTTGCTTACTCTTTTTTCATTTTATGCTAGTATTCTGAACATTTTTTACATATATTGCAACTATTTTTCATGACAACTCATTATATTGACGTTGCGTTAATATAATGAGACTGGGCTATGGCAGGAACTATTGTTATTATTATTGAAAAAAATCCACAGTATAATTATAGGTTTAGTAGTTACCTGAAGCGAATTGGTTATCAAGTCATTACTTTTAACACTATTAATGACAGTTTAGAATTTTTAACTAGTGGTATCACCAACCAAAATATAATAGTTATTTTGGGAGAAACGGCTATAGAAAATTCCTTAGAGGAAGCTTTAAAAATATTATCTAACTCCTTGCCTGAATTGTATTTTTTAATATTATCATTAACTAAAGTTCCTGATGATATTAGCTTAAAATTAAAAATAGATGAAATTATTTTATATGATGATAATTTATTGAGATTAAAAATCTCTATAAATAGATTATTAATGTACAATAAATCTTTAATAAATAAGGAAAAAGCATTTTCTTTAGATAAATGTGTGTATTTTTCAGATTTTTATGAAGGAGAAGAAGTTGTAGATCCTATTTTACCACAGTTGAAAAAAGTTAGCGATCATAACTCTAATTTACTATTAGAAGGAGAATCTGGTACCGGTAAAAGATTTTGTGCTAATATAATTCATTGTGAAAGCTCTAGAGCAGATAAGAAATTTACTATATTATCAGCTAAATCATTTAATAATATAGAGATTATCCTTGAAGAAGCGAAAAAAAATTGGGAAAATAATGAATTTACCAATGTATTATCTGAAGCGCTAGAAAAAACTAAAGGTGGTAGCTTATATGTAAGTGATTTAGATGAATTAACTTTGTTACATTTACGTTATTTTATCTTTGTAATAGAGAGACTACATAAAATTTTTGATTTTAGACTTATAACTTCAAGTAAAAAGAAGTTAAAAAATAAGTTTAAAAATTCTCCTTATATATCTATTATTATTGCTTATTTAGCATCTGATTATATTTATTTTTTACCTTTAAGACAGAAAAGAAAAGAAATAATAGGTTTGAGTAACTTTATTTTAAATAAAATTACTCAGCAGACAGAATTTTTACATATAACTCATATCAATGATAATATATTGCAGTTACTGCAATATGAAGAATGGGAAAAAAATGTTAAACAACTATATCAAGCTATTTTACGTGCAGTGTTGATAACAAAAGATAGTATTTTAGGTATAGATGATTTTCCTGATTTATTCGTAGATCATAGTTATATTATGAATTATGTTAATCCAGAAAACAACACATCTAATATATCTATTTTTTATCCAAAAAGTCGAAAAATTAGAACTTTAGCAGAGATAGAACAATCTATTTTAGCAGCAGTATTGAAAGAAAAGAATAATAGTATTTCCGCTACTGCAAAAAGTTTGAATATAAGCCGTTCTACAATTTACCGTAAATTATCTTTTTATAATATGTTACCTTTAGGTAAAGGCTTTGCAAATTCCTAAATAATATGTTAAGAGTAATAGCCAATACTAAAATTTTAAGCTAAACTTGGAGTTTTGCTCATGGCGAAAATTAGCGAACATCTTGCTCTTACTTTTGATGATGTGCTCTTGGAGCCAGCTCATTCTGAAATATTACCCACACAGGTTGATATTACTACTTTTATTGGCAAAAATATTGAATTAAAATTACCTATCTTATCTGCTGCTATGGATACTGTGACTGAGTCGTCTTTAGCTATTGCTGTGGCTCAAATGGGTGGTATAGGCGTTATTCATCGTAATCTATCAATAAAACAACAAGCACATGAAGTGCGTAGAGTAAAAAGATTTGAATCCGGTATGGTTTTAAATCCGATAACTGCTACACCAGATATGACATTAGGTCAGGCACGACAATTAATGAAAAAACACGGTATTACTGGTATACCAGTGGTAGAACAGCCGCAACAAGGCTCAGAAATAGGTCGTTTAGTAGGAATTTTAACTAATCGTGATGTGCGGTTTATAGTGGATGAAACTTTGCCTATATCACAATTGATGACCTGTAAAAATTTAGTTACTGCTCGTTCAGATGTATCACCAGAAAAAGCTAAAGAACTATTGCAACAGCATCGAATTGAAAAATTATTAATAACTGATAATAACGGTAATTTTGCTGGATTAATAACTGTGAAAGATATTGAGCAAGCTCAATTAAATCCTTTAGCTACTAAAGATGCACAAGGCAGATTAAGAGTAGGGGCTGCTATTAATGTTGGATCTGACGGTATAGCAAGAGCTGAAGCGCTGATGCAGGAAGGTGTGGATTTATTGGTAGTAGATACCGCTCATGGACATTCACAAAGGGTCTTAGAAGCGGTTAAAACTATTAAACAAATGGCTAATGAGAATATATGTATAATGGCTGGTAATATAGCGACAGCTGAAGCAGCTCACGCTTTAATTGAAGCAGGGGCAGATGCGATTAAAGTAGGTATTGGTCCCGGATCTATTTGTACTACACGTATCGTTGCAGGTGTAGGAGTGCCGCAGTTAAGCGCTATAATGGATGTAGTTTCTGTTGCTAGATCTAAAAATATAGCTGTCATAGCTGATGGTGGTATTAAATCTTCTGGTGATTTTGCTAAAGCAATGGCTGCTGGCGCACAAGCTATTATGATTGGTTCTGTGTTAGCTGGTACTGATGAAAGTCCTGGTGAGGTATATATGTATCAGGGGCGCGCTTATAAGGCTTATAGAGGCATGGGCTCTGTTGGGGCTATGGCACGTGGTTCTGCAGATAGGTATTTTCAAGGTGAAGTACGAGATGAATTAAAATTAGTACCCGAAGGTGTAGAGGGGCAAGTTGCTTATAAAGGTCCTGTATCAGGAGTATTACATCAATTAGCTGGCGGGTTAAAGGCGTCTATGGGTTATACTGGGTCTAAGAATTTACTAGATTTTTATGATAGAGCTAAATTTATACGTATAACCAATGCTGGATTAAAAGAAAGCCATATACATGACATATCTATAACTAGAGAAAGTCCTAATTATTCAGTATAACAAAACTAGGTTAAATGATTAGTTTAACCTAGCTTATTAAGAAGAAAATATTGAGGAATATATAAGGAGATACTTACCATAAATCACTAATAAATGTAGTGCTACGGTAGTTATAATTTACATCAGGTTTTTTAAACTTATGTTTAGATTTGGATTTTTTTTTATGTTTTTTAAAGGTCATCTATTTTCTCCTTATTAGTTAGTTTTAAAAACAACGTTTACTTATGTTATAAGTTCCTTTAATAAATTAAAAGGTAGAATTATGAAATTAGCAGGACGAATTAGTGCAGCTGTAGATGTATTAAAACTTATTGAGCAGCAGAAATTACCTATATCGAAAGCATTATCTAATTGGGGTTTAGCTAATCGTTTTGCTGGAGTAAATGATAGAAGCGCAATTGGTAACATAGTCTATGATGCTTTCCGGTATAAAAGACTTATAACTTATTTTATGGGCGAGATAGAGACTCCTACAACTTTAGCATTTGGTGCTTATTTATTGGCATCTGATAAAACAGCTAAAGCTTTGATAGAAGAGATTAAAAATGATAAATTTTTACTCTATCAGTTAGATGATGATAATATTGATACGTGGGATAGAAGATTTGCAGAAAATGCTCCATTAGAGGAATTTGCTAATATTCCTGATTGGCTTATGGAGCCGTTTAAAAGAGTCTTTAATGATGAATGGGTAATAGAAGCTTTTGCATTATCACAGCGTCCTCCTTTAGATCTGCGAGTTAATACACTAAAGGCAGATAAAAAGAAGGTTATGGCGATGTTAAAAAATGCGACAGAATTAGAGTTCTGTGAAGAGTTAATTCGTTTTCCTTCGGTAATTGGTTCCAACAGACATCCTAATGTTACTAAGGAACAAGGTTATATAAAGGGTTGGTTCGAAATACAAGATTTAGGTTCTCAATTAGTTACAAAATTATTACCGCTTAGGAATAATATCCAGCTTTTAGATTATTGTGCTGGTGCAGGAGGTAAATCATTAGCTTTGTCTGCTTTGATGAAAAATCAAGGTCAAATTTATGCTTATGATGTAGATAAGAATCGTTTAGCACCCATTTATGAAAGAGTTAAGCGAGCTGGCAGTAGAAATATCCAAATTTTACAAAATAAAGATAATTTAGTAAAATTACAAAATAAAATGGATATTATTTTACTTGATGTTCCATGTAGTGGTTCTGGTGTGTGGCGCAGACATCCTGAGTTAAAATGGAAATTGTCTGAAAGATATTTGAATGAAATAAGAGAAAAACAACAGCAGATCCTGTGGGAAGCTCCTATTTATTTAAAAAAGGAACAATCATTTTTAGTATATATTACTTGTTCCATTTTAGAAGAAGAAAATAATTTACAAATACAAAATTTTTTAAAACATCATCCTAATTTTAAACCTTTAGATTTAAGAATATTATGGGATAAATTATTAGCACCAGAAAATATCTGTCCTTTATTTACGCCGGAAGGGGCATTATTTACCCCTAACCGTACATTAAGTGATGGTTTTTTTATTTCTATTTTATCGCAGGGCTAATATTTTATTGAAAATTTTGCTCCATACTACAATAAAAAATAAAATTATTGCCCAAGATGTTACAATGTCAGATAAGAAATGAGCTCCAAATAAGACACGGTTAAAAGAGACAAAGGCTATCCATAGAGAAAAAACAAACAATAATATAGTTCGTAATTGTGATTTGGGCATGCACCATGGTATTAAGATCATAGACATAGCTATTGCGCTTTCAGCAGAAGGAAAAGAATGGCTCTCAATAATAGCATAATTAGCTTTCTCCCAAGCGGCTTGGAAAGGGTAATCACCACCAAATAAAGTAATATCTCTTGGTCTTGATCTTGCAAAATATAATTTTAAGACTTTTATTAAGGATATAGTGATAATTAGATAAAAGCTTAAGATGAAATAAGCTAATTTATAATTTATCAAGTATGATTTGATTGTGTTAATAGGTATTTTTGTATTATAATGTAGGAAAATTACTATAACACAATAGCCTACAATTAATATTGGAGAAAAATAATTGATAAGCCTTAAAATGATTAATATTATATTATCTTTTAAATAAAAATTTTGTAAATCTTCATGAAAAAATTGTTGAGATAACCATATATCTAAATAAGGGTAAAAATGTGCAATAATGCTATAACCAAATAAAATGGTTAAAATAATAATTAATTGTGGTGAAAATTTGTCGTTTAATAATTTCATTAATTGTTCCTATAAAATAATTACGAATAATATAAAATTTTGTTACTTTTTTTACAAAAAAGCTTTAATATAAAAATAATATTTTAATTGCTAAAGGTTATATAGATATGCGAAAAGAAGAAAAGGCAACTCTACTTATTATTGATTTTGGTAGTCAGGTAACCCAGTTGATTGCACGTAGAGTTAGAGAACTACAGGTATATTGTGAAATTATACCTTATCAAAAAGCAGAAGAAGCTTTTAAGTGTATAAATCCTAAGGCAGTTATTTTGTCCGGTAGTCCTCATTCAACTTTAGATATTAATTCTCCTAGGATACCACAAATTATTTTAGATGCCAATATACCTATTTTAGGAATATGCTACGGTGAGCAAGTGTTATGCTATCAATTAGGTGGACAGATACGAAAAGGAGATCATCGTGAATTTGGGCGATCATTAATAAATATCTGTAAAACAAATCCTTTATTTGATGATGTGTGGTATGAAAATGAATCTTATCCTGTTTGGATGAGTCACGGCGACTATGTATCTAGTCTTCCGGTAGATTTTGAGGTTTTAGCAAAATCTGACGGTGCTCCTTTTGCTGTAATTGCACATAAATTCAAACCTTGGTATGGAGTTCAATTCCATCCTGAGGTCGTTCATACTCCTGATGGTGGAGCGTTAATTAAAAATTTTCTTTATAAAATAGCAAATTTTTCTCCGCAGTGGACAATGACAGCTTATCGACAACATGTAATACAAAAAATTAAACAGGATGTTGGTAATGAAAAGGTGATTTGTGGCTTATCTGGAGGAGTAGATTCTTCTGTTACTGCAGCTTTAATACATGAGGCAATAGGAGAAAATTTAACTTGTATTTTAGTAGATCACGGTCTTATGCGTAAAAATGAAGCGCAAGAAGTGGTTGAAATGTTTGATAAATTTTCTTCTCTAAAAGTTATCATGATTGATGCAAAAGATAAATTTTTAGCAGCTTTAGCAGGAGTAACTGATCCTGAAAAAAAACGAAAAATAATAGGTAAAATATTTATTGAAGTATTTGAGGAAGAAGCTAAAAAAATAGGTGACGTTAAATTTTTAGCTCAAGGTACTTTATATCCAGATGTAATTGAGAGTGTTTCTAATTTAGGTGGAAATAATTTAACTATTAAAAGTCACCATAATGTAGGCGGTCTACCTGAACGTATGAATATGAAGTTAGTGGAACCCTTGCGCGAATTATTTAAAGATGAGGTTAGGTTGTTAGGAAAAGAATTAGGACTTCCTGAATGGTTTATTGAGCGACATCCGTTTCCTGGTCCTGGTTTAGCTATACGTTGCCCTGGAGAAATAACTGAAGAAAAGTTACATATATTAAGAGAAGCTGATGCTGTTTATATAGATGAAATTAAAAAGAGGGGTCTGTATAATAAAATATGGCAAGCTTTTGCAGTGTTATTACCTGTACAGACAGTTGGTGTTATGGGGGACGGGCGTACCTACGAATATGTATGTGCTTTGCGAGCTGTGACTTCTATTGATGGTATGACAGCAGATTTTTATAATTTCGATATGAATATTTTAGCAGAAATATCTACCAGGATTATCAACGAAGTGCGTGGTATTAATCGTATTGTATATGACATTACTTCTAAACCACCTAGTACTATTGAATGGGAATAATATATTATTTTCAAAATCTATGAAGGTCTAAAATAAGTTGAATTAATTTTGTTTGTTCAATTATTAATAATCGCTCCATCTATAGTTAACCATGATCGGTAACGTTGATGGGGCTTTTTTAGTTTTTGTGTATTATAATTTTTAAGAGTTAAGATATCTAATCGTAACTATATGTTATTATTGTTAAATCAATTAGTATTATTAAATAGGGGTAATATATTTATATTATTATTTTGTTTTTTCTAAATCATTAAAAAAGTCTGAGACAAGTTGAGCTAATTCTGGTTGTTCAATTATTAAGACTGCTTCGTCTGCAGTGAACCATTGTCGACAACGTTGATATCGTTCTTGCCAGTCTTGGTAGATTTCTGTAACTTCTAAGCCAAAGACATCTAATCGTATTTTTTTAGATTTTTGTTTGCTGCGGGATAATTTTTCATAATAATAATGTCCGACTGGTATTTGTGTTATGTTTCCTGTCGCTCCAGCTTCTTCTATTGTCTCTTGTAAGGCTGACTCTGAGAGATTTTTATTTTTTTGAGGCCAGCCTTTAGGTATTATCCACCTTTTACTAGTTTTACTTGTAACTAATAAAATTTCATATTTATTGTTGATGTATTTATAAGCAATAGCCCCTACTTGTAGAAAATATTCATTTTCTACTGAAATATATTTTGAGCTAATTATATTTTTATATAGTTTATCCATATAGCTATCCTTAGTAGGTCAATGGGATTAATCGTTATAAAAATATTGAATAATATATTATTCTTTGTAGGTTTTTTCGATTGGTTCTTGATAGCTGAATCCTAGATCCCATGGAAAATAAATCCAAGTATCTTGGCTAACTTCGGTTATAAAAGTATCTACTGTATTTTTTCCTGCTGGTTTTGCGTAAACTGTAGCAAAATGTGCTAGTGGTAATATTTCTTTGATTAACTTTAAGGTGTTACCTGTGTCTGATAAATCATCAATAACTAGGACATTCTCTCCTTTAGTTTTTTTGATGTCATCATTTACATCTTTTAATATTTCTAGATCTCCTTGTATCGTCTCATCATGATAAGAGGCAATACTAATATTTTCAATAACTCTTATGCCTAATTCGCGGCAAACTATAGCCGCAGGTACTAATCCACCTCTAGCAATTGAGACAACGGCGGCCCAATTTTTTTTCAAGCTGGAGATTCTCCATGCTAAGGCGCGAGAATCTCGGTGAAACTGATCCCAAGACACATGATAACTTTTATCAATCATTTTATTATCCATTTATTAAAATTTAATATTATTTATTAATACGACTTATTTCAATTGAATTTTACTTTAATAATTTTAAAATGTTAATAATAACGTAATTTGGAGAAGATTTAAACAGATAATATAGAAAAAAATAGGTTAAATCTTTGCGTTTAAGATTGCAATATGCTAGAGTTAAAAATAATTTATATTTGCTGATATAATAAAAATTGCTGTTTATTAAAGGTCTTTATAATGGTTAATATTTTAACTTCATATTTGCCGGTTATTATTTTTATGATCTTATCATTCATTATTATATTAGCGTTAATGATAGTACCTTATTTAGTAGCTTATCGTAAACCTGATCAGGAAAAAAATTCTCCATATGAATGTGGATTTCCGCCGTTTAATAACGCAAGGATCAAATTTAATATACGATTTTATTTAATAGCTATTTTATTCATAATCTTTGACCTTGAAATTGCCTTTTTATTTCCTTGGGCTGTTTCTTTTTCCAATATAGGTTGGCTTGGTTTTTGGTCAATGTTAGTTTTTTTTGTTATCTTGCTAGTTGGCTTTATTTATGAGTGGAAAAAAGGAGCATTGGAGTGGGATTAAAAAATAACTCATCAAATGATAATTATACGGATTTATCATCTTCTTGCAGTGGTGGTTTATTGCATCCGCGTACAGGTTGTCCTGTAAGTGTTGATGATGATTTTTTTAAAGCTATTAATGCAGAAATATCTGATAAAGGATTTATAGTAACCTCGGCCGAGGCTTTAATTACTTG